>NZ_JAZEWV010000017.1:0-126605 GCF_036353415.1 Actinacidiphila polyblastidii
CGGTGGGTGGTGGCGGGGGTGCTCGCGGAAAGCGCGAGCCTGTCCGCCCTTGTCGTTTCTGCTCGGCTTCGCCTCGCGTGGCGGGGGCTTCGCCACCCGCACCCCCGGTGGGTGGGTGGCGGGGGTGCTCGCGGAAAGCGCGAGCCGCTTCGCCCTTGTCGTTTCTGCTCGGCTTCGCCTCGCGTGGCGGGGGCTTCGCCACCCGCACGCCTGCGCTGCCGGCGCCCCCGGGGGTCAGGGGCGGGCGGTGTGGGCGCGGTCGGTGAGGGCCTCGGAGAGCCGGCTGCCGTGTTTGCGGCAGCCGATGATCGGGTCGTCGAGCCCCCGCAGCCGCTCGATCTGGAGCCGGTCCTCCTCGGAGACCGGGGTGTACACCACGATGCGGTGCTCGGCCATGCCGTCGATGCCCAGCGACGTCGACGTCAGCGCGATCCTGCCGATCTCGTGGTGCCGGAAGATCTTCACCCGGCGGCCCGGGGCGGCCACGTCGGCCTTCGCCCACAGCTGGGCGAAGCGCGGGCTCTCCGACACCATCAGCGCGACGAAGGTCTCCCAGGCCGGTTCGCCGACGTGGCGGCCGTAGGAGCGGCGCAGCTGCGCGACCATCCAGGGCAGCTCCTCCGAGCTGTTGACGAAGGTGGAGCAGCACTCCGGGACGGTGAACAGCTTGTACAGGACGTTGCGCTCCCACCGCTGCACGACCGACGTCATCGGCCACAGCGTGCGGTAGGACGCGTTGGACGCCTGGACGTCGTAGCGGGCGTTGTAGACCGCGGCCGGCAGCGGGTCGAGCGCGTCGAGGATGCCGAGCACCTCCTGGCCGACCACCTCGGCGTCCGAGACCGGCTCGCGCACGAAGGGGATGCCGGCCAGCCGGTACAGGTGCTCGCGTTCGGTGACGTCGAGCTGCAGCACCCGGGCCACCGCGTCGAGCACCTGGACGCTGGCGTTGATCGGCCGGCCCTGCTCCAGCCACGTGTACCAGGTGACGCCCACCCCGGCGAGCTGCGCGACCTCCTCGCGGCGCAGGCCGGGCGTGCGGCGGCGCAGGCCCGGCGGCATCCCGACGTCCGCGGGGGAGATCCGGGCCCTGCGGCTGCGCAGGAAGGCGGCCAGCTCGGTGCGGCGCGTGGCCCGCCGGGCGGGTGCGGTGGATCGGGCGGGCGGCTGGACTCGGGTCTGCGGCTGGCCTGCCATACCGCCCATCCTCACCCGGGCCCGCCGCGGCTGCCAGGTGCTGTCAGTACCAGGATCACCGGGCTCTCGTTACCGGTACCGCGCTCCCGTCAGGCTCGGAGCATGGCCGACAACGTACTGCGCACCTCGGCGCCGGGTCCCGCCGCCGCCTCGCTCCCCGCCGCCGCGACGACCCGCTCCGCCGCCGGCGCCGATCCCGGCGCACACGGCTCAGGCCGGGCCGGACCCCGCCCCGGCCTGCTGCTGGGCATCATCCTCACCGGCCAGTTCATGGCCCTGCTGGACGTCTTCATCGTGAACGTCGCCGCGCCCACCATCCGCACCGACCTGCACGCCTCGGGCGCCGGGCTGCAGCTGATCATCGCCGGGTACACCATCGCGTACGCGGTGCTGCTCATCACCGGTGCGCGGCTGGGCGACCTGCTGGGGCACCGGCGGCTGTTCCTGGTCGGCCTCGCGGTCTTCACCGCGGCCTCGCTGGCCTGCGGGCTGGCGCAGAGCACCGGCGAGCTGATCGGCTTCCGGTTCGTCCAGGGCGCGGGCTCGGCGCTGATGATCCCGCAGGTGCTGAGCCTGCTGCAGCTGAACTTCACCGGCGAGGCCCGCACCCGCGCGATGAGCGTGTACGCCGCGGTGCTGTCCTCCGGCGCGGCCGTGGGCCAGTCGCTGGGCGGCGTGCTGGTCAGCGCCGACCTGTTCGGCACCGGCTGGCGTCCGGTGTTCCTGGTCAACGTGCCGATCGGCGCGGTGATGCTGGTGCTGGCGCCGCGGGTGCTGCCCCGCGACACCCGGCGGGCGCCGGAGCGCCGGCGCGGCCTCGACCTGCCGGGCCTGCTCGCGCTCGGCGCCGCGGTGACGCTCTTCACCGTCCCGCTGGTGCTCGGCCAGCAGGAGGGGTGGCCGGTGTGGGGCTGGGTCTGCCTGGGCCTGAGCGTGCTGCTCTTCGCCGCCTTCACCGCGCTCGAGGCGCGGCTGGCGCGGCGCGGCGGCGCCCCGCTGGTGTCCGCCCGGGTGCTGCGCGCCCCGGGCATGGCCCGGGCGGTCGTCGTCCTCGCCGTCACCATGGCGGTCAACGCGGGCTTCCTCTTCGCGGTCGCCCTGCACCTCCAGTCCGGGCTGGGCTTCAGCGCGCTGCGCACCGGCCTGACCTTCGCGGTGACCGCGGTCAGCTTCGGCGCCCTGGGGCTCAACTGGGCGCGGCTGCCGGTCACCTGGCGGCCCCGGCTGGCCGCGGCCGGACTGCTGGTCGCGGCGGCGGCCTTCGCCGGACTCGGCCTGACACTGCGCGGCGGCGGCCACGGCGGCCCGCTGCTGTACGTGTGCCTGCTGGTGCTCGGCGCGGGGCTGGCGCTGGGCTTCAGCCCGACCTTCACCCTCGCGCTGTCCCAAGTGGCGCCGCAGGACGCCGCGGACGCCAGCGGGCTGCTGGCCACGGTCACCCAGCTCGGTCAGCTGATCGGCGTGGCCGCCCTCGGCACGCTGTACCTCAACCGGCTCGACGTGCCGGGCCCGCACCCCTCGGCGCACGCCTTCGCGGTGACCGCCGCGGCACTGACCGCGGTGTCGCTGGCCGGCGTGCTCGCGGCGCTCAGCCGCGGCGGCGGGTCGCGGCCCGCCGGGGACGCTCAGTCCGCCAGCGCCGGGTAGTCGGTGTAGCCCCGCTCGTCACCGCCGTAGTAGGTGGCCCGGTCGGGGGTGTTGTACGGCCCGCCGGCCCGCAGCCGGCGCGGCAGGTCCGGGTTGGCGAGGAAGAGGGCGCCGTACGACAGCATGTCGGCGGTGCCGTCCTCGATCAGCGCGAGCTCCTGCGGGCCCGAGAAGCGCCCCTCGGTGCGGGCGTTGAGGATGAAGACGCCGCCGAAGCGCTTGCGCAGCTCCAGCGTCAGGGCCCGGTCGGCGGTCTCCGCCAGGTGCAGGTACGCCGGGCCGACCGGTTCGAGGCCGCGCAGCAGCGCCAGGTAGGCGGCCTCCGGCTCGGGCTCGGCGATGTCGCCCAGCGGGTTGCCGGGGGAGATCCGCAAGCCCGTGCGCTCGGCGCCGATCGCGCCGGCCACCGCCGCCACCATCTCCACCGCGAAGCGGGCCCTGCGCTCCGGGCTGCCGCCCCACGCGTCGGTGCGCCGGTTGGAGTTGGGCGCGAGGAACTGGTGCGCGAGGTAGCCGTTGGCGCCGTGCAGCTCCACGCCGTCGAAGCCCGCCGCGACGGCGTTGCGGGCGGCCACGACGTGGTCCTCCAGCGTGCGCGCGATGTCGTCCTCGGTCAGCTCGCGCGGCGTCACGAACTCCTTCGGGCCGGCCGCCGTGTACACCTTCCCGGCGGCCGCGACCGGGGACGGGCCGACCGGGACCAGCCCGTCGGGCAGCAGCGAGGGATGGCCGATCCGGCCGGTGTGCATCAGCTGCGCGAAGATGCGTCCGCCCGCGGCGTGCACGGCGTCGGTCACCGAGCGCCAGGCGGCGACCTGCGCCGCGCTGTGCAGCCCCGGGGTGTCCGGATAGCCCTGGCCGACCGGGGAGGGCTGCACCCCCTCGGTGACGATCAGCCCGGCCGAGGCGCGCTGCGCGTAGTACGCGGCGGTCGCCGCGGTCGGCGCCTGCCCGGGGCCGTGCGCCCGGCTGCGGGTCATCGGCGCCATGACGATCCGGTTGGGCAGGCGCGTCCCGGACAGGTCGACGGGGTCGAACGCGGTGGTCACGTCGGTCTCCAGGGCTGCTCTACGGCCGGGCCGGCCGCCCCGGCCCCGGCCACCGTAACCCGGTGCCGCGCGGCGTCGTATTGAGAGCGTGTGAACTCTCCCACGCCCGTGAAACCCGAGGTCGCAGCCCCGATTCCGATTGGCGGCCGCCGCCCGCCGCCGTGTAAAGTATCCCGAGTCGCCCCGGCAACGAGGCGGACGCGGGGCTGTAGCTCAGTTGGTAGAGCGCTTGCATGGCATGCAAGAGGTCCGGGGTTCAATTCCCCGTAGCTCCACAAGGTCGAGGGCGGAGTGTGCTCGCGGAAAGCGCGAGCCGCTTCGCCCTTGTCGTTTCTGCTCGGCTTCGCCTCGCGTGGCGGGGGCTTCGCCACCCGCACCCCCGGTGGGTGGGTGGCGGGGGTGCTCGCGGAAAGCGCGAGCCTGTCCGCCCTTGTCGTTTCTGCTCGGCTTCGCCTCGCGTGGCGGGGGCTTCGCCACCCGCACCCCCCGGTGGGTGGTGGCGGGGGTGTCGTCGGCCGCGGCCCGTGGGGTCCGCGACGGCGGGGGCGAAGTCGGACCGGCCCCTCGGCCGGTTCCCTGTCGCGTCGACTGCCCCCCTGCTAGCGTCAGTTCGCCGCGCGGTCCCAACTGGGCGGTGGTGACGGTTCCTTGACCTGCTCTTGGGTAAACCATGGCCCTGGCGTGAACCGATCAGCGAAAGAGTGTCGCTCTGCGGTACGAGCCGTACGCATACCGGCGAACGCGGTCACACCGCAGCACGCGACGACAACTCGCTTCGCATGGGGGTTTGATGAGATTTGAGCGCAGAATGACGCGCGCTGGACTGGTGGCTGCCGCGGCACTGCCCCTGGTGGCCGGCGCGCTCGCGCTTGGCGCGCAGTCCGCGACGGCCGACCAGCCGAGCGGACGCCAGCTCCTGAACGGGACCAAGCCCGCGTGGGCCACCGCCCAGGCGGACAAGGGCTCGGCGGCCGACTCCGGCAAGGTGACCGCACGCGTCTACCTGGCCGGACAGGACGCCAAGGGCCTGGCTGCCTATGCGGCGGCCGTCTCCGACCCGAACTCGGCTTCCTACGGCAAGTACCTGACGGCCTCCCAGGTCCAGGCGCGCTACGGCGCGACCAAGGCCCAGATAGCCGAGGTCACCGGCTGGCTGAAGTCGGCCGGCCTGAAGGTCACCGGCACCTCGCAGCACTACATCACCGTCACCGGTGACGTGGCCGCCGCCGAGAAGGCGTTCGGCACCCAGCTGCACAACTACACCAAGGGCGGCAAGGTCTACCACGCCCCGGCGACCACGGCCTCCGCGCCCGCGTCGCTCAAGGGCGCGGTGCTCACCGTCACGGGCCTGGACAACGCTCCGAAGACGTCCAAGCACGACGACGAACTGCCGCCGCCGGACGCGGTGTTCAAGAACGCCGGGCCGTTCTCCTCGTACTACGGCTCGAAGACCAACACCTCGCTGCCGGACGCGTACGGGACCAAGGCCCCGTACGCGATCCAGGGCTACACCGGCGCGCAGCTGCGTGCCGCGTACGGCGCCGGGAAGTACACCGGCAAGGGTGTGCGGGTCGCGATCACCGACGCGTACGCCTCCCCGTACATCGCCCAGGACGCGGCCGAGTACGCGAAGCGCAACGGCGACCAGAAGTACAAGAAGGGCCAGCTCACGCAGGTCCTGCCGAGCGACTTCAACAGCACCGACATCTGCGGCGCGTCCGGCTGGTACGGCGAGGAGACGCTCGACGTCGAGGCCGTGCACGCGGTCGCGCCCGACGCGGACATCGTCTACGTCGCCGGCGCCTCCTGCTACGACAACGACCTGCTCGACGCCCTGAACAAGGTCGTCGACGGCCACCTCGCCGACATCGTCTCCAACTCGTGGGGCGACGTCGAGGCGAACGAGACCCCGGACGTGGCCGCGGCCTACGACCAGGTCTTCCAGCAGGGCGCCGTCGAGGGCATCGGCTTCTACTTCTCCTCCGGCGACGCGGGCGACAACGTCGCGTCCACCGGTGTGAAGCAGGCCGACACCCCCGGAAACTCCCCGTGGGCCACCTCCGTCGGCGGCACCTCGCTGGCGGTCGGCAAGAACGACAAGTACCAGTGGGAGACCGGCTGGGGCACCAAGAAGGCCGTGCTGTCCGCGGACGGCAAGACCTGGACCGGCTTCCCGGGCCCGTACACCTCGGGCGCGGGCGGCGGCACCAGCAGCCTGTACGCGCAGCCGTTCTACCAGCGCGGCGTCGTGCCGGACTCGCTGGCGCTGGCCAACGGCGGCACCGTCAAGCAGCGTGTCGAGCCCGACATCGCCGCGGTCGCCGACCCGAACACCGGCTTCCTGGTCGGCCAGACCCAGACGTTCCCCGACGGGTCGCTGCAGTACAGCGAGTACCGCATCGGCGGCACCTCGCTGGCCTGCCCGGTGATCGCCGGCGTCCAGGCGCTCGCCCAGCAGGCGCGGCACGGGATCGCGATCGGCTTCGCGAACCCGTCGATCTACAACAACTACGGCACGTCGGCCTACCACGACGTCACCGACCACCCGCTGGGCCAGGGCCGTGACCTCGCGGTGGTCCGGGTGGACTTCGCGAACGCCTTCGACGCCTCGGAGGGCACCATCACGTCCCTCCGCAGCCTCGGCAAGGACGCCTCGCTGAACGCCACCGTGGGCTACGACGACGTCACCGGCGTGGGCACGCCCAGCAAGGGGTACGTGACCTCGACGCTGCCGCAGCGCACGCACGGCGGTCGCTGACCGCGGAGCACCACGCGGGGCCCGCACCGGGGTGAACCTCGGTGCGGGCCCCGCGCCCGCTGCGGTAACCTGAGCCCATGCGAGCCGTGAGCCTTCTGCTTAGCGAGCCGCGCTGACCAGGATCCACGTCGGTGCGGCACCCCTCATGCGTGAGGGGCTTTTTTGTTTCCCGAGGGAAACCCGCAGGCAGACCAGAAAGCGGCGCAGGGCAGCAGGCTCCCCGGCCGCGGCCGTCACGATTGCGATGGAGTACCGAGGACGATGAGCGAGACCACCCCGGCCGCCGAGACGGCTGCGCCGCACCGCTACACGGCCGAGCTGGCCGCCCGGATCGAGCAGAGCTGGCAGGACCACTGGGACGAGCACGGCACCTTCGCCGCGCCCAACCCCAGCGGCGAGCTGGACGGCGACCCCGAGCAGGCCGCCCGGCCCAAGAAGTTCATCATGGACATGTTCCCGTACCCCTCGGGTGCGGGCCTGCACGTCGGGCACCCGCTGGGCTACATCGCCACCGACGTCTTCGCCCGGTTCCAGCGGATGACCGGGCACAACGTGCTGCACACGCTGGGCTTCGACGCCTTCGGCCTGCCCGCCGAGCAGTACGCCGTGCAGACCGGCACCCACCCGCGGGTCTCCACCGAGGCCAACATCGTCAACATGCGCGAGCAGCTGCGCCGCCTGGGCCTGGGCCACGACCGCCGCCGCTCCTTCGCCACCATCGACCCCGACTACTACCGCTGGACGCAGTGGATCTTCCTGCAGATCTACAACTCCTGGTACGACGAGTCGGCCGGCCGCGCCCGGCCGATCGACACGCTGATCGCCGAGTTCGCCGCCGGCACCCGGCCGACCCCGGACGGCCGCGCCTGGGGCGCGCTGACCGACGCCGAGCGGGCCGACGTGCTGAGCGACCACCGGCTGGCCTACGCCGCCCAGTCGCCGGTCAACTGGTGTCCGGGGCTGGGCACCGTGCTGGCCAACGAGGAGGTCACCGCGGACGGCCGCTCCGAGCGCGGCAACTACCCCGTCTTCAAGGCGAACCTGCGCCAGTGGAAGATGCGCATCACCGCCTACGCCGACCGGCTGCTGACCGACCTGGACGCGCTGGACTGGCCCGAGGCGATCAAGCTGCAGCAGCGCAACTGGATCGGCCGCAGCGAGGGCGCCCGGGTCGACTTCCCGGTGCACGAGGCGTCCGGCGCACACACCGAGCACGCCGTCACGATCTTCACCACCCGCCAGGACACCCTGTTCGGCGCCACCTACATGGTGCTGGCCCCCGAGCACGCCCTGGTCGACTCGATCGTGCCGGCCTCCTGGCCCGAGGGCACCCACGAGGTGTGGACCGGCGGCCACGCCACCCCCGCCGAGGCCGTCGCCGCCTACCGCAAGCAGGCCGCCTCGAAGTCCGACGTCGAGCGGCAGGCCGAGGCGAAGGACAAGACCGGCGTCTTCACCGGCGCCTTCGCGGTGAACCCGGTCAGCGGCGAGCCCGTCCCGGTCTTCATCGCCGACTACGTCCTGATGGGCTACGGCACCGGCGCGATCATGGCGGTGCCCGCCCACGACAGCCGCGACTTCGCCTTCGCCCGCGCCTTCGAGCTGCCGATGCGCTGCGTGGTCGAGCCCACCGACGGCCGCGGCACCGACCCGGCGAGCTGGGACGACGCCTTCGTGGCGTACGACGCGCGGATCATCCAGTCGGCTGGCGCCGGCATCAGCCTGGACGGCCTGGGCGTGGTCGAGGCCAAGGCCGCGATCACCGCCTGGCTGACCGACCGCGGCATCGGCGAGGGCACCGTCAACTACCGCCTGCGCGACTGGCTGTTCAGCCGCCAGCGGTACTGGGGCGAGCCCTTCCCGATCGTCTACGACGAGGACGGCGTCCCGCACGCCCTGCCCGACTCGATGCTGCCCGTCGAGCTGCCCGAGGTCGACGACTACAGCCCCCGCACCTTCGACCCGGACGACGCGAACACCTCGCCCGAGACGCCGCTGTCCCGCGACGCCGACTGGGTCACCGTCGAGCTGGACCTGGGCGACGGCCGCGGCGTGCGCCGCTACCGCCGCGAGACCAACACCATGCCCAACTGGGCCGGTTCCTGCTGGTACGAGCTGCGCTACCTGGACCCGCACAACTCCGCCCAGATGGTCTCCGCCGAGGCCGAGGCGTACTGGATGGGCCCGCGCGAGGGGCAGCCCGCCGGCGGCGTCGACCTGTACGTCGGCGGCGCCGAGCACGCGGTCCTGCACCTGCTGTACGCGCGCTTCTGGCACAAGGTGCTGTACGACCTGGGCCACGTCTCGTCCTTCGAGCCGTTCCACAAGCTGTACAACCAGGGCATGATCCAGGCGTTCGTCTACCGTGACGCGCGCGGCATCGCGGTGCCCGCCGCCGAGGTCGAAGAGCGCGACGGCGCCTACTACCACCAGGGCGAGCAGGTCTCGCGGCTGCTGGGCAAGATGGGCAAGTCGCTGAAGAACGCGGTGACCCCCGACGAGATCTGCGCCGAGTACGGCGCCGACACCCTGCGGCTGTACGAGATGGCGATGGGCCCGCTGGACGTGTCCCGCCCCTGGGACACCCGCGCGGTCGTCGGCCAGTACCGGCTGCTGCAGCGGCTGTGGCGCAACGTGGTGGACGAGACGACCGGCGAGGTCACCGTCGTCGACACCGAGCCGGACGAGGAGACCCTGCGCGCCCTGCACAAGGCGATCGACGGCGTCACCGCCGACATGGCCGGCCTGCGCTTCAACACCGCCATCGCCAAGATCACCGAGCTGAACAACCACCTGACCAGGACCGGCGGCCCGGTCCCGCGCGCCATCGCCGAGCCCCTGGTGCTGCTGGTCGCGCCGCTGGCGCCGCACGTCGCCGAGGAGCTGTGGTCCCGGCTGGGCCACCCCGCCTCGCTGACCCACGCGCCGTTCCCGGTGGCCGACCCGGCGCTGGTGCAGGACGAGGCCGTGACCTGCGTCGTGCAGATCAAGGGCAAGGTCAGGGCGCGCCTGGAGGTCGCCCCGGACATCGCCGACGCCGACCTGGAGGCGGTCGCGCTGGCCGACCCGGCGGTCGTCGCGGCGCTGGGCGGCGCGCAGGTGCGGAAGGTGATCGTGCGGGCGCCGAAGCTGGTGAACATCGTGGTGTGAGCGGGTGTGAGCGGGTGGGTGCCTGCGGGTGCGGGGAGGGCCGGGTGCCTGCGGGTACGGGCCGGCTCGGGGCCGCATCCGGCCCCTAGGGGCAGGTTCGGGGGTCCGCCGGACCCCCGAACCCGCCCCCAGCCGCTACCGTGGAGGCAGAGAGCCTGAGGAGGAGATGCCGTGGAGACCGCAGGGATGATCGTCCTCCTGCTCTTCCTGATCTTCGCCTCGCTCGCGGTGGTGGCGACGGTGCGCACGGCGCGCGCGGTCAAGCGCCGGGTGCGCGAGGGGATCGACCGGGGCAGCGCCCAAGCGCGGCGCGTCGTCGAGGACAACCGGCTGCGCGTCCGCAGCCGTACGGTGCCCGGCCCGTCGGGCGAGCTGGCCCGGCTGCGGCTGGCCCTGCGCACCTCCCTGGACAGCACCTTCCGCGCCGTGGAGGAGGGCCGCGGCCAGGACGCCTCGCTGGACGAGGCCGCCGGGCTGCTGGCCCGGCTCGACGGCCACGCGCGCGCCCTCGACGGCGAACTGCGCCTGCTGGAGGGCGAACCCGACCGGGCCAGGGTCCAGGCGCGGCTGCCCGACCTCGCGGCGCGCGCCGAGCGGATCACGCACAGCGCGGACGCGCTGCGCTGGGCGGCCCAGGACCGGGCCCGCCACTTCGCGGCCGACGACCTCGCCGGGCTCAGCCGCGAGATCGACCTCGAATCCACCGCGCTGCGCCACTGGCCGTCGAAGCTCAGCCCGTCCGGCGACTGACCCCGGCCGGTGACCCCGGCAGGCCCGGTTCGGTCCTCGGAGCCCGGCCGCGCCATCGATCCGGCATCGATCCGCGGCCCGCGGCCCGCCGCCCCAACTGTCCTCGCGACCTGCACCCCGGTAACCTCCCGACATGCCCCCGCACGTCGCCATCGTCACGGATTCCACCGCTTACCTGGGCCAGGACGCCCTCACGAGCCACGGCATCTCCGTCGTCCCCCTCACCGTGGTGATCGGCGACGAGGCGTTCGAGGAGGGCACCGAGATCTCCGCCCCGGCGGTCGCCCGCGCGCTCCAGCGCCGCCGCCCGGTCACGACCTCCCGCCCCGCCCCCGCGGAGTTCGCCGCCGCGTACGAGGCGGCCGCCGCGTCCGGCGCCGAGGCGATCGTCTCGCTCCACCTGTCCGCCGACTTCTCCGGCACGTACGACGCCGCGACGGTCGCGGCGAAGAGCGCCCCCGTCCCGGTGCGGGTCGTCGACACCGGCATGGTCGCGATGGCCCTCGGCTTCACCGTGCTGTCCGCCGCCGAGACGGCGGGCTCCGGCGGCACGCCGGACGAGGTCGTGGCCGCCGCCGAGAAGCGGGCCGCCGACACCTCGGCGTACTTCTACGTCGACACCCTCGACTACCTGCGGCGCGGCGGCCGGATCGGCGCCGCCCAGGCGCTGTTCGGCTCCGCGCTGGCCGTGAAGCCGCTGCTCCGGCTCGCCGACGGGCGCATCGAGCTGCTGGAGAAGGTGCGGACGGCGTCCAAGGCGATCACCCGGCTGGAGGAGATCGTGGTCGAGGAGGCCGGCGCACGCCGCGTCGCCCTCGCCGTCCACCACCTCGCCGCCGCCGACCGCGCGGCCGCCCTCGCCGACCGGCTGCGCGAGCGCGTCCCCGGGCTGGACGGTCTGGTGGTCAGCGAGGTGGGCGCGGTGATCGGGGCGCACGCGGGGCCGGGGCTGCTGGGGGTCGTGGTCTCGCCGCACTGAGCCGCCGGGCGCCGGCGGGCCGGGGCGGGCGGTGCGGGCGCCGGCGGTGCGGGTGCGGGCAGGGTCGGGGGCGGCGTCGGGGCGTCACGTCACCCGCACGGGTGGCCGAGTTGTCCACAAGTGCCGGGTTGTCCACAGGAATCCGGCAAGATCATCTTTGCCGCCCGTGCCGGTCCAGCATCGGGGACATGAGCACACGCACCCGTCCCCGCCCCGCCGGTCCCGGCATCGGAGCGCACGTCGTCGACCCGCCCGACAAGGACGCCACCAGGCGGCGGGCCGAGGCGATCTTCGGTGTGCCGGCGTTCGCACCGCCGGGCGATCCGGCACCTGACGGGGAGCCGGCGCCGCAGCCGCGGCTGGCCGACCCGCTTCCCGGCCTGCCGGTCTTCGGCGACGGCCCGGTCGGGCGGCTGCGGGCCTGGCTGTTCGTGCGCTGCGGGCTGGAGTTCAAGACGGTGGTCGCGCTCGCGGTCGTGCTGGTGACCGCGGGCGGCCTCGCCTTCCAGCACTACTGGGCGGGCCGCCCGCACGCCGTACGTGTTCTGCCACCGGTCGCCGCCGCACCGCTGCGGCTTCCGCCCGCCGTCCGGCCGAGCGCGGCGGCCCGGGTCACCGTCGACATCGCCGGCAAGGTCGCCCGGCCGGGGCTGCGGCGCCTTCCCCAGGGCTCCCGCGTGGCCGACGCCCTGAGCGCCGCGGGCGGCCCGCTCCGTGGCACCGACACCACCGCCCTCAACCTCGCCCGCGTCCTCGTCGACGGCGAGCAGATCCTCGTCGGCGTCCACCCCGCCCCTGCTCTCGCCCCCGGCCCCGCCGACCCCTCGGGGGCGTCCCCGCCTGCGGGCCCGGTCAGCCTCAGCTCCGCCACCCTCGCCCAACTCGACGCCCTCCCCGGCGTCGGCCCCGTCCTCGCCCAGCACATCCTCGACTTCCGCACCCGCCACGGCGCCTTCACCTCCCTCACCCAACTCCGCCAGATCCCCGGCATCGGCCCCCGCAAATACGCCACCCTCCAGCCCCTGGTCCAGCCATGAGCCGCCCGCCCGCCGGCGCGGAGGCGGACTCCGCCGCCGCGGCCGGGGCGGCGAGGCCGGCAGCGATGCCGGCCGGGCTCGGCGGCGAGGGCGCGGAGGGTGCGGTGCCGCAGGGCGCGGAGGCGGAGCGTGCGGTGCCGGAGGGTGTGCGCGTGACGGGCGCGGTGGCCGACCCCGCCGCCCAGGCGGAGGTGGCGGCAGCCGCAGCGGCCGCGGAGGCCGCCGGGGCGGGAGCAGTCCCGGCCGGGTTCGGCGGCGCCGCCCCACGGAAGGGCGATGAGCCGCCGGGTCGGGACACGAGGTCGGGCCGGGCTCCGGTGGTGGGTCCGCCTTGGGCGGCGCGCCCGCGGTGGGCGGCGGACTCCGAGGAGACGGCGGCTTCCGGGCGGGCGGCGCGCCGAGGTCGCGCGCCGCGTCCGAGTGCGGTGCGCCGGGAGCGCCTTCCCGTTCCGGCCGGCGGGGCGAGCCCGGAGCGGGCGCCGGGTGCGGCCCGGGTGACGAGCCCGCACGCCGCGCTGGGCCCGGCGAGCGCGGCGAGCGCCGACGTCGGACCGGCTCGGCCGCCGGGCCGGGTGCGCGGGGAGGGGCCGATGGGCCCGGCGGTGGAGACGCGGGCGGCAGCCCGCCGCGCCGCGGTGCACGCGGGGGCGGCGTCGCGGCTGGGGGCGGCGCAGCCGCGGGGAGAGGGGCCGGCGGATCTGCGGCTGGTGGGGCCGGCGCTGGGGGCGTGGGCGGCTGCCGCGGCGGTGCCGGGGGTGGGCGCGGGGTGGACCGCGGCCGCGATCGGCGTCGCGCTCGGGGTGGGCGCGGTGTTCGGGTACGCGCGGCGCAGGGCCGGCCTCGTGCTGGCGGCGCTGGCAGCGGCGCTGAGCGCCGCCGCCGCGCTGGCGGCCACCGTGCTCGGCGCCGCCGACCTGCACCGCGGCCCGGTGCCGGGCCTGGCACGGGCGAGGGCCACCGCCGACGTCACCGTCAGGGTCGGCGGTGACCCGATCCGCGCCCCGCGCACGGTCGTGGTGCCGGCCGTGGCCGTGGCGGTGGAAGGCGTCCGGGTGCGTACTCCCGTCGTGGTGATGGCGGGCGGCGCGCCCGCGCCCTGGCTCCGGCTGGTCCCGTCGACGACCGTGCGGGTCACCGCCCGCCTCGCGCCGCCAGGACGGCCGCCGGGCGGCGGCCCCGCCGAGGCCGCCGTGCTGAGCACACACGGCCCGCCCCGGATCGTCGCCCCGCCGAGCGCGGCGCAGCGGTTCGCCGCGCGGCTGCGCGACGGGCTGCGCGAGGCGGTCGCGCCGCTGCCGGGGGACGCGCGCGCGTTGCTGCCCGGTCTGGTCGTGGGCGACACCACCGCCGTGCCGAAGGACCTCGCGGACGCCTTCCGGGCCACCGACCTCGCTCATCTGACGTCGGTCTCTGGGTCGAACCTCACGATCGTGCTGCTCCTGCTGATCGGCCCGCCGGCGACCGCGATCAGGATCGAGCGGCGTGGCCTCGCCGCCGCGCTGGGCCTGCCGCTGCGCTGGACGGCGCTGGCCGGTGCGGCCCTGACCCTCGGCTTCGTGCTGGTGTGCCGACCGGGTCCGAGCGTGCTGAGGGCCGCCGCGTGCGGCCTGATCACGCTGCTCGCCGTCGCGACCGGCCGCCGCCGCTCCCTCCTCCCGGCGCTCTGCGCCGCCGTGGTGCTGCTGGTGCTGCACGAGCCCGACCTCGCGAGGTCGTACGGGTTCGCCCTGTCGGTGCTGGCGACCGGTTCGCTGCTGACGCTCGCGCCGCGCTGGAGCGCGGCCCTGCGCCGGCACGGGATGCGCCCGCGGCTCGCGGAGGCGCTGGCCGCCGCCGCGGCGGCGCAGGCCGCGTGCGGCCCGCTCATCGTGCTGCTGTCGGGGCGGCTGAGCCTCGTCGCGGTGCCGTGCAACCTGCTGGCCGAGCCCGCGGTGGGCGCGGCCACCGCGCTCGGGTTCGCCACGCTGACGGCCGCCCAGGTCGCGATGCCCGCGGCCCGGCTGCTGGCCTGGACCGCGGCGGCGCCCGCGCAGTGGATCGCGGCCGTCGCCCGGCACGGCGCCGCGCTGCCGGGCGCGGAGATCGGCTGGCCCGCAGGCCGGCCGGGCGCGGCCCTGCTCGTCGTGGTCACGGCGGCCGCGACGGTGTGCGGCCGCCCGTTGCTGCGCCGCCCCCGGGTGGCGGCCGGCTGCGCGCTGCTGTTGCTGCTCGCGCTGCTGCGGCCGGTGCGGCTGCCCGTTCCCGCGGGGCAGTGGCCGCCCGCGGACTGGCGGTTCGCGATGTGCGACGTCGGCCAGGGCGACGCGCTCGCACTGGCTGCGGGCCCGGCCGCCGCCGTGGTGATCGACACCGGGCCCGACCCGGCGCTGGTCGACCGGTGTCTGCGCGATCTGCGCGTCACCACGGTCCCGCTGCTGATCCTGACGCACTTCCACGCGGACCACGCCGACGGTCTGCCGGGGGTGTTGCGGGGCCGCAGGGTCGGCGCGATCGAGACCAGCGTGCTGGACGAGCCCGCGGGCGAGGCGGCCCGGGTGCGGCGGGCCGCCGCGGCGGCGGGCGTGCCGGAGTCACGGGCGTCCGCGGGGGAGGAGCGCAGGGTCGGCGCGCTGTGGTGGCGGGTGCTGTGGCCGCCGCCGTCCGCCGCGGCGCTGCCGGACGACAACCCGAACGACGCGAGCGTCGCACTGCTGGTGCACGCCTCGGGCCTCACGCTGCTGCTGATGGGCGATCTGGAGCCGTCCGCGCAGGAGGAGCTGCTCGCCGAGGTGCCGGATCTGCCGCGGGTGGACGTGCTGAAGGTCGCGCACCACGGTTCCGCCCACCAGGACCCGGAGCTGCTGGCCCGGGCGCACCCGCGGCTCGCGCTGATCAGCGTGGGCCGGGGCAACTCGTACGGGCATCCGGCGGCCCGCACGGTCACCGCGCTGCGGGCGCTCGGCGCGGTGGTGCTGCGGACCGACACCGACGGCCCGATCGCGGTGACCGGCGACCGGCCGGCCGACTTGGGGACGGCGGTGGGGCGCGCTCGCTGACGGGACGGCGAGAGATAGAGACTCCTTTCTAAAGGAATCCTTGCAAGCAGTCCTTTCTAAAGATAGCTTTACATACATGCCGGAGCAGAAGCCCATGCCGTCCAAGATCGAGCTGACCGATCCCCGCGCCCTGCGGGCCTACGCCCATCCGACGCGGATGACCCTGGCCGGGCTGCTGCGCCGGGAGGGGCCCTTCACCGCGACCCGCGCCGCCGAGCTGACCGGCGAGTCCGTCGCCAGCTGCTCGTACCACCTGCGGATACTCGCCAAGTACGGTCTCGCGGAGGAGGCCGACCCGGACGGGCCGGGCCGTGAGAAGCCCTGGCGGGCGACCGCGGACTCCACCAACTGGCCCGGCTACTCGGACGACCCCGCGGTCGCCGAGGCCGCCGACGCGCTCACCCTCGCCGTCGCGGAGAACCACTTCGCCCGCCTCACCAAGGCGCTGGAGGCCCGGCGCGATCTGCCTCGGCAGTGGCAGGAGGCGGAGCGCTTCACCGACACCACGCTCTATCTCACCCCGCAGGAGCTGGCGGACCTCGGGGAGCGGATGGACGCCCTGCTCGCGCGGTACACCGACCGCGGCGCCGACCCCTCGCTGCGGCCCGAGGGCGCCAGGCGGGTGCCGTACCTGCAGATCGCGTACGTCGCGCCCGAACCGGTGCGGCGCGAACCCGCGCGGCCGGAGCCCCGGGAGGAGGACGCGTGAGGGCCGCCCGGGTCGCCCGCGCGCTGGCCACACGCGCGCCGTCGCTGCTGCGGGAGCGGCAGTTCCGGCGGTACTGGACGGGGCAGGGCATCTCGTTCCTCGGCGACGAGATCACCTTCCTCGCGCTGCCGCTCACCGCGGTGCTGGTGCTGCACGCCGACGCCGCGCAGATGGGCTGGCTCTCCATGGCGGGGCTGCTCCCCGCGCTCCTGCTGTCGCTGCCCGCGGGCGCCTGGGCGGACCGGCGCGGGAGGCGCCGCGGTGTGATGATCGCCGCCGACCTCGGCCGCGCCGCGCTGATGGCCTCGGTCCCGGTGGCCTACGCGCTCGGCGCCCTGACGCTCGTCCAGCTGATGGTGGTGGCCTTCGCGGTGGGCGCCCTCGCGGTGGTCTTCGACGTGTGCAACGCGGCGCTGTTCGTGTCGCTGGTGGCGCCCGAGAAGTACGTGGAGGGCAACTCGCTGGGCAACGGCAGCCGGGCCTTCTCGTTCGTGGCCGGCCCGAGCGTGGGCGGGCTGCTGGTCCAGCTGCTCGCCGCGCCCCTCGCGCTGCTCGCCGACGCGGCCTCCTACCTCTGCTCGGCCGCCTCGCTGAGCCGGATAGCCCCGGCGGAACCGCCCGCCGCCGCCCGCGGGAAGGGACAGCTCACCGCCGGGCTGCGCTTCATCGGCCGCTCGCCGATCCTGCGCGCGCTTGTCGCCGCCGCGGCCACCGTCAACTTCTTCAACTTCGTCTTCCACACCCTCGTCGTGCTCTACGCGGTGGACCGACTCGGCCTGAACGCCGGGACGCTGGGCGTGGTGGTCGGCGCGGGCGCGGTGGGCGGGCTGCTGGGCGCGACGCTCACCGGGCGGATCGCGCGCCGCATCGGCCTGGGCCGAACCGTGCTGCTGGGCTACCTCGGATTCCCCGCGCCGCTGGTGCTCGTGCCGCTCGCCGGCGGCCCGAAGCTCGCGGTGCTGGGGGCGTTCTTCGCCGCGGAGTTCCTCTCCGGCTTCGGGCTGATGCTGCTGGACATCACCAGCGGTTCGCTGCAGGCCGCGCTCATACCCGACGTGCTGCGCTCCCGGGTCAGCGGCGCGTTCCGCACCGTGAACTACGGCATGCGCCCGCTCGGCGCCCTGGTCGGCGGCGTGCTGGGCAGCTCCATCGGCCTGCGTCCGACGCTGTGGATCGCCACGGTCGGCGGTGTGCTGTGCGTGCTGTGGATCCTGCCGTCGCCGGTGCCGCGGCTGCGCGAGCTCCCGCGGAAGGCCACGGGCGAGGCCGCCGGGCCCCCGGCGCTCCCCGGGCCTCGGCCCCAGCCGCAGCCGCTGCCGTAGTCCCCGGGCGCTGCCGTGGCACCAGGGCCGGCCGGGGGCGCACGCCGCCACCGCCCGGGGAGGGGCGGCTACTCCAGCCAGCCGTCGAACTCCTCGGCCACCGCGTCCAGCGCGGCGCGCTCCAGGTCTTCGCGCGGGTCCTCGACCACGACCAGCCACTGCGCGTCCTCGGCGTCGTCCTCGCCGGCCAGGGCGTCGCGCACCAGGCGGGGCTCCTCCGGGAGGGCGAAACGGGCGGAGAGGGCCTCGGCGGCCCCCTGCGCGGCGTCGCGGTCGGGCAGGACCAGCACATGTCGTACGTCGCTCACCCCGGCATTCTCGCCGACGCCGGGGCCCGGTCTGTCACAGGCCCGTGGGATGCTGGGCCGCGATGGCCAGAAAGAGCGCACCCGACGACGTCCTCGCTCCGCTCACCCTCGCGGTGGGACAGGAGGACCTGCTGCTCGACCGCGTCGTGCGCGAGGTGGTGACCGCCGCCCGCGCCGCCGACGCGGACACCGACGTGCGGGACCTGGCGTCCGACGCGCTCCAGCCCGGCACCCTGGCGGAGCTGACCAGCCCGTCGCTGTTCTCCGAGCGCAAGGTCCTCGTGGTCCGCGGCGCCCAGGACCTCTCGGCGGACGCCGTGAAGGAGATCAAGGCGTATCTGGCCGCGCCCGTCGAGGAGATCGCCCTCGTGCTGCTGCACGCCGGCGGCGCCAAGGGCAAGGCGCTGCTGGACGCCGCCCGCAAGGCCGGCGCCCGCGAGGTGGCGTGCCCGAAGATGACCAAGCCCGCCGACCGGCTGGCTTTCGTCCGGGGCGAGTTCCGTACCCTCGGCCGCTCGGTCACCCCCGAGGCGGCCCAGGCGCTGGTCGACGCGATCGGCAGTGATCTGCGGGAACTCGCCAGCGCCTGCGCCCAGTTGACTGCGGACATCGACGGCGCCGTGGACGTGCAGACGGTCGCCAGGTACTACACCGGCCGCGCCGAGGCCACCGGCTTCGAGGTCGCCGACCTCGCCGTCACCGGCCGTACCGCCGAGGCCCTGGAGCGGCTGCGCTGGGCCCTGTCGGTCGGCCAGCCGGCGCCCGGCATCACCTTCGCGCTGGCCTCCGGGGTGCGGGCGATCGGCAAGGTCGCCTCCGCGCCGCGCGGCGCCAACCCGGGCCAGCTCGCCCGGGACCTCGGCATGCCGCCGTGGAAGATCGACCGCGTCCGCCAGCAGGTCCGCGGCTGGAGCGCCGACGGCGTCTCGGACGCGCTGCGGGCCGTCGCCGAGGCCGACGCCGCGGTCAAGGGCGGCGGCGCAGACCCGGCGTACGCCTTGGAGAAGGCGGTCGTCACCATCTCCCGGGCGTCCCGCGCCCACGCCTGAGCCGCAGGTCCGGGCGGCCGCACCCGCCCCGGCGGCTGCCCGGCTACTTCTTCAGCTTCGCCAGGGTCTCCTTCGCCGAGGTCTGCACCCACTGCGCGACCTTGTCGACACTCGGCAGCTTGGCCGTGGCGGCGGTGTCGCCGTAGTCGCTGAACTGCGTCCAGTTCAGCGAGTACGTCGTCCAGCCGTCGCGGACCGCGACGGTGACGTAGCGCTCGCCCGAGCTGCTCGTGGTGATCGAGTCGCCCTTGATCAGGTACGCCTCGTCGCCGAGGCCGGGGATCGAGGTGACCGTGTACTTGTCGTCCTTGTGCTGGGTGAAGCCCTTCCAGGTGTCCCGGAACTCACCCGCGGGGTCGGTCTTCTTGTGCAGGTCGAGCTGGCTGTAGGTGTACGCGGACTCGGAGTCCGCGGCGGTCGGCGGCGTGGACAGGCTCTCGCTGCACGTCATCGAGTCGAGCGAGGCGCCCTTGGAGAAGTAGGCGGTGTGCGAGGAGCTGCCCTCGTAGTCCGGGCCGAAGGCGGACAGGTCGGAGGAGGTGCACAGGTCGCTCACGACCTTGTACCCGCGCAGGTCGGCGCTGGAGTCCTTGCGCAGCAGCACGATCGCGCCGCCCCACGCCGCGGAGGCGACCACCGCGCCGACCACGGCCCACAGCACCGCCTTCCCGGCCCCGCCGCGCCCGCCGCCGGCCGGCGCACCCGGCGCCGTGCCCGGCGGGGCCCAGACCGGCTGCCCCGGTGCCTGCCCCGGCCCCGGTGCCTGCCCCGGCGCCGGCGGCTCCTGCGCGTAGGGGTTGTGCTGCGGCGGCACCGGTGTGCCGTATCCGCCGGGGTTCTGCGGCGGAGGGGAGTAGGGGGAGGCGCTCGGCTGTTCCGGAGGCGTCGACATGGCCAGAGAATAGTGCGGAAAACACACCGCCCGCCCGGTTTTCCCGGGCGGGCGGTGTGGTGGATTTCCGGCGCCGCTGGCACGTGGCGAACGTCCGCGTGCGGCGCACTTGATCATGGGCGGTGCCGGTCCGGGCGGTAGAGGGGCCGCTGAGTCCGATTGCCGGAGGTGCCGCAGATCGTGGAAAGGAGCGGTCCGCGCCTGGGGCGGGACCGCGCGGGATCAGCCCTGCAGCGCGGAGACCGACTGAGCCAGCGCCGACTTCTTGTTGGCGGCCTGGTTCTTGTGGATGACGCCCCGGCTGACGGCCTTGTCGAGCTTCTTGGCGGCGAGACGGGCGGCGGTGCCGGCCTTCTCGGCGTCACCGGCGGCGACGGCCTCACGGGTGCGGCGGATCGCGGTCTTCAGCTCGGACTTGACGGCCTTGTTGCGCAGGCGCGCCTTCTCGTTGGTCTTGTTGCGCTTGATCTGGGACTTGATGTTCGCCACGAAAGAGCCTTCTCAGGTTCGTATTCTTCAAGGGGTTCCCGGCGGGGTCCGCCGGGAGGTGAGCGCCTCGGGTAGAGGGCACGAGGCACAGCGCCCCAGACTACCAGCAGCGCGCCGCGCCTCCCAAACCCGAGCAGCCCCCCGGCCATGGGACTATGGGGGACAGCGTAGACAGACAGCCCGCACCGTAACGCGTCTCAAGAAAATGGACCCTGCGTGCCCGCCATCCCTTCCCATGTGCCGCTCAACGTCCCGGAGCCGAGCCGTACCGACCCGGCGCTGATCCGCAACTTCTGCATCATCGCCCACATCGACCACGGCAAGTCCACCCTGGCCGACCGGATGCTGCAGCTCACCGGCGTGGTCGACCAGCGCCAGATGCGCGCCCAGTACCTCGACCGGATGGACATCGAGCGTGAGCGAGGGATCACGATCAAGTCGCAGGCGGTCCGGCTGCCCTGGGCGCCGACCGCGGGCGACCAGATGGGCCGCACCCACATCCTGAACATGATCGACACCCCCGGCCACGTCGACTTCACCTACGAGGTGTCCCGCTCGCTGGCCGCCTGCGAGGGCACCGTCCTGCTGGTCGACGCGGCGCAGGGGATCGAGGCGCAGACCCTGGCGAACCTCTACCTCGCGATGGAGAACGACCTCACCATCGTCCCGGTGCTCAACAAGATCGACCTGCCCGCGGCCCAGCCGGAGAAGTTCTCCGAGGAACTGGCCAACCTGATCGGCTGCGACCCCGCCGACGTGCTGCGGGTCTCGGCGAAGACCGGCGTGGGCGTGGACGCGCTGCTCGACCGGGTGGTCCGCGAGGTGCCGGCCCCCGTCGGCGTCAAGGACGCGCCCGCCCGCGCGATGATCTTCGACTCGGTCTACGACTCCTACCGCGGCGTCGTCACCTACGTCCGGGTCATCGACGGCCAGCTCACCAAGCGCGAGCGGATCCGGATGATGTCCACCGGCGCCACCCACGAGCTGCTGGAGATCGGCGTCTCCTCCCCGGAGATGCACCCGCACGACGGCCTGGGCGTCGGCGAGGTCGGCTACCTGATCACCGGGGTGAAGGACGTCCGCCAGTCCAAGGTCGGCGACACCATCACCACCCTCAGCCACGGCGCCACCGAGGCGCTCGGCGGCTACAAGGACCCCAAGCCGATGGTGTTCTCCGGGCTCTACCCGCTGGACGGCTCGGACTACCCGGAGCTGCGCGAGGCGCTGGACAAGCTCCAGCTGAACGACGCGGCGCTGGCCTACGAGCCGGAGACGTCCGCCGCGCTCGGCTTCGGCTTCCGCTGCGGCTTCCTCGGCCTGCTGCACCTGGACGTGATCCGGGAGCGGCTGGAGCGCGAGTTCGGCCTCGACCTGATCGCCACCGCGCCGAACGTGGTGTACCGGGTGGTCATGGAGGACGGCGTCGAGCACATCGTCACCAACCCCAGCGAGTTCCCCGAGGGCAAGATCGCCGAGGTGCACGAGCCGGTGGTGCGGGCCACCGTGCTGGCGCCCACCGAGTTCATCGGCGCGATCATGGAGCTGTGCCAGAACCGCCGCGGCTCGCTGCTGGGCATGGACTACCTCTCCGAGGACCGCGTCGAGATCCGCTACACGCTCCCGCTCGCGGAGATCGTCTTCGACTTCTTCGACCAGCTGAAGTCCAAGACCCGCGGCTACGCCTCGCTGGACTACGAGCCCACCGGCGAGCAGAGCGCCGAGCTGGTCAAGGTCGACATCCTGCTGCACGGCGACAAGGTCGACGCGTTCTCCGCGATCACCCACAAGGACAAGGCGTACGCCTACGGGGTCCGGCTGGTCGCCAAGCTGCGCGAGCTGATCCCGCGGCAGAACTTCGAGGTGCCCATCCAGGCCGCCATCGGCTCCCGGGTGATCGCCCGCGAGACGGTCCGCGCCATCCGCAAGGACGTCCTCGCCAAGTGCTACGGCGGTGACATCAGCCGCAAGCGCAAGCTGCTGGAGAAGCAGAAGGAGGGCAAGAAGCGGATGAAGATGGTCGGCAGCGTGGAGGTGCCGCAGGAGGCGTTCATCGCGGTCCTGTCGACCGACTCCGACGGGGAGGCCAAGGCCAAGAAGTAGCGGCCGCGGGGAGCCGGGGTGCGGCGAACCCGCCGGCCGCACCCTCTTACGCGCCGGGCGTCGGCCCTCTACCCTGTTTCGACCGGATAGGTTACTGGTGAGTTAACAAAACCCCGCGCGTCCCGGAGGTCGTCGTGACCGGCACACAGTCCCTGATCGAGAATCGGCCCCCGTCCGTGGCGTCGCTCTTCCTGGAGCGGGTCGCCGCGACACCGGACGCCGAGGCCTACCGCTACCCGGTGCCGGCCGACGACGGACAGGGGCCGGACGGGTGGAAGTCGCTCACCTGGGGCCAGGCTGCCACCCGCGTCTTCGCGGTGGCCGCCGGGCTGATGGACCTCGGGGTGCGCCCCGAGGAGCGCGTCGCCATCGCCGCCAACACCAGCGTCGAGTGGATCCTCGCCGACCTCGGCGTGCTGTGCGCGGGCGCGGCCACCACCACGATCTACCCGAGCACCAACGCGGACGAGACCGCGTTCATCCTCGCCGACTCCGGCAGCCGGATCCTGATCGCCGAGGACGCCGCGCAGCTCGCCAAGGCCCGCCAGCGCCGCGCCGAGCTGCCCGACCTCGCCCACGTCGTGGTCATCGACACCGCGGACGCCGCCGACCCGGACGGCGACGGCTGGGTGCTGTCGCTCCAGGAGCTGGAGAAGCGTGGCGCGGCCTTCCTCGAACAGCACCCCGAGGCGGTGCGCGAGGCGGTCGCCGCCCTCCAGCGCGACCAGCTCGCCACCCTCATCTACACCTCGGGCACCACCGGGCGCCCCAAGGGCGTGCGGCTGCCCCACGACGCCTGGGCGTACATGGCCCGCGCCATCGAGGCGATCGACCTGCTCGACGAGAACGACGTGCAGTACCTGTGGCTGCCGCTCGCGCACGTCTTCGGCAAGGTGCTGACCGCCGGGCACATCACCGTCGGGCACGTCACCGCGGTCGACGGCCGGGTCGACAAGATCATCGAGAACCTGCCGATCGTCCAGCCCACCTACATGGCCGCCGTGCCGCGGATCTTCGAGAAGGTCTACAACGGCGTCGCGGCCAAGGCGCGCGCCGGCGGCGGCGCGAAGTACAAGATCTTCCAGTGGGCCGCCGAGGTCGCCCGCGAGTACGCCAAGGCCACCCAGAACAGCATGCGGCTGACCGGCTCGCCGACCGCCCCGCTCGCCCTGCGCACCAAGCACGCGCTCGCCGACAAGCTCGTCTACGCCAAGCTGCGGGCGGCCTTCGGCGGCCGGCTGCGCGCCTGCGTCTCCGGCTCCGCGGCCCTCGCCCCGGACATCGGCTACTTCTTCGCCGGCGCCGGCATCCACATCCTGGAGGGCTACGGCCTCACCGAGTCCAGCGCGGCCAGCTTCGTCAACCCCGGCGAGTCCTACCGGACCGGCACCGTCGGCAAGGCGCTGCCGGGCCTGGAGGTCAGGATCGCCGAGGACGGCGAGATCATGCTGCGCGGCCCCGGCATCATGCTGGGATACCACGGGCTGCCCGAGAAGACCGCCGAGGTGCTGGAGCCGGACGGCTGGTTCCACACCGGCGACATCGGCGAGCTGTCGCCCGACGGCTTCCTGAAGATCACCGACCGCAAGAAGGACCTCATCAAGACGTCCGGCGGCAAGTACATCGCGCCGGCCGAGGTCGAGGGCCAGTTCAAGGCGGTGTGCCCGTTCGTCAGCAACGTCCTGGTGGTCGGCGGCGGCCGCAACTTCTGCACGGCGCTGCTCGCCCTCGACGAGCCGACGATCCTCGGCTGGGCGGCCGAGCACGGCCTGGCCGGCCGCACCTACCAGGAGGTCGTCACCGGCGACGAGGTCCGCGAGCTGATCGACGGCTACGTCCAGCGCCTCAACGAGGGGCTGCAGCGGTGGCAGCAGATCCGCAACTTCCGCATCCTCCCGCGCGACCTCGACGTCGAGCACGGCGACCTCACCCCCTCCCTCAAGCTCAAGCGGCCGGTCGTCGAGCGGGAGTTCGCCCCGCTCATCGACGAGATGTACACCGGCTCCCGCGAGTCCTGACCCACCGCGGGCGCAGCCCGGGGTTTTCCGGGGGCGCGGGGAACGGCGCGACGGGCCACGTACCGGCCCGCGGCCGGCCACCGGCCTGAAGGGGCTGGGCAAACGGCCGCGCGCCCAGCGCTGGGGCGGGGGCGGACCATAGCGGACGCGGCAGGGGAGCGGGGCCCCGCGCGGCCCGACGTCGTACGAACGGGGGACGTTGACCCGGGCTCGCCGCCGCGAGGCGGCATCGCTGGGAGCCTGGAGCGATGAGCGTGACCGACGCGGGCCCCAGGCCCGACCACCGCGTGGCGGCGACCACCCTGCCGGGGAACGAGCTGGCCGCCGCCGCGGCCCGCCGCTTCCTGGGGTCCGCGCTCGCCGCGTGGGCCGACCCGCGCTTCGCCGAGCGGGCCGTCGAGGACGGCACGCTGCTGGTCAGCGAGCTGGTCACGAACGCCGTCGTGCACGCCGGCACCACCGTGGACCTGCTGTGCCGGCTGGACACCACCGACCAGGGCGGCCCCGCCCTCGTCCTGGAGGTCACCGACCGCCACCCGGCCCGCACCCTGCGGGCCGGCATGGAGGGGCCGCCGGACAGCGCGGAGGGCGGCCGCGGCCTGCACCTCGTCGCGGTCCTCGCCGACTCCTGGGGCATCACCTACCACCGCGACCGCAAGACCGTCTGGTGCCGCGTGCCGCTCGACGCGGACGAGGCGGACCACGCGGACGACGCCGACGGCGTCCACGGTCCCGGCCGGGACCTCGACGCCCCCGCCCCCGCGCAGCTGCTCGCGCCGGTCCGGCCCGGCCCGTCACGGCGTGCCGACCCGGAGTGGATCAGCCGCGGCTCGCTCTCCTTCCTCGCCGAGGCGTCCGACCTGCTGGCCGGACAGCTCGACGAGGAGAACATCGCCTCGCTGGCCGCCCAGCTGCTCGTGCCGCGCCTCGCGGACTGGTGCGCGGTGTGGCTGTACCCGCAGAACGCGGCGCCGCGCCTCGCGCACGTCTGGCACGGCGCGGAGCACCGCATCGACGACCTGCGGGCCGTACTGGAGAAGTCGCCGCCCGCGCTGCCGCCCGCCGCAGGCAACCCCCCCGGGGTGCGGCGGCCGCTCGCGGAACCCTTCGGCGCGCTCGCCGTGCCGCTGGTCGCCGCGGGCCACTGCCACGGCACGCTGATGCTCGGCCGCAGCGGCGTGCTCGGGCTGCCCGACGAGACCACGGGCCTCATCGAGGACTTCGCCCGCCGGGTCGCGCTGGCCCTCGGCACCGCCCGGCAGTACGCCCGCCAGGCCATGATCAGCACCGTGCTGCAGCGCGGCCTGCTGCCGCCCGCCACCGGGCACATCCCCGGGGTGGCGCACGCGGTGGTCTACGAGCCGGCGGCCGGCGACTGGGTGGGCGGCGACTTCTACGACCTGTTCCCGGCGGGCGACGGCCGCTGGTGCTTCGCGCTCGGCGACGTCTGCGGCGGCGGCCCCGAGGCCGCGTCGCTCGCCGGGATCGCCCGCCCGGTGCTGCGGCTGCTGGCCCGCGAGGGCTACGGCGTCGCGGACGTCCTCGACCGGCTCAACCGGGCGCTGGCCGACGAGGCGGCCACCGCCCTGCTCGCCGAGACCGCGACCTGGGACGGCGGCCAGGGCCGCTTCCTGTCGCTGCTGTACGGCGAGGTCACGCCGTACCGCCGGGACGGAGCGGGCCAGGGGCGTACGGCCGGCGCCCGGTGCACGCTGGCCTCCGCCGGCCACCCGCTGCCGCTGCTGCTGGCCGCGGACGGCTCGGTACGGCCCGCCGCCGACCCGCAGCTGCTGCTCGGCATCGCCGACGACGCCCGCTACACCGCCCAGTCCTTCGACCTCGCGCCCGGCGAGGTGCTGCTGTGCGTCACCGACGGCGTCACCGAACGCCGCCACGGCCCCCGCCAGTTCGACGACGGGGACGGGCTCGCGGCGGCGCTGCGCGACTGCGCGGGCCTGGACGCGGCCGGCGTCGCCGAGCGCATCCGCAGGGCCGTGCACGACTTCGACGCCGAGCCGCCCGCCGACGACTTGGCGCTGCTGGTGCTGCGGGCCTGACGCCGGCCGGGACGGCGGCCCGGCCTGGACGGCGGCCCGGCCGGGACACCGCGGGCGTGCCGGATACTGGGAGGATGCCTTCCGTACTCCCCGACGGCGAACCCGTGCCCGCCGACGGCGCCCTGCCGGCGCACGCGCTGGCCGGCGCGGCCGACCGGCCGCTCGGCTTCTACGTGCACGTGCCGTACTGCGCGACCCGCTGCGGCTACTGCGACTTCAACACCTACACGGCGACCGAGCTGCGCGGCTCGGGCGGCGCGCCGGCCTCCCGCGAGAACTACGCGGACGTGCTGATCGACGAGGTCAGGCTGGCCCGCAAGGTGCTCGGCGACGACCCGCGGCCGGTCGAGACGGTCTTCGTCGGCGGCGGCACCCCCACGCTGCTGCCGGCGGCCGACCTCGGGCGGATGCTGGATGCGATCCGCACCGAGTTCGGGCTGGCGCCGGGCGCCGAGGTCAGCACGGAGGCCAACCCTGAGTCCGTCGACCCCGCCTATCTGGCGCGGCTGCGCGACAGCGGCTTCAACCGGATCTCCTTCGGCATGCAGAGCGCCCGGCAGCACGTGCTGAAGGTGCTGGACCGCACCCACACCCCCGGGCGGCCGGAGCGCTGCGTCGCCGAGGCCCGCGCGGCCGGCTTCGACCATGTCAACCTCGACCTGATCTACGGCACCCCGGGGGAGTCCGACGACGACTGGCGGGCCTCCCTCGACGCGGCCGTCGGGGCCGGTCCCGACCACGTCTCGGCGTACGCGCTGATCGTGGAGGAGGGCACCCGGCTGGCCGCGCGGATCCGCCGCGGCGAGGTCCCGACGACCGACGACGACGTGCACGCCGACCGCTACCTGATCGCGCAGGAGCGGCTCGCCGCCGCGGGCTTCTCCTGGTACGAGGTGTCGAACTGGGCGACCACCCCCGAGGGGCGCTGCCGGCACAACGAGCTGTACTGGACCGGCGCGGACTGGTGGGGCGCGGGCCCCGGCGCGCACAGCCACGTCGGCGGCGTGCGCTGGTGGAACGTCAAGCACCCGGGCGCGTACGCGCAGGCCCTGGGCGAGGGGCGCAGCCCGGGTGCGGGCCGCGAGGTGCTGGCCGCCGAGGACCGGCGGGTCGAGCGGATCCTGCTGGAGCTGCGGCTCTCCCAGGGCTGCCCGCTCGACCTGCTCGCCGACGAGGGCGCCCGCGCGGCCGCCCGCGCCCTGCGCGACGGCCTCCTCGAACCCGGCCCCTACGCCCTCGGCCGCGCCGTCCTCACCCTCCGCGGCCGCCTCCTGGCCGACGCCGTCGTCCGCGACCTCGTCGACTGACGCCGCGCCCCCTGTCCACCGCCCGGTGGTGGGCTGCTGGGGGCGAGGCCCTGCGCGGGCGCGGGCCCGTTTTTGAGGGGGTGCGGGGAACTGCGCGCTCAGCCGCCGCGCGGCGCGCGGTTGGCCACCGGCCCGGAGGGGCAGTCGCGATCGCGTCCGGGCCACCGGCCGGCGGGCGGTCGGAGGCGGCTTCCGGGCGAAGCCCGGTGGGTCAGGGGGAGGTGACGAAGTCGATGAGCTCCTCGACGCGGCCCAACAGCTCCGGCTCCAGGTCCCGGAAGGAGCTGACGGCGGACAGAATCCGCTGCCACGCCTCACCGGTGCTGAGGTCGCTCCAGCCGAGCGCCCGGCAGACGCCGGTCTTCCAGTCCTCGCCGCGAGGCACCCGCGGCCACCCCGGGATGCCGACCGACGACGGCTTCACCGCCTCCCACACGTCGATGTAGGGGTGGCCGACGACCAGGACGTCCGGCCCGGTGACCGACGCCGCGATGCGGGACTCCTTCGAGCCGGGCACCAGGTGGTCGACGAGCACGCCGAGGCGGGCGTCGGGGGCGGGCCCGAAGGCGGCCACCAGGGCCGGCAGGTCGTCGACGCCTTCGAGGTACTCCACGACGACGCCCTCGACCCGCAGGTCGTGCCCCCACACCCGCTCGACCAGCTCGGCGTCGTGCCGGCCCTCGACGTAGATCCGGCCGGCCCGCGCCACGCGGGCCTTCGCGCCGGTCACCGCGATCGAGCCGGAGGCGGACAGCAGCGGGCCGCGGGGCGCCGGCGCGGCGGCGGGCCGCACCAGCGTCACCGTCCTGCCGTCGATGAGGAAGCCGCGCGGCGCCATCGGGAACACCCGGTGCTTGCCGAAGCGGTCCTCCAGGGTGACGGTGAGGCCCTCCGCGGTCTTCTCCACCCGCACCACCGCGCCGCAGAAGCCGGTGGCGGCCTCCTCGACCACCAGGTCGGCCTCCGCGGCCACTTCGGGGGCGGGTCCCTGCTTCTTCCAGGGCGGGGTCAGATCGGCGTCGTAACTGCGGCTGCGCATGGGGGTGATGGTAGCCAGCGGCGGCCGTCCGGCTCAGCCGGCGGCGCCGAACCGCCGGGCCAGCGTGTCCCGCTGGGCCCGCACGAAGCGGGCGTCGACGACCGCGCCGTGCCCCGGCACGTACCGCGCGGTCTCGCCGCCGGCCGCCAGCAGCGCGTCCAGCGTGCCCGGCCAGCGGGCGGGCACCGCGTCCTCGTCGGCCTGCGGCTCCCCCGACTCCTCCACCAGGTCGCCGCAGAACACCACCGGCGGGTCGCCGGCGCCCGCGCCGGGCACCAGCACCACCAGGTCGTGCCCGGTGTGCCCGGGACCCGGGTGCAGCAGCCGCACCGGCCGGCCCCCGAGGTCGAGCGCCAGCTCCCCGGCCACCGGCAGGTCAGGAGCGCGCAGGGCGGCCGCGGCCCGTGCCGCCTCCCGCGGGTCGACGCCGTACGCGACCGCGGCCGCGCGCAGCGGCTCCCGCTCGCGTGCCAGGTACCCGGCGAGGGACCGCTCCCCGCACACCCGGGCGTCCGGGAACGCGGCCGCGCCGAAGACGTGGTCGAAGTGGCCGTGGGTGAGCGCCACGTGGGTGACCGGGCGGCCGGTCAGCGCCGCGACCTGGTCGCGCAGCTCCGCGCCCTCGCCCAGGGTGGAACCGGTGTCGACCAGCAGTACCGCGTCCGCGCCGACGACCAGCCCGATCGTCACGTCGAGGAAGGGCAGCCGCCGCCGGGCCACCCCGGGCGCCAGCTGCTCCCACGCGGGCCCGGCCGGAACCGCGCCGCCGGCCTCGTCCGCACCGTCCACGGGGATGACGCTACCGTCGCCGTGCGCTCGCCGCCCGGCCGCCCGCGCCCGCCTGCCCGGCCGTGCGTGTTGTCCCGACCCGGCCGTGAATGCGTCCTTCCGTCCCCGCCCGTCCCCGCCGTCGCGCGATGTCCGATACCGAGCCGGTCTTGCCGAGCCCTTGCCGCCTCGCCGTACACTGGCTGCGGGAGAGCTGGCACTCGAAACGGCGGAGTGCCAGGCAGGACGTCCGAGATCCCGGGGCTGGAGGTGCACGATGCTGAGCGAACGCAGACTCGAGGTGCTGCGTGCGATCGTTCAGGACTACGTCGGCACCGAGGAGCCGGTGGGGTCCAAGGCGCTGACCGAGCGGCACCAGCTCGGCGTCTCGCCCGCCACGGTCCGCAACGACATGGCGGTGCTGGAGGACGAGGGGTACATCGCGCAGCCGCACACCAGCGCCGGCCGCATCCCCACCGACAAGGGCTACCGGCTCTTCGTCGACAAGCTGGCCGGCGTCAAGCCGCTGTCCGTCGCCGAACGCCGTGCCATCCAGAACTTCCTCGACGGCGCCGTCGACCTCGACGACGTGGTCGGCCGCACGGTGCGGCTGCTGGCGCAGCTCACCCGGCAGGTCGCCGTCGTGCAGTACCCGTCGCTGACCCGCTCCTCGGTGCGGCACGTGGAGCTGCTGTCGCTGGCGCCCGCCCGGCTCATGCTGGTGCTGATCACCGACACCGGCCGGGTCGAGCAGCGGATCGTCGACTGCGTCGCGCCGGTCGGCGAGACCCTGCTCGCGGACCTGCGGGCCCGGCTCAACAGCCGGATCGTCGGCCGCCGCTTCAGCGACGTTCCGCCGCAGGTCCAGGACCTGCCGGAGAGCTTCGAACCCGACGACCGGCCGGCCGTCGCGACGGTGCTCGCCACCCTCCTCGAAACGCTCGTCGAGGAGAAGGAGGAGCGCATCATGCTCGGGGGCGCGGCGAACCTCACCCGGTTCAACCACGACTTCCCGATGACGATCCGGCCCGTGCTGGAAGCACTGGAGGAGCAGATGGTCCTGCTGAAGCTGCTCGGCGAGACCAGGGACTCGACGATGACCGTGCGCATCGGGCATGAGAATTTTCACGAGGGCCTCAATTCCACCTCCGTGGTGGCAGTCGGCTACGGTTCGGGCGACGAGGCAGTCGCCAAACTCGGCGTGGTCGGACCGACCCGCATGGACTACCCCGGAACGATGGGAGCGGTACGCGCAGTGGCACGTTACGTCGGACAGATCCTGGCGGAGTCGTAAGTGGCCACGGACTACTACGCCGTGCTCGGCGTACGCCGCGACGCAGGACCGGACGAGATCAAGAAGGCGTTCCGGCGCCTCGCCCGCGAACTGCACCCGGACGTCAATCCGGACCCGAAGACCCAGGAGCGGTTCAAGGAGATCAACGCCGCTTACGAGGTGCTCTCCGACCCGCAGAAGAAGCAGGTGTACGACCTCGGCGGCGATCCGCTGTCCGCGGCCGGCGGCGCCGGCGGGCCGGGCGGCTTCGGCGCCGGCTTCGGCAACTTCAGCGACATCATGGACGCCTTCTTCGGACAGTCGCAGCAGCGCGGACCGCGCTCGCGCACCCGGCGCGGGCAGGACGCCATGATCCGGCTGGAGATCGAGCTGGACGAGGCGGCCTTCGGCACCACCAAGGACATCCAGGTCGACACCGCCGTCACCTGCGGCACCTGCAACGGCGAGGGGGCCGCGCCCGGCACCTCGGCGCAGACCTGCGACATGTGCCGCGGCCGCGGCGAGGTGTCCCAGGTCACCCGCTCCTTCCTCGGCCAGGTCATGACGTCCCGGCCGTGCCCGCAGTGCCAGGGCTTCGGCACCGTCGTCCCGACGCCGTGCCCGGAGTGCGCGGGCGACGGCCGGGTGCGCTCGCGCCGCACGCTGACCGTGAAGATCCCCGCGGGCGTCGACAACGGCACCCGTATCCAGCTCGCGGGCGAGGGCGAGGTCGGCCCCGGCGGCGGCCCGGCCGGCGACCTGTACGTGGAGATCCGCGAGGTCCCGCACCAGGTGTTCCAGCGCCGCGGCGACGACCTGCACTGCACGGTCACCATCCCGATGACCGCGGCCGCGCTTGGCACGAAATGCCCGCTGGAGACCCTCGACGGCCTTGAGGAGATCGACATCCGGCCGGGCACCCAGTCGGGGCAGTCGATCCCGCTGCACCAGCGCGGCATCACCCACCTGCGCGGCGGCGGCCGCGGCGACCTCGTGGTCCACGTCGAGGTCGTCACGCCGCACAAGCTCGATCCCGACCAGGAGGAGCTCATGCGGCGGCTGGCGAAGCTGCGCGGCGAGGAGCGCCCCACCGGCCAGTTCGCCCCCGGCCAGCAGGGCCTCTTCTCCCGCCTCAAGGACGCCTTCAACGGGCGTTAACACGACCGCCGTTCACCTGGCGGCGTGCGCTGCGCCCCCCCGGCGCCCCTGGGGGGCGCAGTGCCCTGCGCTGGGCGCGAGGACGTTTTCTCGCGGACACCGCCCGCGGTTCGCCACCGGCCCGGTGGTGCTGCCGTCGCCGTCGCCGGCCCGCCGGACGGTGGCGGGCCGGTGGGCGGGGGAGCCCGTCGCGGGCCGCTGGGAAACGGGGGCATGCCCGGGGCGTGGGAGGATGGCGGCATGTCCGCGTTGACCGATCTCTCCGCCTTCTCGGCGTGTCCGATCATCCAGGCGCCGATGGCCGGCGGCGGCTCGACGCCGCGGTTGGCCGCGGCGGTCGCCGCCGCGGGCGGCCTCGGGTTCCTGGCCGCCGGGTACAGGACTCCGGAGGCGATGGGCGAGGAGGTCCGCCGGCTGCGGGAGCTGACCTCGCGGCCGTTCGGGGTGAACCTGTTCCTGCCGCAGCCGCCGGCCGCGGACCGCTCCGCGGTGGCGGCGTACGCCGGGCAGCTGGCCGCCGAGGCCGCCCGGTACGGCGCCGAGCTGGGCGATCCCGACGCCGGCGCGGACGACGCGTACGAGGCGAAGGTGGCGGCGCTGCTGGCCGACCCGGTGCCGATGGTGAGCTTCACCTTCGGCTGCCCGGACCCCGGCGTGCTGGCGGCCTTCGCGAAGGCCGGGACGTACACCGTCGTGACGGTGACGTCGCCGGCCGAGGCGCTCGCCGCCCAGGAGGCCGGCGCGGACGCGGTGTGGGTGCAGGGCGTGGAGGCCGGCGGCCACCAGGGCACGCACCGCGACGACCCCCGGCTGGACGGCTCGGGCGTGGACCTGCTCACCCTGGTCCCGCGGGTGCGTGACGCCGTGCGGCTGCCGATCGTCGCCGCCGGCGGCCTGATGCGCGGCGGCGCGATCGCCGCCGTGCTGGCCGCGGGCGCCGACGCCGCCGGGCTCGGCACGGCCTTCCTGGTCTGCCCGGAGTCCGGCGCGAGCCCCGTGCACAAGAAGGCCCTCACCGATCCGGCGTTCCCGCGCACCGAGCTGACCCGGGCGTTCTCCGGCCGCCCGGCCCGCGGCCTGCTGAACCGCTTTCTGCGCGAGCACGGCCAGGACGCGCCGCCCGGCTATCCGCAGGTGCACCACCTGACCTCGGCGCTGCGCCGGGCGGCGGCCGAGGCGGGCGACCCGCACGGCATGGCGCTGTGGGCCGGCGAGGGGCACCGGCTGGCCCGCGAGCTGCCCGCGGGGGCGCTGGTGGAGACGCTCGCCGCGGAGCTGCGCGCCGCGCGGGAGGCGGGCGCATGACGGCGCCGGTGTTCCTGGTGCCCGCCGCCGCGCTGGACGGCTCGCCGACCCGGATCGCCCTCGACGGCCCGGAGGGCCGCCACGCGGTGTCGGTGCGGCGGCTGACGGCGGGCGAGGAGGTCGTGCTCACCGACGGCGAGGGGCGCGGCGCGTTCGGTCTGGTGGCCGCGGTGGAGGGCAAGGACGTGCTGTACGTCGACGTCCGGGAGGTCCGCGCCGAACCCCGGCCCGCCGCCTCGGTGACCGTCGTGCAGGCGCTGCCGAAGGGCGACCGCGGCGAGCTGGCCGTGGAGACCATGACCGAGGCCGGGGTCGACGTCGTCGTGCCGTGGGCCGCGGCGCGCTGCGTCACCCAGTGGCGGGCCGAGCGGGGGGCGAAGTCGCTGGCCAAGTGGCGCGCCACGGCCAGGGAGGCGGCCAAGCAGTCGCGCCGGCTGCGGTTCCCCGAGGTGACCGAGGCGATGACGACCCGTCAGGTGGCGGAGCTGCTGCGCGGCGCGGACTTCGCCGGCGTGCTGCACGAGGAGGGCTCGTCGCCGCTGGCCACCGCCGCGCTGCCGGCGGCCGGTTCGCTGGTCCTGGTGGTCGGCCCGGAGGGCGGCGTGGCGCCGGAGGAGTCGGCGGCGTTCGCGCAGGCGGGCGCGCCCGCGTACCGGCTCGGCCCGACCGTGCTGCGCACGTCCACCGCGGGCGTCGCGGCCACCGCGCTGCTGCTCACCCGTACCGGCCGCTGGTCCTGACCGGTGGCGCCGCACCCGCCGCCGGGCAGCCCGCCGCCCGGCTCCCCTCCGCCCGGCCCCGCGCCGCGAACGCCCGTGCGTCCGGCGGCCGTCGGCGCGATGACGATGCTGGTCGCCGCGGTCATCGTGCACGACCGGGCGGCCGGGCGGGTCGTGTTGCTGCGCCGCGGCGAACGGGCCAGGTTCGGGCGGGGGTTGTGGGACCTGCCGTCGGGCAAGCGCGAACCGGGCGAGCCGGTCACCGCGGCGGCGGTGCGCGAACTGCACGAGGAGACCGGCCTGTCGGTCCGCGAGGACGACCTCGTGCTGGCCCATCTCGTCCACGGCGCCTGGGGCGCGCAGTCGCCCGGCGGGTTCGTCACGGTGGTGTTCGCCGCGTACGCGTGGACCGGTGAACTGTCCAACCGGGAACCGGAGAAGCACGCGGCGGTCGCGTGGGCGGACACCGGCGCGCTGCCCGGCGCCTTCGTGCCGAGCGCGGCGGGCGCGCTGCGCGCGCACCTGGCCGGCGATCCTCCCGGCGTCACGCTGCGCGGCTGGGACTGAGCCCGACCGGCCCGTTCGGTCCCCGTGCGTCGCGAACAGCTCCAGGTGCCCGCACGCGGCGCAGCGGTGGGCGTCGATCCGGCGGCGGGCGCGGCGGCCGCGCCCGGCGTACGCCCGTCGGCCGCTGCCGTCGACGAGGCCCGGCCGCAGGTCGCCGCCACCGCACTGGGCGCCCCTCATGACGACGGTCACCTCAGGAGTGCCGGCCGGAGGTGCCGCGTCGACCGCCCTGTCCCGTAAGGGGCGTATCGGCCGTTCGGGGGATGGACCGGACCGCGGCGCGGGGGCACCGTGGGGGGATGGGACGGAACGGGAAGATCTGGGCGGTCGCGGCCCTGACGGCGACGACCGCGGCCCTGCTCGTCGGGGCGTCGGGGTGCGACCCCGCGGACGGCCTCTCGGAGAGCGCGGTGTCGGTCACCACCGACCAACTGGCCACCCACGCGCTCAGGAGCGACCACGTGAAGGTCCAGTGGCTGTCGTGCAGCGCCTCCACCGGCCGCCGGCAGGTGAAGGTCGACTGCCTGGGCCGCACCGAGGACCAGCAGAGGATCACCGTGCAGGGCACGGTGACCGAGCAGCAGGACGACACCTGCGTCCGCGGCCGGCTGACCGCCGTGGCCGGCGGCCGGACCGTCTTCGACGTGGGCGGCCTGGGCGACTGCGTCCACCGTACTGCGACGCCGAGTTGATCGAAGTTAGGCTGGGCCGGTGACGACGCATCCGAGGCCGCCGCAGCCCTCGTACCTCAGGAACCCGCATCCGCACGGCGACGTGATCGCCTTCACCGCTGAGGACGACGTGTGGGTGGCGCCGCTGGACGGCGGCCGGGCCTGGCGGGTCAGCGCGGACAACATGCCCGTCGGCCGGCCCAGGATCGCCCCCGGCGGCGACCTGATCGCCTGGACGTCGACCCGCGACGGCGCCCCCGAGGTGCACCTCGCGCCGCTCGACGGCGGCCCGGCGACCCGGCTGACCTACTGGGGCAACGCCCGTACGGCGGTGCGCACCTGGACCCCCGACGGCCTGCCGGTGGTCACCACCGCCGACGGCCGGGCCAGCCTGCGCCGCACCTGGGCGCGCCGACTCCCGCTGGACGGCGGCGCGTTCACCACGCTGCCGTACGGGCCGGTGGGCGACGTGGCGTACGGCCCCGACGGCGCGGTGCTGCTGCTGTCGGTCACCATGGGCCGCGAGGCGGCGTACTGGAAGGGCTACCGCGGCGGCACCGCGGGCAAGTTGTGGCTCGACCCGGACGGCGGCGGCGCGTTCCACCGCGTGCACGAGGACCTCGACGGCAACATCGAGTGCCCGATGTGGGTGGGCGGGCGGATCGCCTTCCTCTCCGACCACGAGGGCCAGGGCGCGCTGTACTCCAGCCTGCCCGACGGCACGCAGCTGCGGCGGCACACCCCGCAGGGCGAGTTCTACGCGCGGCATGCCGCCACCGACGGCGTCCGCGTCGCCTGGACCGCCGGCGGCCGCCTGCACCTGCTCGACGGCCTCGGCGACGGCGACGAGCCGCGCGCCCTCGACATCCGGGTCGGCGGGCAGCGCGGCGATCTGCAGCCGCACCCGGTGCGCGCCGCCCAGCACCTCGGCGACGCCCGCCCCGACCACACCGGGCGCGGCAGCGCGGTGGAGATCCGCGGCACCACGCACTGGGTCACCCACCGCGGCGGTCCGGCCCGCGCGCTGGCCGCGGACGACGGGGTGCGCACCCGGCGCCCGCGGGTCTTCCAGCAGGGCGCCGACCCGTACGTGGTGTGGGTCACCGACGCCGAGGGCGACGACGCCCTGGAGGTCGCGCCCGCCGCCGGGCTGCCGGCCGGGACGGCGCCGCGCCGGCTGGCCGCCGGACGGCTCGGCCGGGTGCACGGGATCGAGGTGTCGCCGGACGGCCACCGCATCGCCGTCGCCACCCACGACGGCCGGGTGCTGCTGGTCGAGACGCAGACCGGCGAGGTCCGCGAGGTCGCCGCGACCGACGGCGGCGACGCCGCCGACCTGGCCTTCTCGCCGGACTCCGGCTGGCTCGCCTGGTCGCACCCCGGGGCCGGTTCGCTGCGCCAGATCAAGCTGGCCTCGACCGCCGACCTCGCCACCGTCGACGCGACGCCGCTGCGCTTCAACGACTTCGCGCCCGCCTTCACCGCCGACGGCCGGCACCTGGCGTTCCTGTCCGAGCGGGCCTTCGACCCGGTCTACGACGCGCACGTCTTCGACCTGTCCTTCCCCAACGCCTGCCGCCCCTACCTGATCACGCTGGCCGCCACCACCCCGTCGCCGTTCGGCCCGCAGCGGCACGGGCGGCCGTACGACACCGACGGGGACGAGGGCGACGGCGCCGCGCCGGCCGAGGACGGCGAGCAGCAGAAGGGCGGCGAGGACAAGGACGCCAAGTCCGAGCGGCCGCGCCCGACCAGGGTCGACGCGGACGGCATCGCCGACCGGATCGTGCCCTTCCCGGTCGAGGCCGGCCGCTACTCGGGGCTGCGCGCCGCCAAGGGCGGCGTGCTGTGGCTGCGCCACCCGCTGACCGGCATGCTCGGCGCGTCGCTGGCCACCCCCGACGCGCAGCCGCCCGGCACCGTGCTGGAGCGCTACGACCTGGGGCACCTGCGGTCCGAGGAGATCTCCGACGACGTCGACGACTTCGCGGTCACCGGCGACGGCAGCAAGGTGCTGCTCACCAGCGGCGGCCGGCTGCGGGTGACCGCCGCCGACAGCAAGGCCGACTCCTCCGACGACGCCGACGGCGTCTCCGCGGTCGACCTGGCGCGGGTCCGGGTGACGGTGCGCCCGGCCGCCGAGTGGCGGCAGATGTACGACGAGACGCACCGCCTGATGCGCGACAACTTCTGGCGCGCCGACATGAACGGCCTGGACTGGGACGCGCTCGGCGACCGCTACCGGCCGCTGCTCGACGCCGTCGCCACCCACGACGACCTGGTGGACGTGCTGTGGGAGCTGCACGGCGAGCTGCGCACCTCGCACGCGTACGTCAGCGGCCCCGGCGGCTACCACGACCCGCTGCACCGGCAGGGCCTGCTCGGCGCGGACCTGTCGCGCGCCGGGGACGGCGGCTGGCGGATCGACCGGGTGCTGCCCGGCGAGTCCTCCGACCCGCACGCCCGCTCCCCGCTCGCCGCGCCCGGCGTCGCGGTGCGCGCCGGTGACACCGTCACGGCCGTCGACGGCCGCCCGGTGGACCCGCTGACCGGCCCCGCGCCGCTGCTGGTGGGCACCGCGGGCAAGCCCGTCGAGCTGACCGTCGTCCCCGCGGCGGGCGGCCCGGCCCGGCAGGTCGTCGTGGTGCCGCTGGCCGACGAGGAGCCGCTGCGCTACCACGACTGGGTGGCCGACCGCCGCGCCCACGTGCACGCGGCGTCCGGCGGCCGGCTGGGCTATCTGCACGTCCCCGACATGGTCAGCAGCGGCTGGGCGCAGCTCCACCGCGACCTGCGGGTGGAGGTGGCCCGTGAGGGCCTGGTGGTGGACGTCCGGGAGAACCGCGGCGGCCACACCTCGCAGCTGGTGGTCGAGAAGCTGGCCCGCCGCATCGTCGGCTGGGACCTGCCGCGCCACGGCCACGTCTACAGCTACCCGCAGGACGCGCCGCGCGGCCCGGTCGTCGCCGTCGCCAACGAGTTCTCCGGCTCCGACGGCGACATCGTCAACGCGGCGGTCCGCACCCTCGGCATCGGTCCGGTCGTCGGCACCCGCACCTGGGGCGGCGTGATCGGCATCGACAGCCGCTACCGGCTGGTCGACGGCACCTCCGTCACCCAGCCCAAGTACGCCTTCTGGCTGGAGGGTTACGGCTGGGACGTGGAGAACCACGGCGTCGACCCGGACGTCGAGGTGGTGCACACCCCGCAGGACTGGGCGGCCGGCCGGGACCCGCAGCTCGACGCCGCCGTCGCGCTGGCGCTGGCCGCGCTGGAGGAGTCCCCGGCCAAGACGCCCCCACCGCTGCCGCCGCTCGCCTGAACGCCCGCCGGGCGCCGCGGGCGAAGGCCCGCGGCCCGGTAGGCTGCGCCCACCACGCCACCACGGAGGAGCCCACATGGCCGGGGAGCCGCAGGCCGACTGCCTGTTCTGCAAGATCGCGGCCGGGGAGATCCCGGCGACGATCGTCCGGGAGACCGACACCACCGTCGCGTTCCGGGACATCGACCCGAAGGCGCCGACGCACGTGCTGGTGATCCCCCGGGCGCACTACCCGGACGCCGCCTCGCTCGCCGCCGGCGACCCCGAGGCGAGCGCGGCGGTGCTGCGCGAGGCCGGCGAGGTCGCCGCGCAGGAGAGGGTGGCCGGCAGCGGCTACCGGATCGTGTTCAACACCGGCGCGGGCGCCGGCCAGACCGTCTTCCACGCGCACGCCCACGTCCTGGGCGGCCGCGACCTGCACCGGCTGGTCTGAGGCCGGCGGGACGGCCCGGGGCGCCGGCATGCGCGAACTCGTCGTCCTCGGCACCGCCAGCCAGGTCCCGACCCGGCAGCGCAACCAGAACGGCTACGTGCTGCGCTGGGACGGCGAGGGCATCCTCTTCGACCCCGGCGAGGGCAGCCAGCGGCAGATGCTGCACGCCGGCGTCGCGGTGCACGACCTCACCAGGATCTGCGTCACCCACTTCCACGGCGACCACGCGCTGGGCCTGCCCGGCGTGATCCAGCGGATCAGCCTCGACCGGGTGCCGCACCCGGTCACCGCCCACTACCCGGCGTCAGGCCGGCCCTACTTCGACCGGCTGCGGCACGCGACCCTCTACCGGGAGGGCGCCGACCTGCGCGAGGAGCCCGTCACCGGCGACGGCGTGCTCGCCCGCACCCCGGCCTTCACGCTGAGCGCCGCCCGCCTGTCGCACGGCGTCGACGCGTACGGCTACCGGCTGACCGAGCCCGACGGCCGCCGGATGCTGCCGGAGCGGCTGGCCGCACACGGCATCACCGGCCCGGCCGTCGCCCGGCTGCAGCGCGACGGCGAGCTGGACGGCGTCACGCTGGAGGAGGTCAGCGAGCACCGGCCCGGCCAGGTCTTCGCGTTCATCATGGACACCCGGCTGTGCGACGCGGTGCCGGCCCTCGCCGAGGGCTGCGACCTGCTGGTCATCGAGTCGACGTTCCTCGACGAGGACGCCGGGCTGGCCGCCGAGTACGGGCACCTGACGGCCGGTCAGGCCGCGGCGGTGGCGCGTGACGGCGGCGTGCGGCACCTGGTGCTGACGCACTTCTCGCAGCGCTACACCGACCCCGGCGCCTTCGGCCGGCAGGCCCGCGCCGCCGGGTTCGAGGGCGCGCTGACGGTGGCCGCCGACCTCGTCCGCGTCCCCGTCCCCAAGCGCCGCTGAGACGCGGGGGCGGGGGCGGGGCGCGGACCGGTCCGGCGCTACGGCAGGAAGTACATCGGGTTCGGCAGCTTGTACGCGTGGTCGGCGTAGCCACCGGACAGGTCGCTGTACTGGTCGCCGAAGTTGGCCACGATGTCGTAGCCGAGCGACTCGATGTGCGCGCGGGTGCCGGACTTGTAGTCGATGGTCGAGCAGGTCGCGCCGCACGGCAGGTACGCCGGCGGGTTGTCCTTGTTCTTCAGGTACAGGTGGGCCGCGTCGGGCGCGGCCCGGTAGCCGACCGCGGTGAGGTTGCGGACGGTGTCGGCGCGCTGCGCCTCCGGGCGGCCGGTGATCCAGAACACCGTGTAGCCGTGGTCGGAGGCCCAGTTGGCGAGGGCGTCCATGCCGAAGACCGGCGCCATGTTCTTGGTGTCCAGGTACGCCGAGTTGCTGGCCGGGGTGTAGTTGAAGCCCACCTCCAGCTCGTAGTTGTAGGTCAGCAGCGAGGTGTCGTCGACGTCCAGCACGATCGCCGGCTTGGCGCCGTGCCGGCTGTGGCCGCCGTGCGCGAGGGTGGACTCGGCCTTGGCCTCGATGCCGGCGAGCTGCTTGGCGTAGTTGCTCGTGGCGGAGGCGTAGTGCTCGCCCGAGGCGTCCACCGTGTCGCCGTAGTACGCCTTGATGTCGTTCACCACGTTGGTGAGGTTCGGGATCTCCTTGTCGCTGCGCGGCACGGAGTTGTCCGCGGTGGCGGCGCCGACACCGTAGAACGATGCCCCCAGCGCGACCGCGGCGGCGGTCAGTGCCAGGGAGCGGCGGGACAGGCGGGCACGGGGCATGGCGGTGCTCCTTCAACTCTCGTTGGTGCGGCGAAACTTAGACCCCGGCATCCTGGCAGGTCAAGGAGTGTCTACGCGCGTGGTGCACGGAGGTGGTCGAAGGAGTCTGCGCCACGCGGATTTCTCCGTGGTTAACGTGCAGTTCAGAGAGGTGTCACCAACCGGCCGCGGTCAGGATGCGGTCCGCCGCGGACGCCGAGTCGACCAGCGGGTGCAGCGCGAGCGCCCGCAGCGCGGCCGTACGCGAACCCGTCGCCGCCGCCTCCACCGTCGCCCGCTCCACCGCCTTCAACGTCAGCATCAGGCCCGCCTGGTGCTCGTCGGGCGCCGCCACCGGCAGTGGGCGCACCCCGAACGCGCCCACCTCGCACGGCACTTCCACCACCGCCTGCGGGTCGAGGAAGGAGATCGCGCCGCCGCCCGGCACGTTGAGGATCAGCGTGGTCCGCTCGTCGTGCGCGATCGCCCGCATCAGCGCCAGCGCCACCCGGTCGTAGCCGCCGCCGTCCAGGTCGTGCGGGTCGCGCTGCCAACCGCCGCTGGCCGCCCGGCTGTCCGCCAGGTACGTCTCCTCGCGCTCGCGCCGGGTGCGCTGCCACAGCTCGTACGCGGCCTGCGGCGCCGCGCCCAGCGCCGCCCGGAAGAAGCCCGACTGCTGCCGGTCGAGGAACTCCCCGCGGGTGGTGTCCGCGGCCCGCACCGCGGCCAGCGACTCGCGCCGGAAGTAGTAGTAGTGCAGGTACTCGTTGGGCAGCGAGCCGAGCGCCGCCAGCCACCGCGCGCCGAACAGCCGCCCCTCCTCGAACGAGGCGAGCGCGTACGGGTCCGCGAGCAGCCCCGGCAGCAGGTCGGGGCCGTCCGCCGAGGCGGTCATCCGGCGCAGCCAGCCCAGGTGGTTCAGGCCCACGTAGTCGTAGCCGAACCCCGGCGCGTCCGGGTCGGCGCCCGCCGCCCGCGCGGCCCGCCGCACCAGGCCCACCGGCGAGTCGCAGATCCCGATCACCCGCGGGCCCAGTACCCGCGCCATCGCCTCGGTCACCATGCCCGCCGGATTGGTGAAGCTGATCACCCACGCGCGCGGCGCCAACTCCCGTATCCGCTCGGCGATCGCCACCGCCACCGGCAGCGTGCGCAGGCCGTAGAGCACGCCGCCCGCGCCGACCGTCTCCTGGCCGAGCACGCCCTCCGCGAGCGGCAGCCGCTCGTCGCGCACCCGGCCCGCGGTGCCGCCGACCCGGATCGCCGAGAACACGAAGTCCGCGCCGGTCAGCGCGTCGTCCAGGTCGGCGGTCAGCCGCACCGCCGGCGCCCGGCCCGGCCTGCCCTCCCGCCGCGCGGCCTGCGCCGCCTGGGCCGCCAGCACCGCGGCGACGACGTCCAGGCGGCCGGGGTCGGTGTCGTACAGGACGACCTCGTCGACGGTCGGATCGTCCAGCAGCGCGCCGTACACCAGCGGCACGCGGAAACCGCCCCCGCCCAGGATCGTGAGCCGCACGTCGTGTCTCCCTCTCGGTTCCGCCCGGAAACCGACCCTACGCGCCGCCCCGGGGCGACCCCCGCGCCGTGCAAGAGTGTCGGCATGGACGACCATCCCGTTCTCGACCCGCTCGGCGCGCTGCGCGCCGCGGGGGACCCGGCGACCGACGTCTATCTGACGGGCACCGTGTTCCTCGACATCATCTTCACCGGACTGGACAGCGCCCCCGTCCGCGGCACCGAGTCGTGGGCCCGGGGCATGGGCTCCAGCCCCGGCGGCATCGCGAACATGGCCACCGCGCTGGCCCGGCTCGGCCTGCGCACCACCCTCGCCGCGGCCTTCGGCGACGACGTGTACGGCGACTACTGCTGGGACAGCCTGCTCAGCGGCGAGGGCATCGACCTGGCGCCGTCACGGCGGATCGCCGGCTGGCACTCCCCGGTGACCGTGTCGATGGCGTACGAGGGCGAGCGCACCATGGTCAGCCACGGCCACCGCGCGCCGCCGCCCGAGGAGGCGGTGCCGGCCTGCCCGCCGCCCGCCAGGGCCGCCGTCGCCGCGCTCGGCCACCGCGCGGAGGCCGCCGACGGCGACCCGGGCTGGATCGCGGAGGCGGCCGCCTCCGGCACCAAGGTCTTCGCCGACGTCGGCTGGGACGACACCGGCCGCTGGGACCCCGCCGACCTCGACGGCCTTCGGCACTGCGCCGCCTTCCTGCCGAACGCCGAGGAGGCCATGCGCTACACCCGCACCGACACCCCCCGCGAGGCCGCCCGGCGGCTGGCCGACCGGGTGCCGCTGGCCGTCGTCACCCTCGGCGCCGAGGGCGCCTACGCGGTGGACTCCGCCACCGGCGAGACCGCCGAGGTGCCCGCGCTGATGGTGGAGGCGCTGGACCCGACCGGCGCGGGCGACGTCTTCGTGGCCGGGTTCGTCACCGGCACGCTGGCCGGCTGGCCGCTCGGCGACCGGCTCTCCTTCGCCTCCCTGTGCGCGGCGCTGTCCGTGCAGGAGTTCGGCGGCTCGCTGTCCGCACCCGGCTGGATCGAGATCGCCGGCTGGTGGCAGCAGGTCAAGGCGTACGCCGGGCAGGCCGTCGGCGAGCGCGAGGCGCTGCGCAGATACGCCTTCCTCGACGAGCTGCTGCCCGCGGGCACCCGCCCCTGGCCGCTGCGCCGGGCGGTCCCCACCGTCGGCTTCCGCGCGGCGCCCGGCGGCGACCGACCCTAAACCCCTCGGACACCGGGGCGAGCCGTCGTAGGCTTGGTAGCCCCAGGGCCCACCGGGCCCGCACAGCAGAAGGCGGGATGAGCAGGCCCTAGCGCCGGCCCATGACTCAGACACCGACAAAGCACCAGCCGCAGCAGCCCCCGCAGGCGCGCGCGCACTTCGTCGTACCGGCCAAGCACCCCATGGTGACCGTCCTGGGGTCGGGGGACGCCCTGCTGCGGGTGATCGAGCGGGCGTTCCCCACCGTCGACATCCACGTCAGGGGCAACGAGATCAGCGCCGTCGGGGACGCCCCCGACGTGGCCCTCGTCCAGCGGGTCTTCGACGAGATGATGCTGGTGCTGCGCACCGGCCAGCCGATGACCGAGGACGCCGTGGAGCGCTCCATCGCCATGCTCAGGGCCAACGGCGCGTCGGGCGCCGAGGGCGCGGAGACCCCGGCGCAGGTGCTCACCCAGAACATCCTCTCCAGCCGGGGCCGCACCATCCGCCCCAAGACGCTCAACCAGAAGCGCTACGTCGACGCGATCGACACCCACACGATCGTCTTCGGCATCGGCCCGGCCGGCACCGGCAAGACGTACCTGGCGATGGCCAAGGCGGTCCAGGCCCTGCAGTCCAAGCAGGTCAACCGGATCATCCTGACCCGTCCCGCGGTCGAGGCCGGCGAGCGCCTCGGCTTCCTGCCCGGCACCCTCTACGAGAAGATCGACCCCTACCTGCGGCCGCTGTACGACGCGCTGCACGACATGGTCGACCCCGACTCGATCCCCCGCCTGATGGCGGCCGGCACCATCGAGGTCGCCCCGCTGGCGTACATGCGCGGCCGGACGCTGAACGACGCGTTCATCATCCTCGACGAGGCGCAGAACACCAGCGCCGAGCAGATGAAGATGTTCCTCACCCGGCTGGGCTTCGACTCCAAGATCGTCGTCACCGGCGACGTCACCCAGGTCGACCTGCCCGGCGGCACCAAGAGCGGGCTGCGCCAGGTCCAGGACATTCTGGACGGCCTGGACGACGTGCACTTCTCGCGGCTCACCAGCACCGACGTCGTACGCCATAAGCTGGTCGGACGCATCGTGGACGCCTACGAGCGGTACGACAACGAGACCGCGGACGACGGCGACCGCACCGGTGACCGCCGCGACCGCGCACGGTCCAAGAGAAAGCAACCCACGTAACCCCATGGCGATCGACGTCAACAACGAGTCCGGCTGGGACATCGACGAGCAGGCGGTCCTCGACGCGGCCCGCTACGCCCTGCACCGCATGCGCATCCACCCGCTCTCCGAGCTGTCGGTGATCGTGGTGGACGCGGCCGCCATGGAGCAGCTGCACCTGCAGTGGATGGACCTGCCGGGCCCCACCGACGTGATGTCCTTCCCGATGGACGAGCTGCGTCCCGGGAAGGACGACGAGGAGCCCGCGCAGGGCCTGCTCGGCGACATCGTGCTCTGCCCCGAGGTGGCCAAGCGGCAGGGCGAGGAGGCGGCGACCCGGCACTCCATGGACGAGGAGCTGCAGCTGCTCACCATCCACGGCGTGCTGCACCTCCTCGGCTACGACCACGGCGAGCCGGACGAGAAGGCCGAGATGTTCGGCCTGCAGAAGGCGATCCTGGACGACTGGCGGGCCGACCGCGGCGTCGAGGGGCCCTCCCCGGCCCCGACCACCCACTGACCGGCGACGAGGTCCCCTCCGGATGATCGTCTCCGCCGTCCTGCTGGTCGTCGTCGCCTGGTTCGCCGCCTGCGCGGAGACGGGCATCGCCCGCGTCTCCCGGTTCCGCGCCGAGGACGCGCTGCGCTCCGGCCGCAAGGGCGCCGCGAACCTGCTCGCGGTCGCCTCCGACCCGACCCGCTACCTCAACGTCGCGCTGCTGCTGCGGGTGGCCTGCGAGACTGCGGCCGCCGTGCTCATCACGGTCGTCTGCGACCGCGGCTTCGACCGCACCTGGCAGGTGGTGTGCGTGGCCATCGGCGTGATGGTCCTGGTCTCGTACGTGGCGGTGGGCGTCTCGCCGCGCACCATCGGCCGCCAGCACCCGATGAACACCGCCACCGCGGCGTCCTACGTGCTGCTGCCGCTGGCCCGCGTGATGGGCCCGGTGCCGGGGCTGCTGATCCTGCTCGGCAACGCGCTGACACCCGGGAAGGGCTTCAAACGCGGCCCGTTCGCCTCCGAGGCGGAGCTGCGCGCGATGGTCGACCTGGCCGAGTCCGAGTCGCTCATCGAGGACGAGGAGCGCCGCATGGTGCACTCGGTCTTCGAGCTGGGCGACACGATCGTGCGCGAGGTGATGGTGCCGCGCACCGACCTCGTCATGATCGAGCGGTTCAAGACGGCCCGTCAGGCGATGACGCTGGCACTGCGCAGCGGGTTCTCCCGGATCCCGGTCACCGGCGAGAGCGAGGACGACGTGGTCGGCTTCGTCTACCTCAAGGACCTCGCACGCCGCGTGCACGTCAACCGCGACGCCGAGTCCGACCCGGTCTCCTCGCTGATGCGGCCCGCCGCGTTCGTCCCGGACACCAAGAACGCGGGCGACCTGCTGCGCGAGATGCAGCGCGAGCGCAACCATGTCGCCGTGGTCGTCGACGAGTACGGCGGCACCGCGGGCATCGTCACCATCGAGGACATCCTCGAGGAGATCGTCGGCGAGATCACCGACGAGTACGACCGCGAGACGCCGCCGGTGGAGCCGCTCGGCGGGCAGCGCTTCCGGGTGACCGCGCGGCTCGACATCGGCGATCTCGGGGAGCTGTACGGGGTGCTGCTCAACGACGACGACGTCGAGACGGTCGGCGGGCTCCTCGCGAAGTCCCTCGGGCGGGTGCCGATTCCCGGGGCGACGGCGGTCTTCCCGCTGCCCGAGGACGCGTCCTCGTCCCGCGAGACGGTGGCGATCCGCCTGACGGCGGAGACTCAGGCGGGCCGGCGCAACCGCATCGGCACGGTCCTCGTCGAGCCCCTCGGCCTCGACGAGCCTCCCGCCCCCACCTCTTGACGCCCGGGGCGTCACCCCGCTTGCCACCGGCCGGCCACCGCGGCGGCTGCGCGTCGTCACCGGCCCGGAGGGGCTGTTGCGGTCGTTGCCGGCCACCGGCCGGTGGTGGGTTGCTCGCGCGGTTCCCCGCGCCCCTGGTGGGGCGTGACGCCCGGCGCGTTCCGTACGCGGCCCGGGGTTCGGGCGCGAGCCCCAGGGCGGTCCGGGCGCGGCCCGGGGTCCTTGAGGGGCGCGGGGAACGGCGCGGCCGGCGGCGACGAGGGGTGCACGTCGTCGCCGGCCCGGAGGGGCTGCCGGGTGCGGGCCCGGCCGGCCGCGGTCAGAGGGCGAACTGGCCCAGCATGCTCAGCAGGTTCGCGCCGGCCGAGTGGATCGACCCGGACAGGCTCGTGTCGGAGAGGAAGAAGCCGAGGGAGCCGCAGGCCAGCGCGTGGCTGCCCTTGAGCGCGCCCTTGCGGGTGAGGAAGAAGGTCACCACGGCGAGAGCGATGACCACGGGTATGTGCAGAAACATGGCGGAACTCCTCGAAGGAGGACGATGCTCACATCTCGCAGACTAGGGTCTGGTCGCCGCCCGCGCATCTCCGGTCACGCGCGGTGAGGCCGGTGGCCGGGCCTGCGGCCCGGAGCCGCGCCGTATGATCGCGCGTATGAGCGACTCCGCGCCGGCCGCCGCCGAGAACCCCGAAGACCGCAAGCTGATCACGCTCGCCAGGTCCGCCCGCGCGCGCAACGGCGTGCCCGAGGGCGCCGCGGTCCGCGACGGGACCGGCCGCACCTACGTCGCCGGGTCCGTGGCCCTGGACTCGCTCAGGCTCAGCGCGCTGCGGACCGCCGTCGCCATGGCGGTGGCCAGCGGCGCGACGTCGCTGGAGGCCGCCGCGGTGGTCACCGCCGCGGACGCGCCGGCCGACGAGGACCGCGCGGCCGTGCGGGACCTCGGCGGGCCCGACACCCCGGTCATCCTCGCGGGACCCGACGGCGCCGTGCGCCGCACGGTCACCGCCGGCTGACCCCGGCCCCGCGCCCCGGCCGCTAGACGGCGTCGGGTCCGCGCTCGCCGGTCCTGACCCGGACCGCGGTGTCCACCGGCACCGACCACACCTTGCCGTCGCCGATCTTGCCGGTCCTCGCCGCCGCCACCAGCGCGTCGATCACGGCGTCCGCCTCGGCGTCCTCGACCAGTACCTCGATCCGTGCCTTCGGCACCAGGTCCACGCGGTACTCGGCGCCCCGGTAGACCTCGGTGTGGCCGCGCTGCCGGCCGTAGCCGCTGGCCTCCGTGACCGTCAGGCCCTGCACGCCCATTTCCTGCAGCGCCGTCTTCACGTCATCGAGCTTGTACGGCTTGATGACGGCGGTGACCAGCTTCATCCCAGTGGGCTCCTGTCCTGCGAGGGCGCGGCGTGCGACATGCCGGCGTTCGACATGCCGGGATGCGCGGAGTGCCCGGTGAGGAACGATCCGTGCGTCGTGCCGTGCGTGAGTACGCCGTGATCGTAGGCGGTCTCGGCGTGCAGGGTCAGGTCCAGGCCGGTGCGTTCCTCGTCCTCGCTGGCCCGGAAGCCCATCAGCCGGTCGACGCCCTTGCCGAGCGCGTAGGTCACGGCGAACGCGTACGCCCCGACGGCGAGCACCGCGACGCCCTGCCGGCCCAGCTGCCCCAGGCCGCCGCCGTAGAGCAGGCCCTTCGGGCCGCCGGTCATCGTCGCCGACGCGAGCAGCCCGATCAGCAGCGTCCCGACGACGCCGCCCGTCAGGTGCACGCCCACCACGTCCAGCGAGTCGTCCACGCCCCAGCGGAACTTCCAGCTCACCGCGTACGAGCACAGGACGCCCGCCGCCAGGCCCACCACGACCGCGCCGAGCAGGTCGACGCTGCCGCAGGCCGGGGTGATCGCCACCAGCCCCGCCACCGAGCCGGAGGCGGCGCCCAGCGTGGTCGGGTGGCCGTCCCTGCGCTTCTCCACCACGAGCCAGCCGAGCAGGCCCGCGCAGCCCGCCGCCTGCGTGTCGAGGAAAGCCGCGGCGGCCAGGCCGTTCGCGCCGAGCGCGGAGCCGGCGTTGAAGCCGAACCAGCCGAACCACAGCAGCCCGGCGCCGAGCAGCACCAGCGGCAGGTTGTGCGGCCTCATCGCGTCCTTGCGGAACCCCAGCCGCGGGCCCAGCACGATCGCCAGCGCCAGCCCGGAGGCGCCCGAGCAGACCTCGACCACGGTGCCGCCGGCGAAGTCCAGCGCGTGCAGCCTGCTCGCGATCCAGCCGCCGCCGAACACCCAGTGCGCCACCGGGACGTATACGGCCAGCGTCCACACCAGCACGAAGACCACCCACGCGCCGAACCGCGCCCGGTCCGCGACCGCGCCGCTGATCAGCGCCGCGGTGATGATCGCGAAGGTCAGCTGGAAGGTCGCGAAGAGCAGCGTGGGGACGTGGCCGGTGACCGAGGCGGGCCCGATGCCGTGCATGCCCAGATGGCTCAGGTCGCCGATCAGGCCGATGCCGCCCGCGTCGGGGCCGAACGCCAGGCTGTACCCGGCGACCAGCCACACCACGGTGACCAGTGCGATCGACACGAAGCTCATCATCAGCATGTTGAGCACGCTCTTGCTGCGGACCATGCCCCCGTAGAACAGCGCGAGCCCCGGCGTCATCAGCAGCACGAGTGCGGTGGCGGCCAGCAGCCACGCGGTGTCGCCCGCGTCGACGGCGGGTGTACCGGCGGACAGGATCAGCACGGGGGAGTCCCTTCGGTCGGCGCGGGTCCCATCGAGCGTCGGGCGTGCGCGTTACCGGATGTGGACAGGCGTGTTTCGCGGGTGTTTCGTGTTGCGCGGGCGTTTCCGGCTGTTCACCGCGGCCCGCGCACGGCGCGGGCGGGCGCGCGGCGCGGGCGTGGGCGGGAGCGGTGCCCTGGATCGGGGAGAATGGGGTCCATGAGCGCTCGTACCCCTGCCCACCGGTCCGGCTTCGCCTGTTTCGTCGGCCGCCCCAACGCCGGCAAGTCCACCCTGACGAACGCTCTGGTCGGACAGAAGGTGGCGATCACCTCCAACCGGCCGCAGACCACCCGGCACACCGTGCGGGGCATCGTGCACCGGCCGGACGCCCAGCTGGTGCTGGTCGACACCCCCGGCCTGCACAAGCCGCGCACCCTGCTCGGCGAGCGGCTCAACGACGTGGTCCGCAGCACCTGGGCCGAGGTCGACGTCATCGGCTTCTGCCTGCCCGCCGACCAGAAGCTCGGCCCCGGCGACACCTACATCGCGCGCGAGCTGGCCGGTGTGAAGAGGACCCCCAAGGTCGCCGTGGTCACCAAGACCGACCTGGTCGACGCCCGGCAGTTGGCCGCCCAGCTCATCGCCGTCGACAAGCTCGGCCGCGACATCGGCCTGGAGTGGGCCGAGATCGTGCCGGTCTCCGCGGTCGGCGGCGACCAGGTGACGCTCCTCGCCGACCTGCTGGTGCCGCTGCTCCCCGAGGGCCCCCAGCTCTACGCCGAGGGCGACCTCACCGACGAGCCCGAGCAGGTCATGGTCGCCGAGCTGATCCGCGAGGCGGCGCTCGAAGGGGTGCGGGACGAGCTGCCGCACTCCATCGCCGTCGTGGTCGAGGAGATGATCCCCCGCGAGGGCCGCCCCGCCGACCGCCCGCTGCTGGACATCCACGCCAACCTCTACATCGAGCGGCCCAGCCAGAAGGGCATCGTCATCGGGCCCAAGGGCGCCCGCCTCAAGGACGTCGGCACCAAGTCCCGCCAGCAGATCGAGGCGCTGCTGGGCACGCCGGTCTTCCTCGACCTGCATGTGAAGGTGGCGAAGGACTGGCAGCGGGACCCCAAGCAGCTGCGCAAGCTCGGCTTCTGAGCCCGCGCGCCGGCCGGGCCGGCTACGGCCGGCCGGCCGCGGTCAGCCGCTCGGGGGCCGCCGGTCAGTGGGTGGAGCGGGCGCGCTGCGGGTCGTACGCCGGGCCGGGGCCCTTGAGGATGCGGTGGATCGGCGCGGTCTCGGTGCGGTGGATACCGGGCAGCTTGGCGACCGGACCGGTCAGATAGCGGTAAAGAGCCCCGGGGTTGCGGCAGTTGACGGCCGCGTAGACGTTCGCCGCGCCGGTGGTGGCCGCGGCGAAGGCAACCTCCTCGTGTCCGGCCAGCGCCTCGCCGACCTCGGCCAGGTGCGCCGGCTCGACCTCCAGCCACAGCGCGGTGCGCAGCGCCGGGGTGAGCTGGTCGCCGTCCAGCGCCAGGTCGTAGTAGAGCGCGCCGGACGCGCGCAGTTCGGACATCCGGCGCCGTACGGTCGTCTGCGACCAGCCGGTGGCGTCGGCCAGTTCGGCGACGGGCGCGCGGCCCTCCGCGCCCAGCACGTCCAGCAGCCGATGGTCCAGGGCGCTCAGCGGGAACGGCTCGGTCGCCTCGCTGACCGGCCGGGCCGGCGCGTCGGCCGGGGTGAGCGCGGCGCGTTCTGCGGGCCCGAGAGGGCCGCTGCGGCTCACCGGGCTCAGCTCCTGGCCGAAGAAGACGTGCACCAGGGCGTGCGCGGTCACCTGCACGACCTGCGGGGTCCGCGGCAGCCGCTGCAGCAGCAGCGCGTCGTCCTGGCCGGGACCCGCGGCCTGCACCAGGCAGGCGATCTCGGTGCCGCCGGAGATCAGCGACACCCACCGCGTGTCGGGCCGCCGCGCCAGCGCCTCGCCGACCGACGCCGCGGCGTCCGGCGTGCAGCGCACCCGGACGAACCACGGCGTCAGCCCGATCCGCAGCGGATCGGCCAGCCCCAGCACGCGCAGCATGCCGCTGCCGCGCATCCGCCCGTAGCGGCGGGCGACGGTCTGGTCGGAGACGCCCAGCACCTCGGCGATCCGGCTGAAGGCCGCCCGGCCGTCGATCTGCAGGGCGTGCACCAGGCGCTGGTCGAGCTCGTCCAGCCCGTCGAGCAGCGGCCACGCGGTGTCGGATTTCATCCGGTCAGCCTACGGGATGTCGGATTCCGCCACGAAGCGCGCACCGGCTGGGGAAGGGGGACCGCTCCACCGGATCGTGGAGGCACCGGCGCAACCGCCGCGACCACCCTCCCCTCCCGCTGGAACGGAGCTCAGCCATGCGCAAGTGGCTGCCCCTCGTGGCGATCAGCCTGGGCGCCTTCATCCTGCTCGTCGACGTCACCATCGTGAACGTCGCGCTGCCGCGGATGGCGCACGACCTCGACGCGTCCTTCACCTCCCTGCAATGGGTCATCGACGTCTACGCCCTCGCCCTCGCGGCCCTGCTGATGGCGGCCGGCTCGCTCGCCGACCTCTTCGGCCACCGGCGGCTGTACGTCGCCGGCCTCACCGTCTTCGCGCTCGCCTCGCTCGGCTGCGCGCTGTCCCCCGACGCGGCCACCCTGATCGCCTTCCGCGCGGTGCAGGGCGTGGGCGGCGCGGCGATGTTCGCGACCTCCGCGGCGCTGGTCTCCGCGACCTACCACGGGCGGGACCGCGGGGTCGCCTTCGGCGTGTGGGGCGCGGTCAACGGCGCCGCCGCCGCGGCCGGACCGATCGTGGGCGGCCTGCTCACCGAGGGGTTCGGCTGGCAGGCGATCTTCCTGGTCAACCTGCCCGTCGCGGTCGTCGCGGTGCTGTTGACGCTGCGCGTGCTGCCGGCCGGCGCGCGCGGCGCCGGACGGATCGACCTGGCCGGCGGCCTGCTGTTCACCGTGGCGGCCGCCGCGCTCACCTACGCGCTGATCCGCGGCGGCGAGCACGGCTGGAGCGACGGGCAGACGGTCGTGGCCTTCGCCGTCGCGGCGGCCGCCGCGGTCGCCTTCGTGCCCGCCGAACTGCGCTCGGCGCACCCGATGCTGGACCTCTCCCTGCTGCGCAGGCCCGCCTTCTCCGGCCTGCTGGCGGGCGCCCTGCTCTACCAGCTCGCGGCCTTCAGCGGACTGGTCTTCGTCTCGCTGTGGCTGCAGAACGTCCTCGGGCTCAGCCCGGTGCGCGGCGGGCTGGCGCTGATGCCGCTGGCCGGTACCGCCTTCGTGGTCGCCGGCGCGGCCGGCCGGCACATGCACCGCTTCGCGCCGCGGGTGCCGATCGCCGGCGGCATGCTGCTGATCGGCGCGGGCTCGCTGCTGGTGTGGTCCTCGGTGCACGCCTCCTCCGGCCAGTCCGCGCTCTTCGCCGGGCTCGCGGTGAGCGGCGTCGGCGTCGGCCTGGCCACCCCCGTGCTGGTCTCGGCGGCCGTCGACTCCGTACCGCCGGCCCGCGCCGGCATGGCGGGCGCCGCCGTCAACACCTTCCGCCAGCTCGGCATGACGCTGGGCATCGCCCTGCTCGGCGCGGTCTTCTCCGCGAAGGTCCGGGCGGCCGCGCCCGACCTGCACGCGGGCTACGCCTCCGGCATCGACCGCGTCGCCCTGTGGTCCGCGCTCGCCGCGTTGGCCGGCGCGGTGGTCGTCGCGGTCACCGTCCGCCGGCCCGCCGCCGTGGCGGTGCCGCGGCCGGCGGCGCCGGCCGAAGCGCCGGCGACCGCCCGCACCCGCTGACGGCCCCGGCCCTCACGGCGGGGGCGCCGCGCCGGGCGCGACGTCGACGACGTGGAGCCGGGTCAGGGGGTCGTGGGCGAGCAGCAGGCTGGGGGTTGCCGCCGTCGAGGCCGGCGGTGCCGATGCCGTGCGGCGGGAAGGGGCCGACCATGCGGCCGGCGCCGACGGCGGAGCAGCCGTGGGGGCCCGGCGCGCTCGCCGCGCCGTGCTTCCAGCCCGTCCGGGGTGAGCAGCCGCGGCCGCTCGGCCGTCGCCGGCCGTCAGTCCAGCCAGACGAGGACCGCGTGGCCGTCGCGGGCGGCGGCCTGGAAGAAGACCGCCACGGCCTCGTAGTGGGCGGCGACGTAGTCGAGGGATTCGCCGCGCTCCCAGACCAGGGCGGGGTAGACGTCGGCCGCGGCCAGGTCGGCCGGTGCGACGCCCTCGACGAGGTGCTCGGGGGAGAGGGCGGTGAGCGCCCGCGCGGCCTCCTGGACGCGGGCCGCGGTGAGGTAGCGGGGCGGGCCGTAGCCCCAGTCCTCGTCCCACGGCACGGACTGCTCGCCGTGCACGATGTCGACGGGGAAGCCGGCCCGGCGCAGCAGGAAGCGCAGCGCGTCCCACGCCTTGTCGGTGTCGTGGCAGCGGGCCTGCGACGCCTCGGGCTCCTCGTCGAGTTCGGTGTCGATCAGCTCGTGCACGAACCCGTCCGCCCACTGCTCGTCGCCGATCAGGCGGTCGAGTTCGGCCGGCGTCAGGCGGACGTATTCTCCGATCATGCTCATGGTCGGATCGTAGAGGTGGCCACGGACACCGAGTGCCGCGGGCCCGCAGAGCGGGAACCCGGCGCGGCCGAGCGCGCCTTGCGCCATGTCGCGGCTGTGTCGGCAGCGGCTGCCGGCCCGGTCGGGAGCGGGGCGCGGGTGACGCTGAACTTCCACCCCGACCGCTGGGCCGCGCCGCGGGCGGCGGGGGAGCGGGCGCGGTGGCTGACGCTGGCCGCGCTCGCCGCGGACGGCACGTACGTCTCGCAGTTCGTGACGGGCACCGGCAACGGGGGGCTGACCGCCTACCCCGGCGGTGACCGCTGGCGGTGGGAGAGCCGGATCTTCGGCGGCGCTTACGACGAACGGCCCGCCGCGGAGCGGCCGGTGTACGGCGCGCTGGACTTCCGCTCGCTGCCGGCCGGCGCCGCCCCCCGGTTCGGCTCCGCGCACCTGCGGCTGACCCGGGAGGCGCTGGCGCGCGCCACCTTCTGCTATCCGGACAGCGCGGAGGAGCCCGCCGACTTCGGCACCGCCGCCCGGATGGCCCTGGTCGAGCTGGCCGAGGCGGGCGGCCGGGACCGGCTGGACGACTACGTCGAGGCGCACGTGCACGGGCCGGTGCGCCTGGACCGGGACGTCGAGGCGCTGGTGCTCGACCCGAGCCACCGCGGCACGCAGGTCGAGGCGGCGGCCCGCACGCTGCCGTGCCCGGTGCGATGGCATGCCGGATTCCGGCTCACCGTCGAGGAGTTGCGCCGCCACCCGGACTACCGCGGCCCGCGGTTCACGGAGTTGGGCGCCTCCCTCGCCGAGGACGGCGTCCTCGACCCGCGGATGATAGGCGACGCCGCGCGGGCCGGCCGGCACGACCCGCAGGACCTGAAGAAGGTCTGGCATCTGCTGGCGCGCTTCGGCGCGGCGGGGGATCGTGGACAGCGGCCCGCCGGAACCGGCGGACCCGACGCGGAAGAGGACGGTGCCGGGACATGACGGTGAAGATCCTGCTGGTGGCCGGGGACGCGGCCGAGTCGCTGGAGGTTTTCTACCCCTACCAGCGGCTGACGGAGGAGGGCTACGCGGTGGAGATCGCCGCGCCCACCGCCAAGAAGCTGCGCTTCGTGGTGCACGACTTCGAGGACGGCTACGACACGTACACGGAGAAGCCGGGCTACACCTGGCCGGCCGACCTGGCCTTCGCGGACGTCGACCCGGCGGCCTACGCGGCGCTGGTCATCCCGGGTGGCAGGGCGCCCGAGTACCTGCGCAACGACCCCGACCTGCGGCGGATCGTCGAGCACTTCTTCGGCGCGGGCAAACCGGTCGCCCAGATCTGCCACGGCCCGCTCATCTCGGCGGCGGCCGGCCTGCTCGACGGCCGCCGCACCGCCGCCTACCCGGCGCTCGAACCGGACGTCCTGGCGGCCGGCGCCCGGTTCGAGGACGGTGACGCCGTCGTCGACGGCACGCTGGTGTCGGCCCGCGCCTGGCCCGACCACCCGGGGTGGATGCGCGCGTTCATCGAGGTGCTGCGCAAGGCCGCGCCGCCCGCCTGACCCGCCCGCCCGCCCGCAGCGCGGGAGCGGGCTACGCGTGGCCCGCGATCCCGCGCGGCGTGTAGTGCTCCTCCAGCCGCCCGGCCTCCTCGTCGGTGAGCACGAGGTCCACGGCGGCGACCGCGTCGTCCACGTGGTGCGGCTTGGTCGCGCCGATGATCGGCGCGGTCACCGCCGGCTGCCGCAGCAGCCAGGCCAGCGCGACCTGCGCGGGCGCGACGCCGCGCGCGGCGGCGACCTCGGCGACGGCGTCGACGATGTGCCGGTCGCCCTCCTGGTAGAGGGTCTTGCCGAACTCGTCGGTCTCGCTGCGCGCGCTCGCGGTGTCCCACGGGCGGGTCAGCCGGCCGCGGGCCAGCGGGCTCCACGGGATGACGCCGACGCCCTGGTCCTCGCAGAGCGGCAGCATCTCCCGCTCCTCCTCGCGGTAGAGCAGGTTGTAGTGGTCCTGCATGGCGGCGAACGGCGTCCAGCCGCCCCGCTCCGCGGCGTGCTGCAGCTTGGCGAACTGCCAGGCGTACATCGAACTCGCCCCGAGGTAGCGGGCCTTGCCGGCCTTCACCACGTCGTGCAGCGCCTCCATCGTCTCCTCGACCGGCGTGACCGGGTCGTAGCGGTGGATCTGGTAGAGGTCGACGTAGTCGGTGCCGAGCCGGCGCAGGCTGTGGTCGATCTCGGTCATGATCACCTTGCGGGACAGGCCGCCGCCGTTGGCGCCCCGCCGCATCCGGCCGTGCACCTTGGTGGCGAGCACGATGTCGTCGCGCCGGGCGAAGTCGTGCAGGGCGCGGCCGACGATCTCCTCGCTGGTGCCGTCGGAGTAGACGTTGGCGGTGTCGAAGAAGTTGATCCCGGCGTCCAGCGCCCGGCGGATGAAGGGGCGGCTGTCCTCCTCCTCCAGCACCCAGGAGTGGTTGCCGCGGGACTTGACGCCGTAGCTCATACAGCCGAGGCAGATCCGGGAGACCTCGAGACCGGTCCTGCCCAGCTTCAGGTATTCCACGATTCCTCCGGTTCCCGCCGCGCGCGTGCGGTGCGCGAGGCGGCGCAGTCGATCACCGCGGCCAGCCTACGCCGCGGCGCCGTCCGCCCCGGCGGGGCGCAGGTCCGGACGGCGGACCCTACGCGCCCTCGTGCAGGACCGCGCTGATCAACTGGCGCTGCGCGGCGGTGAGATGGGGGTCGGCGCAGCGCACCACCCGGGCGTCGACGGTGATCTCGTAGACGAAGCCGTCGGGGATCACCCGGGTCTCGGCCGCAGGGGCGGCGAGCGCGGCGCGGGCCAGCGACTCCAGGCGCGCGCCGTCGGAGCGGCCCGCGGTGTCGACGGCGTGCCGCTGCGTGATCCCGGCGAACCCGCCCGTGCGGTACACCTCGATGTGCATCACCGACTCCTCACGCCGCAGCCGCCCGCCCGCTCCCGGCCCGGTCCGGCACCGCGTCCTGCCCCGAGCCTTCCCGCGCCGCCGCCCCGCACGCGCTCACACCTGCTGCGGCTGCTCCCCCGGCTGCTGGCGCGGCACCGCGGAGCCGGCCGCGGCCGGCTCCACGCCGACCTCGGACCAGGCGGACCTGACCGCCGCCGCCTCCGCGCCCTCGCCGTAGCGGGCCGTCGCGGCGGCCGCCGTCGCCTCCGCGAACGCCGCGAAGTCGGCGTGCGAGGAGAGCGAGCCGCCGGTCAGCGTGTCGTACCAGACCTGTCCCGCCCGCTCCCAGGCGTTGCCGCCGAGCGCCGCCGCGGCCAGGTAGAACGCCCGGTTGGGGATGCCGGAGTTGATGTGCACGCCGCCGTTGTCCCGCGCGGTGGAGACGTAGCCGGACATGTCCGCCGGCTGCGGGTCCTTGCCCAGCCGCGGGTCGTCGTACGCGGTGCCCGGCTCCTTCATCGAGCGCAGCGCGTGCCCCTGCACGCCCGGCGCGAGCAGGCCCGCGCCGATCAGCCAGTCCGCCTCCTCGGCGCTCTGCCCGAGCGCGTACTGCTTGATCAGGCTGCCGAAGACGTCCGAGACGGACTCGTTGAGCGCGCCGGACTGGCCGAAGTAGTCGAGGTTGGCGCTGTACTGGGTGACGCCGTGGGTCAGTTCGTGGCCGATCACGTCCAGCGGGATGGTGAAGTCGAGGAAGATCGTGCCGTCGCCGTCCCCGAAGACCATCTGCTCGCCGTTCCAGAACGCGTTGTTGTAGTCCTTCAGGTAGTGGACGCTCGCGTGCAGCGGCAGCCCCTCCCCGTCGATCGAGTGCCGGCCGTACGCCTTCAGGTACGTCTCGAAGGTCGCGCCGAGCGCGTCGTACGCGCGGTTCGCGCTCGCGTCCTTCGACGGCCTGGCGCCCTCCGCGCGCAGCCTGCGGCCCGGCAGCGTGTCGGTGTGCTTCGCGTCGTAGACCGTGCGCCGGGGCTGGTCGGCGGCGGCGGCGCCGGTGGTGCCGGTCACCCCGATCACCGTGGTCAGCCGGCGCTGCGTGCGCTCGCGGGCGTCGTGCGCCAGCGTCCTGCGGGCGGGGTCGGACAGCGCTGAGTCGCCGGACCTGGCGAGGGTGTCGAGGACGTGCGGCGGCACGATCGTGCAGAAAACTCCCATGCAGCGCAATGTGGCACGACCCGCACTCGCTGTCACTGCCTGTCGCCGTGATCCACGAGAAGGAGGGAACGGGCGGGCGCGAGGTGGACGCGGGACGCCGTGCGCCGCGGACGCCCCGGCGTCTTGCATACTGAGAGGAAGGTCCCATCGGCTGCGTGATCGCGACGGGAACGGCTATGGTCGTCCCCATCATGCGTTTCGGGCTGCTTCTCCTTAGCTGCCGCGGCGAGGGCCTGTAGTCGTAGGCCGACCCCCTCCCCGCGGAGTTTCGGCGTTTCCAGCCGTCGGCCGTCCCGAGCGGACCCCCGAGGAGCACCAGCCCCCATGAGCACCAGCCAGAACCGTGTCGGCCGCGCCACGCCCATCACCGCCGCGACCGTCACCCAGCGTCCCACCGCGATGCCGATCCACAAGTACGGCCGCTACGAGCAGGTGGACCTGCCCGACCGCACCTGGCCCGAGGCGCGCATCAGCAAGGCCCCCCGCTGGCTGTCCACCGACCTGCGCGACGGCAACCAGGCGCTGATCGACCCCATGTCGCCGGCCCGCAAGCGCGAGATGTTCGACCTGCTGGTGCGGATGGGCTACAAGGAGATCGAGATCGGCTTCCCGGCCTCCGGCCAGACCGACTTCGACTTCGTGCGCTCCGTCATCGAGCAGGACGCGATCCCCGAGGACGTGACGATCTCCGTCCTGACGCAGGCCCGCGAGGAGCTGATCGAGCGGACCGTGGAGTCGCTGCGCGGTGCGCGGCGCGCCACCGTCCACCTGTACAACGCGACCGCGCCGGTCTTCCGCCGGGTGGTCTTCCGCGGCAGCCGCGACCAGGTCAAGGCGATCGCGGTCGACGGCACCCGGCTGGTCATGGAGTACGCGGACAAGCTGCTGGGCGACGACACCGTCTTCGGCTACCAGTACAGCCCGGAGATCTTCACCGACACCGAGCTGGACTTCGCGCTGGAGGTCTGCGAGGGCGTGATGGACGTCTGGCAGCCCGAGGAGGGCCGCGAGATCATCCTCAACCTGCCCGCCACCGTGGAGCGCTCCACCCCCTCCACGCACGCCGACCGGTTCGAGTGGATGTCCCGGAACCTGTCGCGGCGCGAGCACGTGTGCCTGTCCGTGCACCCGCACAACGACCGCGGCACCGCGGTCGCCGCCGCCGAGCTGGCCCTGATGGCCGGCGCCGACCGCGTCGAGGGCTGCCTGTTCGGCCAGGGCGAGCGCACCGGCAACGTCGACCTGGTCACGCTGGGCATGAACCTGTTCTCGCAGGGCGTCGACCCGCAGATCGACTTCAGCCAGATCGACGAGATCCGCCGCACCGCCGAGTACTGCAACCAGATGGAGGTCCACCCGCGCCACCCCTACGCGGGCGACCTGGTCTACACGTCCTTCTCCGGCTCCCACCAGGACGCCATCAAGAAGGGCTTCGAGGCGATGGAGGCCACCGCGGCCGCGCAGGGCGGCACGGTCGACGACATCGAGTGGGCGGTGCCCTACCTGCCGATCGACCCCAAGGACGTGGGCCGCTCCTACGAGGCCGTGATCCGGGTCAACTCGCAGTCCGGCAAGGGCGGCGTCGCCTACGTGCTGAAGAACGGCCACAAGCTGGACCTGCCGCGCCGGATGCAGATCGAGTTCTCCAGGATCATCCAGTCCAAGACCGACACCGAGGGCGGCGAGGTCACCCCCGCGCAGATCTGGTCGGCCTTCCAGGACGAGTACCTGCCGACCACCGACAACCCGTGGGGCCGGATCGCGCTGCGCTCCGCCTCCTCCTCGACTTCCTCCGACGGCACCGACGCGCTGACCGTCGAGGCCGTCGTGGACGGCGAGGAGACCACCCTGACCGGCACCGGCAACGGCCCGATCTCGGCCTTCTTCGACGCGCTGGCCTCGATCGGCATCGACGCCAGGCTGCTGGACTACTCCGAGCACACGCTGAGCGAGGGCGCCTCCGCGCGGGCCGCCTCGTACATCGAGTGCGCCATCGACGGCCGGGTGCTGTGGGGCATCGGCGTCGACCCGAACACCACCCGCGCCTCGCTGCAGGCGGTCGTCTCGGCCGTCAACCGCGCGGCCCGCTGACCCCTCCCGCACCCCGCGACAACCGGCCGGCGGCCCCGTGACGGGGCCGCCGGCCGAAATTTGCCCCCGTACGCGGTACTGACTGGGGCTCTCCGGTGTGGCTAACATCACGAGCAGTACGGCATCGTCGCCGAGCCGCCGCCTCCGGGCAGGCCCGGTACGGGCACGTACCGGGACGAAGACGGCCGGAGGGTGCAGCGTGATGAAGCTGGGGCTGTGTATCTGGGGTGTGCGCACCGCGTGGCACACCGAGGACGACGGTGAGTTCTTCTGCCCCGACTGCGGCGGTGACCGCGCCTACCACCGCAGAACGGGCACCCGCAGGCTGACCGTGCTCAACGTGCCGCTGCTCGCCCGCGGCCCGGCCGGCACCGTGGTGGAGTGCACCGCCTGCCACCGGCAGTACCCCTGCGAGGTGCTGCTGCGGCCCACCACCACCCGCTTCTCCGCGATGCTGCGCGACGCCGTGCACACCGTCGCGCTCGCGGTGCTCACCGCGGGCGGCTCGGCCGGGCGGCCCGCCCGTGAGGCCGCGGTCGGCGCGGTGCGCGCGGCCGGCTTCACCGACTGCACCGAGGACCAGCTGCTCGGGCTGCTCGCCGCGATCGTCGCCGACGAGGGCCGCTTCCGCCGCTCCGAGGAGCTCGGCCCCGACTCCTTCGCCGAGGCGGTGGACGGCTGCGGCAGCTGGCTCTCCATCGAGCTGCACGAGGCGCTGGAGCCGCTCGCCGACCACCTGCTGGTGCAGGGGCGCGAGCGGGTGCTGCTGGAGGGCGCCCACATCGCGCTGGCCGACGGGCCGTACCTGCCCGCCGAGCGCGAGGTGCTGGAGGCCGTCGGGCGCTGCCTGTCGCTGCACACCGACGACATCGAGCGGCTGCTGACCGCCGCGGCGGCCACCGCGTACTGAGCCGGGCCGGTCCGGTCCGGGCCGATCCCGGGAGACTGCCCATTCCGGCCGCGCGGTACGCGAGAATGGGCCCATGAGTCTGTTCCGCGACGACGGCATCGTGCTGCGCACCCAGAAGCTGGGTGAGGCGGACCGGATCATCACCCTGCTGACCCGGCGCAACGGCCGGGTGCGCGCGGTGGCCAGGGGGGTGCGCCGCACCAAGTCCAAGTTCGGCGCACGCTTCGAGCCGTTCAGCCATGTCGACGTGCAGTTCTTCGCCCGCGGCGGGGAGCTGATCGGCCGCGGCCTGCCGCTGTGCACCCAGGGCGAGACCATCGCCCCGTACGGCGGCGCCATCGTCACCGACTACGAGCGCTACACCGCGGGCACCGCGATGCTGGAGACCGCCGAGCGCTTCACCGACCACGAGGGCGAGCCGGCGGTCCAGCAGTACCTCCTGCTGGTCGGCGCGCTGCGCACGCTCGCCGCGGGCGAGCACCAGCCGCGGCTGGTGCTGGACGCCTTCCTGCTGCGCTCGCTGGCCGTCAACGGCTACGCGCCGAGCTTCGGCGACTGTGCGAAATGCGGCATGGCCGGTCCCAACCGGTTCTTTTCGGTCGGTGCGGGAGGAGTCGTCTGCGGCGACTGCCGGGTGCCGGGAAGCGTCGTACCCTCCAGGGAGTCACTGGAACTGCTCGGCGCGCTGCTGGGCGGCGACTGGCAGACCGCGGACGCCTGCGAGCCGCGGCACTGCCGGGAGGGCAGCGGCCTGGTCGCGGCCTACCTCCAGTGGCATCTGGAACGCGGACTGCGCAGCCTGCGTTTCGTCGACAAGTAGCAGGCGCGCAGGAGGCGTGCGCGCAGGCGGCGCACACGTGGCAAGACAAGCAGCCGGCGGAGGAGAAGCACCACCATGGCACGTCGCGGGATCCTGGCCCGTACCCGAAGCTCCTACCGGGCGCCCGACCCGCATCCCTCGGGTGCGCGGCCGCCGAAGATCCCCGGCGAGCTGGTGCCCAAGCACGTCGCCGTCGTGATGGACGGCAACGGCCGGTGGGCGACCGAGCGCGGGCTGCCGCGCACCGAGGGCCACAAGGTCGGCGAGGGCGTGGTCCTCGACGTGCTCAAGGGCTGCCTGGAGATCGGCGTCAAGAACCTGTCGCTCTACGCCTTCTCCACCGAGAACTGGAAGCGCTCGCCCGACGAGGTGCGCTTCCTGATGAACTTCAACCGGGACGTGATCCGCCGCCGCCGCGACGAGATGGACGAGCTGGGCATCAGGATCCGCTGGGTGGGGCGGATGCCGAAGATGTGGAAGTCGGTGGTCCAGGAGCTGCAGGTGGCCCAGGAGCAGACCGTCGGCAACGACGCCATGACGCTGTACTTCTGCGTGAACTACGGCGGCCGGGCGGAGATCGCCGACGCCGCGCAGGCGCTCGCCCGGGACGTCGCGTCCGGCCGGCTCGACCCGTCGAAGGTGAACGAGAAGACCTTCGCGAAGTACCTGTACTACCCGGACATGCCGGACGTGGACCTCTTCCTGCGGCCGAGCGGTGAGCAGCGCACCTCGAACTACCTGATCTGGCAGAGCAGCTACGCCGAGATGGTGTTCCAGGACGTGCTCTGGCCCGACTTCGACCGGCGCGACCTGTGGCGGGCCTGCCTGGAGTACGCGCAGCGCGACCGCCGCTTCGGCGGCGCGCTCGCCCACCAGGACGACTCCGACGAGGGCCTGTCCTAGGCGCTGCCGGCCCGGCCCGCCGCGGCCGCGCAGTCGGCGCAGGTGCCGAAGATCTCCAGGGTGTGCGAGACGTCCGCGAAGCCGTGCTCGGCGGCGACCGCGTCCGCCCAGCTCTCCACGGCCGGCCCCTCGACCTCGACGGCCTTGCCGCAGGCCCGGCAGACCAGGTGGTGGTGGTGGCCGCCGCCCGAGCAGCGGCGGTACACCGCCTCGCCCTCGCCGGTGCGCAGCACGTCGACCTCGCCGGCGTCGGCCAGCGACTGGAGGGTCCGGTAGACGGTGGTCAGCCCCACGGAGTCGCCGCGGTGCTTGAGGATGTCGTGCAGGTCCTGGGCGCTGCGGAACTCCTCGACCTCCGCGAGGGCGGCCGCGACGGCGGCGCGCTGCCGGGTCGAGCGGCCCTGCACGGGATGCTTGGCGGTGCTCACCGGGTTCCTCCTCGGTCGGGGTCGGTCGGCGGGTCGGACTGCCGCGCGGCCGTCATTGTGTCATATGGAAACGATTGTCAATAAAGACCCTACTGCTTTCCCGGCCCGCCCGGGGGCCCGGCGCCCCCCGGAATCCTTGCAGGCCGCGGAACGGATTTGATATGCGCCCCGCACCCGCCGGTAATCTGGGACAACTGACCGCTTCGTCGTACTGAAGAGAGCACCGTGGCCGCCGACAAGATCGACACCATCGTCAGCCTGAGCAAGCGCCGTGGCTTCGTATTCCCGAGCAGCGAGATCTACGGCGGCTCCAAGGCCGCCTGGGACTACGGACCGCTGGGCGTGGAGCTCAAGGAGAACATCAAGCGCCAGTGGTGGCGTGCGATGGTGACCTCCCGCGAGGACGTGGTGGGACTCGACTCGTCGGTGATCCTCGCCCCGGAGGTGTGGGTCGCCTCCGGTCACGTCGCGACCTTCTCCGACCCGCTGACCGAGTGCACCTCCTGCCACAAGCGCTTCCGCGCCGACCACCTGGAGGAGGCGTACGAGGCCAAGCACGGCAAGCTCCCGGCCAACGGCCTCGCCGACATCAACTGCCCGCACTGCGGCACCAAGGGCGCCTTCACCGAGCCCAAGCAGTTCTCCGGCATGCTCCAGACCCACCTCGGCCCGACCCAGGACGCCGGCTCCGCCGCCTACCTGCGGCCCGAGACCGCGCAGGGCATCTTCGTGAACTTCGGCCAGGTGCAGACCACCTCGCGCAAGAAGCCGCCGTTCGGCATCGCCCAGATGGGCAAGTCGTTCCGCAACGAGATCACGCCCGGCAACTTCATCTTCCGGACCCGCGAGTTCGAGCAGATGGAGATGGAGTTCTTCGTCAAGCCGGGCGAGGACGAGAAGTGGCACGAGTACTGGATGCAGGAGCGCTGGAACTGGTACACCGGCCTGGGCCTGCGCGAGGAGAACATCCGCTGGTTCGAGCACCCGGCGGAGAAGCGCAGCCACTACTCCAAGCGCACCGTGGACATCGAGTACCGCTTCAACTTCGGCGGCCAGGAGTTCAGCGAGCTGGAGGGCCTCGCCAACCGCACGGACTTCGACCTGTCCGCGCACTCCAAGGCGTCCGGCCAGGACCTGTCGTACTTCGACCAGGAGGCCGGCGAGCGCTGGTTCCCGTACGTGATCGAGCCGGCCGCGGGCGTCAACCGCGCCATGCTGGCGTTCATGCTCGACGCGTACAACGAGGACGAGGCGCCCAACGCCAAGGGCGTCATGGAGAAGCGCACGGTCATGCGGCTCGACCCGCGCCTCGCCCCGGTCAAGGTGGCCGTGCTGCCGCTGTCCCGCAACCCGGAGCTGTCCCCGAAGGCCAAGGGCCTGGCCACCGCGCTGCGGTCGCACTGGAACATCGAGTTCGACGACGCCGGCGCGATCGGCCGCCGCTACCGCCGCCAGGACGAGATCGGCACGCCGTTCTGCGTGACCGTCGACTTCGACACCCTCGAGGACAACGCGGTCACCGTCCGCGAGCGCGACACCATGAAGCAGGAGCGGGTCTCGCTCGACCAGGTCGAGGGCTACCTCGGCTCGCGGCTGCTGGGCTGCTGACCCCGGCCCCCGCACGATCGGCGGGTGCGGGCCCTGTTCCGGGGTCCGCACCCGCCGCGTTCAGCGCGCCTTGCGGCCCACGCCCGCGTACACCCAGAACTCCGAGGGCTTCGCGGGCAGCTCCTCGCCCGGGTCGGGGCGCCACAGCGGCACGTACACCAGGCCCGGGTCGGCCAGCTCGAAGCCGGTGAAGAACCCGGCGATCTCCTCGTGGGAGCGGGCGGTGACCGGGGAGGTCGCGCGGGACCGGTAGAGCTGCCCGACCGCGGCGGCGGTGTCCGGCCGGTCCTGGTCGGTCGCGTGGCTCATCGCCAGCCAGCTGCCGGTCGGCAGGCCGTCCCGGTAGGCCGCCACCAGCCCGGCCGGGTCCTCGTCGGGCGTGACGAAGTGCAGGATGGTGATCATCAGCACGCCGACCGGCCGGTCGAAGTCGATCAGCTTGCGCACCCGCGGCGATGACAGGACGTCGGCCGGCTTCCTGATGTCGGCGCTGACCACCGCCGCGTCCGGGTTCCCCTCCAGCAGCGCCGTGCTGTGCGCGACCGCCACCGGGTCGTTGTCCACGTAGACCACCCGCGAGCCGGGGGCGACGGCCTGCGCGACCTCGTGCACGTTCCCCTGGGTGGGGATGCCGGAGCCCAGGTCCAGGAACTGGCGGACCCCGGCGGCGGCCAGGAAGCGCACCGCCCGGCCCAGGAAGGCGCGGTTGGCGCGGGCGAGCGCGCGCACCTGCGGGTCGATCGCGGTGAAGGCCGCGAGGGCCTCCCGGTCGATGGCGTAGTTGTGCTCACCTCCCAGCATGGCGTCGTAGATGCGGGCCACGCTCGCCTTGTACGGGTCCACGCCGTCCGGGACGGCCTGGCGGTCTGCCACCTCAATCCCCTTCCCTTGAAGGCAACTTGAGGGATCATCATAGAATTCGGGAGTCCGGGCACGCGCGGGGGCGTCCGTGCCGGGCGCGGCGGCACCCGCTGCCCGCGCCGGCTCTCCTGAAAGGGCACGACCCTGCCGTACGAACCGCAGGCGCCCGAGGATGCGCACGCATCTCGGGAACCGCACCGACCCCACCCCTGGGAACTCCGTGAGCAGGCCGCGGCCCCGGTCCTGGCCCCAGCCCCGGTCCCGGTCCCAGCCCCGGCCCTGGCCCCGGCCCTGTCACCGGCACCGGCCGGGGACGGCCGCTCGGCGCGGCTGCCCGCCGCCTCGCCCGCGGCCGACGCCATCGGCTCGGCGCTCGACGTCCGGTTGACCGGCGACCACGTCGTCCAGGCGCTCGCGCCCGGCTTCTGCGACGCGGCCTCGGTGTACCTGGTGGAGCGCTGGCTGGTCGACGCGGGAGCGCACGGGCCGGCCGACCCGCCGCAGGTCGAGGCGCGCCGGCTGGCGCTGCGGCTGGGCGCGGAGGCGCCCGGCGCGGACGGCGCGCTGCCGGTCGGCGAGGTGCTGGTCTTCCCCCGGCACACCCCCTACGCGCGGGCGCTGGCCACCGGCCGCACCCAGCTGCTGGACGCCGTCGACCGCCACACCTCCGACCGGCTGGCCGCCTCCGCAGGCCCGGGGGACAGCCGGATACGCAGCCTCCTGCACACCGCGTCCTTCCTGGTCGTCCCGTTACGGCTGCAGGGCGTCGCGGTCGGCTTCGTCGCCTGCACCCGCGGCCCGCAACTGCCGCCCTTCACGCCGGCGGACACCGCGGCCGTCGAGTCGCTGGCGGCGCGCGCCGCGGTCGCCCTGGACAACGCCAGGCGCTACGAGTACGAGCGGCGCACCGCGCTGGCCATCCGCACCAGCCTGCTGCCGGCCACCGGCCGGACCCTCGACGGCTGCCGGGTCGCGCACGGCTACCGCCCGGCCGGCCGGCACGACGTGATCGGCGGCGACTGGTTCGACGTGCTGCCGCGGCCGGGCGGCCGGGTCGGCCTGATCGTCGGCGACGCGATGGGCCACGGCCCGGAGGCGGCGGTGGCGATGATCCAGCTGCGCACCGCGGCCCGCACCCTGGCCGGGCTCGACACCGAGCCCGCCGAGTTGCTGCGCCGGCTGGACGCGCTCGCCGAGGACACCCCCGGCGCCTCCTTCGCGACCTGCGTCTACGCCGAGTGGGACGCCGAGCGGCACACCTGCACGCTGGTCGCCGCCGGCCACCCGCCGCCGCTGGTCCGCGAGCCCGGCCGGGCGGCGCGGCCGGCGGCGGTCGCCGCGGGGCTGCCGCTGGGCCTGGGCGACTGGCACGCCGAGCCGACCGTGCTGCGGATCGAGCGGCCCACGCTGCTGCTGATGTACAGCGACGGCCTGGTGGAGTCCCGCGGCACCGACATCGACGTCGGGATCGCCCGCCTGGCCCTGGCGCTGGACGAGGGCGCCTCCGGCCTCGTCCCCGGCGCGGAGGACGACCAGCGGGAACTGGACGCGCTGTGCGGCCGGCTGCTGCCCGGCGCCGCGCCGGACGGCCCGGCGGACGACCGGACGCTGCTGCTGGCCGAGCTGATCCCGGCGAAGGGCTGAGCGGGCCGCGCCCCGCGCGGCGGCCTGGCGCCGCTCAGACCGCGACGGCGGCCCGGGGACGCGGAGCCGCGGACGCCTCGGCCTCGGCCTCGGCGAGGATCACCGCGTAGAGCCGGTCGAGGCGGTCCCGTGTCGCCGCGTCCGCCGGGGTGTACGTGGTGAACCGGGGGCCGGACTGCGGGCCGAGCCACAGATGGGTGAAGTCGAAGGCCAGCAGGCCGACCTCGCGGTTGAGGTAGCGCTTGACGTGGCTGTCCGGCTGGAGCACCTCGTGCCGGTCCCACGCCTCGCGGAACTCGGACGACTCCTGCCGCAGCCGCTTGAGCAGCTCCTTCCACGGCGGCTCCGCGAGGTGCTGCGCCATCGAGACGCGGAACTTCGCGGCCATCAGCCGCACGTTCTCGTCGCGGTCCAGCATCCGCTCGCGCCACTCGGGGTGGGTGAAGGCCAGCCACATCAGGTTGCGGTCGTCCAGCGGCATCGCGTCGAGGTCGGTGACCAGCCGCCCGTAGGTCCGGTTGTACGCGACGATGTCGTAGCGGCTGTTGATCACCGCGGCCGGCAGCGGTTCCAGCTGGTCCAGCATCGACTGGACCGCGGGGGACATCCCCGGGCAGTTCAGATGCGGGTGCGGGTCGGGGGTCCCGGCGAGGGTGAACAGGTGCCGCCGCTCGGTCGCGTCGAGCAGCAGCGCCCGCGCGATGGCGTCCGCGACCTGGCCGGACACCTGGATCTCGCGCGCCTGCTCCAGCCACGTGTACCAGGTCACACCGACCGCGGCGAGCTGCGCGACCTCCTCGCGGCGCAGCCCGGGAGTGCGCCGCCTGCGGCCCGGCGGCAGCCCGACCTGCTCGGGCGGGATCCGCTCGCGCCGGCTGCGCAGGAAGGACGCCAGCTCGCGGCGGCGGCTGGCGGCCGCGACGCCCGCGGCCACGGGGGACTCCTGCGGGTCGGCGGCCTGCTCGCTGGGGGCGCTCATTCTCCCAGGGTGCCCTATCGGCCAGCCGGTTGCCAGGTGGTCGGTATACCTGGATAAACGCTCTCTGGTACCCCCTTGAGAAGAGGTCCATCGTGGAGCGGGTGACCGACCCGACGCAACACATCCCGACATCCCGGGCCCAGGTGCTGCCCCGCGTGACCCGCATCGGCGCACCCACCCGGAACACTTCTACCGGCTCCGCGCGGCCCGCCTCACCGGCGGGCACCGGGACGGCGCCCGCGCTCAGCGCGCTCGGCCTGCTGACCGTGCTGCTCGGCGCGGCCCTGCCGATGGTCGACTTCTTCATCGTCAACGTCGCCCTGCCCACCATCGACCGCGACCTCCACGCCGGGCCCGCCGTGCTGGAGATGGTCGTGGCGGGCTACGGGGTCGCGTACGCGGTCCTGCTGGTGCTCGGCGGCCGCCTCGGTGACATGTTCGGCCGCCGCAACCTCTTCCTGACCGGCCTCGCCGCCTTCGCGGTGACCTCCCTGGCGTGCGGCCTCGCGCCCACCGCCTGGACCCTGGTGGCCGCCCGCGTGGCGCAGGGCGCGGCCTCCGCGCTGCTGCTCCCGCAGGTGCTGGCCACCATCCAGGCCGCGACCTCCGGCAGCAGCCGCGGCAAGGCGCTCAGTTACTACGGCGCGACCGCGGGCGTGGCCAGCGTGGTGGGGCAGGTGCTCGGCGGCGTCCTGGTCTCCGCGGACATCGCGGGCAGCGGCTGGCGGGCGATCTTCCTGGTCAACGTGCCGGTGGCGGCGGTCGCTCTCGGCCTGGCGCTGAAGTCGGTGCCGGAGACCCGCTCGCAGAACCCGGCCAGGATCGACCGCTCCGGCACCGTCCTGCTCGCCGTCACGCTGGTCGCGCTGCTGCTGCCGCTCACCGAGGGCCGGGCGGCGGGCTGGCCGCTGTGGTCGTGGGTGCTGCTGGCGCTGTCGCCGTTCGCCGCGGCCGCGTTCGTCGCCGTCGAGATGCGCGGCGAGCGGACCGGCGGCAGCCCGCTGCTGCCGCCGTCGCTGGTCCGGCTGCACAGCGTGCGCAGCGGACTGCTGCTGATCCTGCCGTTCTGCCTCGGCTTCGGCGGGTTCATGTTCGTGCTCGCGGTGGCCATGCAGGACGGCCTGCACTTCGGGGCGCTGGCCGCGGGTGCGGCGCTGGTCCCGCTGTGCGCGGCGTTCTTCGTCGCCTCGCTGCTCGGCCCGCGCACCGTCGCCCGCTTCGGCCGCTCGACGGTGACCGCGGGCTCCCTCGTCCAGGGCGCCGGCCTGCTGGTGCTGGCCGGCACGTTCTACTGGGGCTGGCCGCACCTGGGCGTGTGGGCGCTGGCGCCGGGCATGGCGGTGGCCGGCTTCGGGCAGGGCTTCGTGCTGCCGGTGGTGATCCGGATCGTGCTCAGCGAGGTGCCGCCCGCGCAGGCCGGGGTCGGCGGCGGCGCGATGGCCACCACCCAGCAGGCCAGCCTCGCGCTGGGCGTGGCCACCCTCGGCACCCTCTTCCTGACCCTGTCCGGCTCGGTGGGCGTGCGGGACGCGCTGGTCTGGGCGCTGCTGGCGCAGCTCGTCGCGGCCGCGGTCACCGCGGCGCTGAGCCTGCGTCTGCCGCGCGCGGTGCGGTAGCGGCGGGGGAGGCGCCGGCGGCGGCCGGAAGCGGCAGGCGGCGGGTTCGCGCCCCGCACCGGGCCGGCCGCCCGCGGCGTTGTGCGGGTCACAGCGGGCCCCCGGAAGAGTCCGGGGCCTGCCGGCGTTGTTCCCTGCGGCAGCAGCGGGAAGGAGACGGTCATGTCCGTGAGTGAACTGCCCCGCTCCGGCCCCGCCGGCGCGAGGCGGCCGGCCTCCTCCCGGCGTACCACCGCCGCCCGACGCCTGCCCGAGCAAGTCGGCCCCGCCGAGGTCATCGCCCTCCCGCTGCCCCGCCGCGCCCCGGTGGCCCCGACCCGGGCCCCGCGCCGCTGGCCCGCCTACGTCCTGCTGGGCGGCGGAGTCCTACTGCTGCCCTGGCTGGTGCTGCTCGCCCTGACGCTGTCCTCGCAGACGCTCGCCTGGGTCGGGCTGGACGCGATGGAGTCGGTCGGCCTGATCGCCACCGGCCTGCTGGTGCTGCGCCGCCACCCGCTGCGCACCGCGGCCGCGGCCATGACCGCCACCCTGCTGCTGGTCGACGCCTGGTTCGACACCACCACCTCCACCGGCTCCGACCTCGCCTTCGCGGTCGTCCTCGCCGTCGTCGCCGAACTCCCCCTCGCGGCGCTGTGCGCCACCGTGGCCGTCCGCGCCGCCCGCACCCCCGCCCCGCCCTCCCCGCCCCCGACCTGCCCCACCGCCTCAGCCGCCGCCCGCCGCAAGCGCTGAGGTGATGCGGTCGAGGGCGGCGAGGTCGTCGGGGGTGAGGGTGCGCAGGGAGGGGGGCGGGGTGCCGAGGATGGCGTCGGCGCGGGCGGCGGTGGCCCGGCCCTCGGCGGTGGCCGTCACGATCTTGCAGCGGCGGTCGGCGGGGTGCTGGTGGCGTTCCACCAGGCCCCGCCGGGCGAGGTCGTCCACGATCAGCGTGAGGTAGGGGCGGTCGGTGCCGAGTTCGGTGGCCAGCTCGCTCATCCGGGAGGGCCGCGCCGCGATCCGGCGCAGCGCCTTGGCGCGGAAGAAGCTCATGCCGAGCGCCTCCGCGATGGCCTTGCGCCCCTCGTTCTGCTCCAGCACCAGGGCGCGCAGGTTGCGCCACACCCGCTCCGCGGCGGCCGCGGCCGCGGCCTCGCCCTGCGCCTCCGGCGCCGGACCGGCCGCCGCCTGCGTTCTCGTCGTCATGATGCGCTCACCGTCACCCGTACCCCGTCCGACTCCGGCGCCATCAGTTGGGACGCCGTGCGCTCCGCCGTGCCGCGCGCCCAGCGGCCGGTGGTCAGCACGCCGAGCACGAGCACGGCGACGCCGCATCCGGTAATGATCCACCACGCCCCGGCGTGCAGGCCCGCGGCCAGTGCGGCGCCGAGCACGGCGACGCCGAGGGACTGCCCGACCTGCCGGCTGGTGGAGGCCACCGCGGCGGCCACACCGGCCTGGGTGCGCGGCATGCCGGAGACCGCGGTGTTCGTGATCGGCGCGTTGACGAGGCCGAAGCCGATGCCGAACAGCACGTAGGAGGTGAAGAGCAGCGTGTTCGAGGACTGCGCGTCCAGCGCGGCCAGCAGCACGCCGCTCGCGGTCATCGTCACGCCGGCCAGCACCAGCGACAGGCGCGGCCCGCGGGTGCCGACGAGCCGGCCCGACAGCGGCGCGAAGACCAGGCACATCAGCGCCATCGGCACCATGTACAGGCCGGCGTCCAGCGCCGAGAGCCCGCGGTCGTTCTGCAGGTAGAGGGTGTTGAGGAAGAGGAAGCCGCCGAGCGCGGCGAAGGCGCACACCGCGATGACGGTCGCGCCCGCGAAGGGGACGCTGCGGAAGAACCGGATGTCGATCAGCGGATCGACGCGGCGCCTCTCGTAGCCGGCGAGCCCGGCGACGGCCAGCACGGCGAGCACGAAGCAGCCGACGATCAGCGGCGACGTCCAGCCGGCCTCGGAGCCCTGGATGATGCCGTACGTCAGCGTGCCCAGCAGCACGATCACCAGCAGCTGCCCGACCGGGTCCACCCGGCGGGCCCGCGGGGCGCGCGACTCGGGGACGAAGCGGGCGGTCAGCACGAGCGCGGCCAGGCCCACCGGCAGGTTGATCCAGAAGATGGAGCGCCAGCCGACGGACTCGACCAGCGCGCCGCCGACGATCGGCCCGGCCGCCATGCTGATCCCGACCACGCCGCCCCACACGCCGATCGCGCGGGCCCGCTCGCGGGCGTCGGAGAAGGTGTTGGTGATGATCGACATCGCCACCGGGTTGAGCATCGAGCCGCCGACCGCCTGCACCATCCGGAACACGATCAGCCAGCCGAGGCCGGGCGCCAGGCTGCACAGCAGCGAGCCGACGGTGAAGAGCACCAGCCCGGCCTGGAAGATCCGCTTGCGCCCGACCCGGTCGGCGGTGGACCCGGAGAGCAGCAGCAGCGACGCGATCACCAGCAGGTACGCGTCGATGGTCCACTGCAGCCCGGAGACGCTGGTGTGGAAGTCGCGCTGCATCGAGGGCAGGGCCACGTTGAGGATCGTGTTGTCGAGGCTGACGATCAGCAGGCTCATACAGCAGATCGCCAGGACGAGCATGCGCCGCCGATACGACAGCTCCGACATGAGTGGTGGCTCCAATGATTGTACGAGTGGAATCATTGCTATCGTACAAGTAATACGCACGGAGTCCGACCGGGTACGGGACAATGGTCCGCATGACCGCTGAAGCCACCCTGGACCGCCCGCTCACGGGCACCCTCCGGATCGGCCCGCACACCGTGCAGCCGCCGGTGGTGCTCGCCCCGATGGCGGGGATCACCAACGCCCCCTTCCGCACGCTGTGCCGGGAGTTCTCTGGCGGCAAGGGCCTGTTCGTCAGCGAGATGATCACCACCCGCGCGCTGGTCGAACGCAACGAGAAGACCATGCAGCTGATCCACTTCGACGCGACTGAGACGCCGCGCTCGATCCAGCTGTACGGGGTGGACCCGGCGACCGTCGGCAGGGCGGTGCGGATGATCGTCGACGAGGACCTCGCCGACCACATCGACCTCAATTTCGGCTGCCCGGTGCCCAAGGTCACCCGCAAGGGCGGCGGCAGCGCGCTGCCGTACAAGCGGAACCTGCTGCGCGAGATCCTCCGCGAGGCGGTCGGCAACGCCGGCCCCCTGCCGGTCACCATCAAGATGCGCAAGGGCATCGACGACGACCACCTGACGTACCTCGACGCGGGACGGATCGCCGTCGACGAGGGCGTCACCGCCGTCGCGCTGCACGGCCGCACCGCCGCCCAGCACTACGGCGGCACCGCCGACTGGGACGCCATCGCCCGGCTGAAGGAGCACGTGCCGGAGATCCCGGTGCTCGGCAACGGCGACATCTGGTGCGCCGAGGACGCGATGCGGATGATGCGCGAGACCGGGTGCGACGGCGTGGTCGTCGGCCGCGGGTGCCTCGGCCGGCCGTGGCTCTTCGGCGACCTCGTCGCCGCCTTCGAGGGCGGCGGTCCTTCCGAGGCGAGTCCCGCCCGGCCGCACTTCGGGCAGGTCGCCGTCGTCATGCGGCGGCACGCCGAACTGCTCGGGCAGTGGCTCGGCGACGAGACCCGCGGCGTGGTCGACTTCCGCAAGCACGTGCCCTGGTACACCAAGGGCTTCGCGGTCGGCTCCGACCTGCGCCGCGCGCTGGCCACCGCGTCCTCGCTGGCCGAGCTGGACGAGCACCTCGGCGCGCTGGACGCCGACCAGCCCTGGCCCGCGCACGCCGACGGCCCGCGCGGGCGCACCGCCCCCGGCAAGCGCGTGGTGCTTCCGGACGGCTGGCTCGACGACCCGTACGCCTGCGCGGCGCTGACGGAGGACGCGGAGTCCGACACCTCCGGCGGCTGACGGTCCCGTCAGCATCCGCCCGGTGGCCGCCCGGCGGCGGTCCGGCGGCGGTCCGGCGTCCGGGCGGCGTCCGAGCGGTGAGACCAGGTGTCCACGGTCGCGCTGGACGGGGCGTGATTCACGCCACGCTTGATAGGGGTTGCACTCAGATGAGCGCACAGAAGAGCGTCGCACCTCTCGAATGCACGGCACGCAGTGCCACCTGCTTGCGTCCACCCGACGACCCCCACCGTCACGCAGCGTGGCGGAATGGGCCGGACGCCTTCGCTCTGCGCCGTCTTCCGTTCGACTCGTGAACCCACTCCCGCACCGGCCTGTCCGGCCTCCGACTTTCGATCTGTCGGCAGACGGGCGGTTGCGACCGTGTGTCGTGGTGGCGGACGTACTGGCGGGCCTTCGAGATGGGTACGCTCCCCGCCGTCAGGGCATCGCAGTACGCGAGGACGGCGAGGGAGTCGAAGACCGTGTCGGGACGTCAGAAGAAACAGAAGTTCGTCTACGACTTCACTGAGGGCAACAAGGACCTCAAGGACCTGCTCGGCGGGAAGGGTGCGAACCTCGCCGAGATGACCAACCTCGGGCTGCCGGTACCCCCCGGCTTCACCATCACCACCGAGGCGTGCAAGGTCTACCTGGAGTCGGGCAAGGAGCCGTCCGCGCTGGGCGACGAGGTGGGTGCGCACCTCGACGCGCTGGAGCAGAAGATGGGCAAGAAGCTCGGCCAGCCCGACAACCCCCTTCTGGTGTCGGTGCGTTCGGGCGCGAAGTTCTCCATGCCCGGCATGATGGACACGGTCCTGAACATCGGCCTGTCCGACGCCTCGGTGGCCGGCCTCGCCCAGCAGTCGGGGAACGAGCGGTTCGCCTGGGACTCCTACCGCCGGCTGATCCAGATGTTCGGCAAGACGGTCCTCGACGTGGACGGCGAGCTCTTCGAGGAGGCTCTGGAGAAGGCCAAGCGCGCGAAGGGCGCCGACAGCGACCTCGACCTGGACGCCGCCGACCTCCAGCAGCTCGTCGACGGCTTCAAGGCCATCGTCGCCGAGCAGGCCGGCCGCGAGTTCCCGCAGGAGCCGCGCGAGCAGATGGACCTCGCGGTGCGCGCGGTCTTCGACTCCTGGAACACCGAGCGCGCCAAGCTCTACCGCCGCCAGGAGCGCATCCCGCACGACCTCGGCACCGCCGTCACCGTCTGCTCGATGGTCTTCGGCAACCTCGGCCCCGACTCCGGCACCGGCGTCGCCTTCACCCGCGACCCCGCCTCCGGCCACCAGGGCGTCTACGGCGACTACCTGCAGAACGCGCAGGGCGAGGACGTGGTGGCCGGCATCCGCAACACCGTGCCGCTCGCCGACCTGGAGACCCTCGACAAGCCGTCGTACGACCGGCTGATGTCGATCATGGGGACGCTGGAGACGCACTACAAGGACCTGTGCGACATCGAGTTCACCATCGAGCGCGGGCAGCTGTGGATGCTGCAGACCCGGGTCGGCAAGCGGACCGCCGCGGCCGCCTTCCGGATCGCCACCCAGCTGGTCGACCAGGGGCTGATCGGCGAGGCGGAGGCGCTGCAGCGGGTCAGCGGGGCCCAGCTGGCCCAGCTGATGTTCCCGCGGTTCGACGACGGCGCCGCCGACGAGGCGGGCGCGCGCCGGATCGGCTGGGGCATCGCCGCCTCGCCCGGTGCGGCCGTCGGCAAGGCGGTCTTCGACTCGTACACCGCGGTCAAGTGGTCCCGGTCCGGCGAGAAGGTCATCCTGATCCGCCGCGAGACCAACCCCGACGACCTCAACGGCATGATCGCCGCTGAGGGCATCCTCACCTCGCGCGGCGGCAAGACCTCGCACGCGGCGGTGGTCGCCCGCGGCATGGGCAAGACCTGCGTGTGCGGCGCCGAGGAGCTGGAGGTCGACACCAAGCGGCGCCGGCTCACCGCGACCGCCCCCGACGGCAGGGGAACCGTGGTGATAGAGGAGGGCGACCTCGTCTCCATCGACGGCTCCACCGGCAAGGTGTACGTCGGCGAGGTCCCGGTGGTCCCCTCGCCGGTCGTCGAGTACTTCGAGGGCCGGATGCACGCCGGCGCGGAGGAGGCCGACGAGCTGGTCCAGGCCGTGCACCGGATCATGGCCTACGCGGACCGGGTGCGCAGGCTGCGGGTGCGGGCCAACGCCGACAACGCCGAAGACGCCCTGCGGGCACGGCGGTTCGGCGCGCAGGGTATCGGGCTGTGCCGCACCGAGCACATGTTCCTCGGCGAGCGGCGGGAGTTGGTGGAGCGGCTGATCCTCGCCGACACCGAGTCCGAGCGCGAGGAGGCGCTCGGGGCGCTTCTGCCGCTGCAGAAGGCCGACTTCATCGAGCTGTTCGAGGCGATGGACGGACTGCCGGTCACCGTACGGCTGCTGGACCCGCCGCTGCACGAGTTCCTGCCGGACATCACCGAGTTGTCGGTACGGGTGGCGCTCGCGGAGTCCCGCAAGGACCCCAACGAGAACGACCTGCGGCTGCTCCAGGCGGTCCACAAGCTGCACGAGCAGAACCCGATGCTGGGCCTGCGCGGGGTGCGCCTCGGGCTGGTCATCCCCGGCCTGTTCGCGATGCAGGTGCGGGCCATCGCCGAGGCCGCCGCGCAGCGGCTGGCGGCCAAGGGCGACCCGCGGCCGGAGATCATGATCCCGCTGGTCGGCACCGTGCAGGAGCTGGAGATCGTACGGGACGAGGCCGCCACGGTGGTCGCCGAGGTCGAGGCGGCCACCGGGACGCGGCTGAGGCTGGCCATCGGCACCATGATCGAGCTGCCCCGCGCCGCCCTGACGGCCGGTCAGATCGCCGAGGCCGCGGAGTTCTTCTCCTTCGGCACCAACGACCTGACCCAGACGGTGTGGGGCTTCTCCCGCGACGACGTGGAGGCGAGCTTCTTCACCGCCTACCTGGAGAAGGGGATCTTCGGGGTCTCGCCCTTCGAGACCATCGACAGGGACGGCGTGGGCTCCCTGGTCCGTTCTGCCGCCGCGGACGGCCGGGCGACCCGCCCCGACCTCAAGCTCGGCGTCTGCGGCGAGCACGGCGGTGACCCGGAGTCCGTCCACTTCTTCCACCAGGTCGGGCTGGACTACGTGTCCTGCTCGCCCTTCAGGATCCCGGTCGCCCGCCTGGAGGCCGGGCGCGCCGCGGCCGCTCCGGAGGGCGGCGACACCCGATGACCACCTAGACCGGGCCGGGCCCGGAACGCCGGCGGCGGCCCTTGCCCTGGGGCCCCAACCCTCACCGCCCGGCCTCCCGGGCCCGGCCCTCCCCCCGGGGGCGGCGCTTCGTGCGGAAGCGCCGCCCCCGGACCTTCGCCTCAGCCGGCGCGCTGTCCGGCTCGCAGGACGCTCAGGTAGCGGCGCGGCGCGCGGTCGTCCATGCGGGTGCGGACGCGCTCGGCGACGGCGTCGAGGAGGGGCTCGCGGACCTCGGGGGCGAGCCTGCGGTAGAGGGACGTCGAGCGCAGCAGGTCGGCGAAGCCGGTCCCGTCGAGCCACTGGACGCTCGGGTACCAGCGTGCGAGCGCCGGGCCGAACAGGCCGCCGGGGTCCTCGGCCTCGCCCCAGCCGCCGGCGCTGGCGCGCACCTCCTCCTCCAGCGGCGGATGGCCCCAGCCGGGGTTGCCGGGGCTGAACCGCTCGTGCAGGTCGGCGGTCTCGGCGTAGACCTCCGGCTCTCCGGGCCTGCGGACCACGACGTTGCCGAGCAGCGCCAGCCAGCCGCCGGGGCGGAGCACGGCGTGCGCACGGGGCCAGCCGGCCGACGGGTCGACCCAGTGCCACGACGACGCGGCCACCAGCGCGTCGAAGCGCCGGCCGCGGTCGTCCCACGTCTCGAACGCCGACGTCTCGACCTGCACGCGGCTGAACCCGGCGGTCCGCTCGCGGGCGAGCGCCGCCATCCCGGCGCCCGGCTCCACGGCGGTCACCGCGCATCCGAGCGCCGCCAGCGAGCGCGTCGCCTGGCCGGTGCCGCAGCCCACCTCCAGCACCGAGGAGCCTGCGTCGACGCCGGTGAGGGCGGACAGGTCGGTGAACAACGCGTCGGGGTACCCCGGCCGGACCAGGTCGTACAGCTCCGGTATCTCGTTGAACAGCCGGCCGAGCTTCTGCCGGTCCTGGAGTGTCTTCGGCTCGTCCGTCACGACCGCCCACGCTAGTGCTCCGACCGGAAGAGTTCACCGGTTCGCGACCGGCCTCCGCGGACCCGCTCCCGCGCCGATAATTTGCGTCACGCCGGTCGAAAGATTCGACGACGGGTGTCGCAGCCTATCCGCCGACCGCGGGATCCGGACGGAATCGCGCGGCACGACTACGATCGCTGCCATGAGTGCCAGCAGCGTTCAGCAGCCACGCGACGAGCAGCCGCGAAACCCCGCCGACGGGGCGGCGACGCTCGCCGAGATCGCCCGTGCGGCCGGCGTGTCGGCTCCGACTGTTTCGAAGGTCCTCAACGGGCGCGGCGACGTCGCGCCCGCCACCCGCAGCCGGGTCGAGGAGCTGCTGCGCCGGCACGGCTACCAGCGGCGCCGCGGCAGCGTGCAGCCGGCCCCGATGCTCGACCTGGTCTTCCACGAACTGGAGAGCTCCTGGGCGATGGAGGTCATCCGCGGCGTGGAGAACGTGGCGCGCAAGGAGGGCCTCAGCGTGGTGCTCTCCGAGTCGGCGGGCCGGCTGACCCCCGGGCAGACCTGGGTGGACGGCGTGCTGGCCCGCAGGCCCACCGGGGTGATCCTCGTGCTCTCCGGGCTCGACCCGGCGCAGCGCGCCCAACTCACCAGCCGCGACATCCCGTTCGTGGTCCTGGACCCGGCCGGCGACCCGGGCGAGGACGTGCCCGCGATCGGCGCGACCAACTGGCAGGGCGGCGTCGCGGCCACCCGGCACCTGCTGGAGCTGGGCCACCGCAGGATCGGCGTCATCGCCGGGCCGCCCGGCATCATGTGCAGCCGGGCGCGTATCGACGGCTACCGGGCCGCGCTGGAGACCGCGGGCGTCGCGTACGATCCGGCGCTGGTCAGGAACGGCACCTTCCACCACGAGGCGGGCTACACCGAGGGCCTCGCGCTGCTGCGGTCCGCCGACCGCCCCACCGCCGTCTTCACCGGCAACGACCTCCAGGCGCTCGGACTCTACGAGGCGGCGCGCGAGTCGGGCCTGCGCATCCCGCACGACCTGAGCGTGGTCGGCTTCGACGACCTGCCGCTGGCCCGCTGGATCAGCCCGCCGCTGACCACCGTGCGGCAGCCGCTGACCGAGATGGCCGAGGCCGCCGCCCGCCTGGTGCTCGACCTCGGCCGCGGCAACCAGCCCGGCACGCTCCGCGTCGACCTGGCGACCCGCCTGGTCGAGCGGGCCAGCAGCGCGCCGCCCGCGGGGGAGTAGCCGGTACGCAGACGGCCGGCCGGCACCGGGTACGCGCGGGCGCTCCGCGAGGCCCGTCGTCCCGTATATGGGAGCGCTCCCGCGCTGTGGCCTGCGAGAACTCCGCGAGGTGTTGACGGCCGAGTGGCCCGGTCGTAGGGTCTGCGCGCGAGTCGGAATCAGTGGCGAAATTTTCGCTCCCCCACGCCCCGATCCGTGCGCAACCGCCTTATCCAACCCCACTTGGAGAGAGGTCCCACCACGATGTTCTCGAAGCGCTCCACCAGATCCGCCGTCGGCGGTTCGGGCGTCGCCCTCCTGGCCGCCGCGGCCGCGCTCATCGCGGTCGCCATGCCCGCCGCGCACGCCGCGGGCACCCCGCTGCGCACCCTGGCCGAGGCCAAGGGCGTCTACATCGGCACCGCCCTGCAGGCCAACGAACTGTCCGGCACCTCGGGTTCGATCGCGGGCGCCCAGTTCGACTCCGTCACGCCCGGCAACGAGATGAAGTGGGCGTCGGTCGAGCCCACCCGCGGCACCTACAACTGGGGCCCGGCCGACCAGATCGTCAGCTTCGCGCAGCAGAACGACATGCGGGTGCGCGCCCACAACCTGGTCTGGCACAGCCAGCTCCCCAACTGGCTGACCTCCGGCAGCTTCACCAACACCCAGCTGCACGACCTCATGATCAAGCACGTCACCGACGAGGTCACCCACTTCAAGGGCAAGGTCGCGCACTGGGACGTGGTCAACGAGCCGTTCAACGAGGACGGCACCTACCGCGCGGACCTCTGGTACAACCAGCTCGGCGTCTCCTACATCGCCGACGCGTTCACCGCCGCGCACGCCGCGGACCCGAACGCCAAGCTGTACGTCAACGACTACAACGTCGAGGGCCAGAACGCGAAGAGCAACGGCCTGTACAACCTGGTGAAGTCGCTGAAGCAGCAGGGCGTGCCGATCGACGGCGTGGGCTTCCAGGCGCACTTCATCCTGGGACAGGTGCCGTCCGACTTCAAGGCGAACATGCAGCGCTTCGCCGACCTCGGCGTGGACGTGGCCGTCACCGAGCTGGACGTGCGGATGCAGACCCCGTCGGACGCCGGCAAGCTCCAGCAGCAGGCCAACGACTACACCGCGGTGGTCAACGACTGCCTGGGCGTGTCCCGTTGCGTCGGCGTCACCGTGTGGGGCTTCAACGACGCCACCTCGTGGGTGCCGAGCACCTTCCCGGGCCAGGGCGCGGCCACGCCGTACGACGAGAACCTCAACCCGAAGCCGGCGTACACCGCGATCCAGACCGCGCTGGGCGGTACGACCACCACGCCGCCGACCACGCCCCCGACGACCCCGCCCACCACGCCCCCGACCACGCCGCCCGGCGGCGGCGCCTGCGCGGTGACCTACGGCGTCAACCAGTGGAACACCGGCTTCACCGCCAACATCACGGTGAAGAACGGCGGTTCGTCCGCGATCAACGGCTGGACGCTGAAGTGGAGCCAGTCCGGCGGCACCCAGACCGTCACCCAGGCGTGGAGCGCCACGGTGACCAGGAGCGGCACCGGCTACACCGCCACGAACCTGTCCTACAACGCGTCGCTGCCCCCCGGCGGCACGACCAGCTTCGGCTTCAACGCCAACTGGTCGGGTTCCAACCCCGCGCCGACCGGCTTCACGCTCAACGGGGCCGCCTGCACGATCGGCTGACCTCCCCCCGGGCTGACCGCCGGCCCGCCGGAGCCCCTGCCCGGGGCTCCGGCGGGCTGCCGGCGTCAGACCACCCGGACCGGGTACGCCGGCACGCTCACCGTGTCGTCGTCGAGGCAGCGGCCGTCGGCGAGGTCGAACCGCTGCTTGAGCAGCGGGGAGGCGACGTACGGGCGGCCCGCCGGGCCGCCGAGCAGGCCGTGCGCGAGGACGCCCGCGCCGGTGAACGGGTCGACGTTGCCGATCGCGTGCAGCCGGTCCCCGCTGTCGCGGAAGACCGCCGCCTGCCCGCCGCAGGGCAGCAGCGCGGCGACGCCGCGGCCCGGCTCCAGCGCCGAGGCCGGACACACCTCGAACCAGCCGTCGGCGGTCAGCAGTTGGACGGTCCCCTGGTCCACCGCGCGGGCCACCGCGGCGGGTTGGGCGGGTTGGGCGGGGGATGCCGTGGTGAGGGTCATGCGGTCACCGTTTCCGCCAGGGCGAGCAGTACCGGCTCCGGCTTGATCTGGCCGCGCTCCGCCACGAAGCGGACCGTCGGGTCGGGGGTTTCGGGGGAGTTGACGAAGGACACGAAGCGGCGCAGCCGGTCCGGGTCCGCCACGGTGTCCGCCCACTCGTCGCGGTAGCCGGCCACGTGCCCGGCCATCAGGGCCTCCAGCTCCTCGCAGATGCCCAGCGAGTCGTGCACGACCACGTCGCGTACGTGCTCCAGGCCGCCGGGCAGGCGCTCCAGCCACACGCTGGTGCGCTCCAGCCGGTCGGCGGTGCGGATGTAGAACATCAGGAACCGGTCGATGAGCCGGACGAGTTCGGCGTCCGAGAGGTCCTGCGCGAGCAGGTCGGCGTGGCGCGGGGTGGCACCGCCGTTGCCGCCGACGTAGAGGTTCCAGCCGCTGGCGGTGGCGATCACCCCGAAGTCCTTGGACTGCGCCTCCGCGCACTCGCGGGCGCAGCCCGACACCGCGGACTTCAGCTTGTGCGGCGAGCGCAGCCCGCGGTAGCGCAGCTCCAGGGCGATCGCCATCCGCACGCTGTCCTGCACGCCGTACCGGCACCAGGTCGATCCCACACAGGACTTCACGGTGCGCAGCGACTTGCCGTAGGCATGGCCGGACTCGAAGCCGGCGTCCACCAAGCGGCCCCAGATCAAGGGCAGTTGCTCGACGCGCGCGCCCAGCAGGTCGATCCGCTGGCCACCGGTGATCTTGGTGTAGAGGCCGAAGTCCCTGGCCACCTCGCCGATCACGATCAGCTTCTCCGGGGTGATCTCGCCGCCGGGGATGCGCGGCACCACCGAATAGGAGCCGTTGCGCTGCATGTTGGCCAGGAAGTGGTCGTTGGTGTCCTGCAGCGCGGCCTGCTCGCCGTCCAGGATGTGCGGGCCGGCGCCGACGGCCGGGGCGAGCGAGGCGAGGATCGAGGCGACCGCGGGCTTGCAGATCTCGCAGCCCTCGCCGTCGCGGGCGTCCTCCCGGCCGTGCCGGCGCAGCAGTTCGCGGTAGGAGGTCAGGCGCAGCGCGAGCACCGTCTCGTACAGCTCGGCGCGGGTCTGCGCGAAGCAGCCGCACAGTCCCTTGTCCACCGCGACGCCGTTCGCCTCCAGCTCGGCGTCCACCAGCTGCCCCAGCACCTTCACGCAACTGCCGCAGCCGGTACCGGCCTTGGTGCACCTCTTCACCTCGGCGACGCCCGTGCAGCCGTGGTCGGCCACCGCGCCGCGGATCACGCCCTTGGTCACGTGGTGGCAGCTGCAGATCACCGCCTCGTCGGGCAGCGCCGACGGACCGAGCGCTACCGGGCCGCCGGCGCCGGCCGGCAGCACCAGGTGCGCGGCGGCGATCGGCGGCACCGAGCCGGTCAGCGGCCGCAGCACCCCGTACGACGTGCAGTCGCCGACCAGCACTCCGCCGAGCAGCGTGCCGTCGGCCGCCACCACCAGCTTGCGGTAGACGCCGCCGCGCGCGTCGGAGTAGACCACGTCGAGGGCGCCCTCGGCGGCGCCGTGCGCGTCACCGAAGGACGCCACGTCCACGCCGAGCAGCTTCAGCTGGGTGGACAGGTCCGCGCCGGTGAAGGCCGCGGCGTCGCCCGCGATGGTGCGGGCGGCCGTCTCGGCCATCTCGTAGCCGGGCGCCACCAGCCCGTAGACCCGGCCGTCCGCGGCCAGCGCGCACTCGCCGATCGCGAAGACCGCGGGGTCCGCGGTACGGCACGCCGCGTCGACCACGACGCCGCCGCGCTCGCCGACCGGCAGCCCGCAGTCGCGGGCCAGTTGGTCGCGCGGCCGCACGCCGGCGGAGAACACCACCATGTCGGTGGGCAGCGGGGAACCGTCGGAGAGGATCACGCCGCTGACCCTGCCGTCGGCGCCGGCGACCACCTCCTGGGTGCCGACGCCGGTGTGCACGGAGACCGCGAGGCCCTCGACGATCCGCCGCAGCGCCTCGCCGCCGCCCTCGTCGACCTGCACCGGCATCAGCCGCGGCGCGAACTCCACGACGTGCGTGGACAGTCCGAGCCCCTTCAGCGCGCCGGCCGCCTCCAGGCCGAGCAGCCCGCCGCCGACCACCGTGCCGGACGCGGCGCCGCGGGCGTACGCCTCGATGGCGAGCACGTCCTCGATGGTGCGGTAGACGAAGCAGCCCTCGGCGTCCCGGCCGGGCACCGGCGGCACGAACGGGGAGGAGCCGGTGGCCAGCACCAGCGTGTCGTAGCCGACCGTCAGCCCCGAACGGGCCGTCACCGTACGGCGGTCGCGGTCCACGGCCACCGCGGGGTCGCCGACGCGCAGCTCCACGCCGTGCTCGGCGAGGAAGGCGTGGTCGGTCAGCGACAGGTCCTCCGGGCTCGCGCCCTGGGAGAAGTACGAGGTCAGGTGGACCCGGTCGTACGCCGGCCGCGGCTCCTCGCAGAGCACCACGACCCGGGCGCGCCGGGTCACCCCGCGGTCGGCCAGCGCCTCAAGGAAGCGCTGGCCGACCATGCCGTGGCCGACCAGCACGATCGTGGGGCGGGAGGGGAGGGAGCCGGGGGCGGTGGTGGGCGTGGTCGCGGCCATGCTCGGGACCTCCGTCGGTGCCGGGGGCGGGGGGCGGGTGGTGCGGGTGATGCCGTCGCGGTGGGAGCGCCCTGCGGCGTCCGTGCTCACAGCGTGGGCGGCGGCTGTTTCCCGGCCGCAACCCCGCCATTACCCCAGGGCAACGGTGCGCTCATCGCCGCACGGCGGCGGGTGTGAGCCTGTGCGCTGCGCGCCGCGGCGCGCGGGGTCCGGGCGTGACCGGATCGTTCCGCACCCCGGCACGATCATGCCTACCCCGGGGTGGCGCGGGTGGGCCAGGATCGGAGCATGACCTCACACACCGAGCAGTCGGGCAGCGCCGCGCAGTCGGACGACGCCCCGCAGTCGGACAACGCCCCGCAGTCGGGCAGCACCGCGCAGGACGCGGCCACCGCCCTGATCGTCATCGACGTGCAGGAGTCCTTCCGGCAGCGGGAGAGCTGGCAGGCCGCCTCCGACCCCGAGGTGGCCGTCAAGGTCGCCCGCCTCGTCGAGCACGCCCGCTCCCGCGGGCACCTCGTGGTGTGGGTGCTGCACGCGGAGCCGGGCTCCGGCACCGTCTTCGACCCCGCGCTCGGCCACGTGCGGTACATGGACGGCCTCGCCCCGGCCGACGGCGAGCCGCAGCTCACCAAGACCTCGCACAACGCCTTCACCACGACCAACCTGCAGCAGATCCTCACCGAACGCGGCATCCGCGCGCTGATCACCTGCGGCGTCCGCACCGAGCAGTGCGTGGAGACCACCACGCGGCTGGCCTCCGACCTCGGCTACCAGGTCACCCTCGTGACCGACGCGACCGCCACCGAGCCGATCGCGCACCCCGACGCGCCCGCCGGGCGGCCGCTCGCCGAGGTGCTGGCCGACCCCGGTACCCTCATGCCGGCCGAGATCATCGCCCGCACCCGCTACGCGCTGGCCGGCCGCTTCGCCACCGTCACCACCCTCAAGGAGCTGACCGGATCGTGACCCGGGTGGTCTTCCTGCTGGTGCCGCAGCTGCATCTGCTGGACCTGGCGGGGCCCGCGCAGGTCTTCTCCACCGCGGCCGACCAGAGCCTCGGCTACGAGCTGTCGTACGTGGCCGAGCAGCAGGACGTGCCCACCGCGCAGGGAGTGCCGCTGCGCGCCGAGGCCGAGTGGCCGCGGCTCACCGCCGACGACCTGATCGTCGTACCGGGCTGGCGCTCGGGCGCGCTGCGCGACAACGGCGCGCTGCACGAGGCGACGCTGCGGCGGCTCGCCGCGCACCACGCGGCGGGCGGCACCGTCGCCAGCGTGTGCGCGGGCGCCGACGCGCTCGGCCGCGCCGGGCTGCTGGACGGCCGCCGCTGCACCACCCACCACGACGTGCAGGACGAACTGGCCCGCCGCTACCCGCGGGCCACCGTGGTGCGGGACGTGCTGTACGTCGTCGACGGACGCGTCGTCACCTCCGCGGGCATCGCCAGCGGCATCGACCTGGCGCTGCACCTGGTCGCGGTCCGGCACGGTCCGGGCGCCGCGGCGCGCGCCGCCCGGCAGATGGTCGTGTACGCGCGGCGCAACGGCGACGAGCACCAGGCCAGCGCGATGCTCCGGCACCGCGGGCACCTCAGCGACGCGGTGCACCGCGCCCAGGACCTGATCGACGCCCGCTTCTCCGACCGGCTCGCGCTCGCCGAACTCGCCGCGTCCACCGGGCTCAGCGAGCGCACCCTCACCCGCCGTTTCACCGCGTCCACCGGCCGCACCCCGCTGCGCTACCAGCAGGAACTGCGCGTCGAGCGGGCCGAGCACCTCATCGCCCACGGCACCACGCTGGAGTCCGCGGCCCGCGCGGTCGGCTTCCAGGACGCGAGGATGCTGCGCAGGCTGCGCGCGAGGACCGCGTCCGCGGTGTGAGGCCCGGCCGGATCGGCGGCCGGCCGCCGGGCGGTGCGGTATGGCCGGTTCGGCACCGGTGCCCCGGAGGCCGGGCTGCCAGGTTGGCCGGGCGGGATCCTTCGAGGAGTTCGAGACGCCGGCGCCGGCCGAGGTGCGCAGGCAGCGCAGGCGCGGCCGGCACCAGCCCGACAGCGTGATGCCGGAGTCCGTGCCCGGCGGGGCGCTGCCGCTGTGGCCCGACGAGGAGTTCCTCGACGGCGGCCCGGAGACCACCGTCTCGACGTTCGTCGTCGGCGGCGACGACGAGCACGACGAGGAGGAGCAGCCGCTCAGCTCCCCGCGACCGACACCGTCGCCTCGTGTTCCACCGGGAAGTTGACCGAGTTCGCGATGAAGCACAGCCGGTGCGCGTCGGCGTGCAGCGACTGCGCCCGCTGCGCCATCTCCGGCGAGGCCACCTCGACCGCGGGCCGCAGCAGCGCCCGGGTGAAGTGGCCGCCGCCGTCCGGCGTCTCCTCCATCGTGCCGGTCGCGCGGTCGGTGTAGGCGGTCACCACGACGCCGTTCATCGCGCACACGTGCAGGTAGGAGAGCATGTGGCACTGCGACAGCGCCGCCAGCTGCAACTGCTCGGGGTTCCAGCGGTCCGCGTCCCCGCGGAAGTGCGGGTCGGCGGACCCGGCGATGGCCGGCACGCCGGCCGCCCTCACCTCATGCGTGCGCCGGTACGCCCGGTACGAGTCCGTGCCCGTCCCCTGGTTCCCGGTCCACACGACCTCGGTCCCATACGTGTGCGCTCGCGCTGACCCCATCCACTCACCCTACGTCCCCCCTCCGCGCCCAACGCGCGCCCGCCCGCGGTTCGCCACCGGCCCGATGGGGCTGTTGCTGTCGCCTTCGGGCCACCGGCCGGTGGTGGGTTGCTCGCGCACCGCCCCTGGTGGGGCGCTACGCCCGGCGCGGGCCGGGCGTAGCCCGGGGTTTTTGCGGGGCGCGGGGAACTGCGCGGCCAGCCGCCGCGAGGGCTGGACGTCGTCACCGGCTCGGTGGGGCTGTTGCGGTCGCAGACCGGACCACCGGCCGGTGGTGGGTTGTTCGCGCCGTTCCCCGCGCCCCTGGTGGGGCGCGGCGCCCGGCGCGGGCCGGGCGTAGCCCGGGGTTTTGGGGGGCGCGGCCAGCCGCCGCGAGAGTTGTGCGTCGTCACCGGCCCGGTGGGGCTGTTGCGGTCGCAGACGGGACCACCGGCCGGTGGCGGGTTGCTCGCGCCGTTCCCCGCGCCCCTGGTGGGGCGCAGCGCCCGGCGTGTTCCGGGCGCGGCCAGCCGTGACGAGGGCTGGACGTCGTCACCGGCCCGACGGGGCAATTGCGGTCGCAGACCGGACCACCGGCCGGTGGCGGGTTGCTCGCGCAGTTCCCCGCGCCCCTGGCAGGGCGCGGCGCCCGGCGCCGGCGGGGCGCAGGGAGGGGGGAGGGGCGGCGCGCTCAGCGCAGGGCTCGGGTGACGCCCGGCTCGCGACGCCCGAGAAAGCGGGGGTCGGGGCGGACCGCCACGTCGACGAGGGCCTTGCCGGCCGCGAGGACCTCGCGCGCGCCCCCGGCGTACCAGGTCGCGTCGTGGACCTCGTCCACGCCGACCCCGTACGCGTCGATGCCCGCGGCAGCGCACAGCGCGAGCGCCCGCCGGATGTGGAACCCCTGACTGACGAGCACCGCGCGATCGACGCCGAAGATCCGCTTCGCACGGCTGCAGGAGTCCCACGTGTCGAAGCCGGCGTAGTCCACGACCACCTTGGCCCGCGGCACCCCGTGCCGCGTCAGGTAGCCGCGCATGGCGTCCGGCTCGTCGTAGGAGGCGCGGCTGTTGTCGCCGGAGACCAGCACCACCTTGACCTTGCCCGCACGGTAGAGCCGGACCGCCGCGTCCAGCCGGTGCGCGAGGTACGGCGAGGGCCGCCCGTCGTAGAGCCCCGCGCCGAACACCACGGCCACCGGCTCCGCTGGCACGTCCGCCTCGGTGCGGACCCGCCCGCTGTCGGCCAGCCGCAGCCAGGTGGCGGGCAGCAGCGCCAGCACGCACGCCGCGACCGCCCAGCGCACCATCCGCCGCCGGCCGCGGACGGTCCGCGGCAGGACCCTCCGCGGCAGCCGGATTCCCCGCAACGCCCCTGCTGGCCGCGACAGCCGCATGCCGCCTCCCCCTCCGCCCGGTGGCCCGCCGGTGCGCGCGCCGCCACCGTGATCGACGCGCCGCGCGCCCCGGCGGTTGCCGCCCGCGGGCCCCGGGAACGGGACGGGAAGCAGACGCGACCCCTCCCGCCGCTAGGAAAGGCCCGCCGTGACCGCACCCCGGTTGCCGTTCTTCGTCTACGGCACGCTGCTGCGCGGCCAGCGCAACCACGCCCTGCTGGCGGGCCGCGTCCGCTCCTGGACCGCCGCCGTGCTGCCGGGCGCGCTGCTCTTCGACGGCCCCGGCTACCCGTTCGCGGTGGCCGACCCGGCCGGCCGGGGAAGGGTCCGCGGCGAGCTGGTGGGGATCGCCGAGGAGTCGTACGACCTGGTGCTGGCGGATCTCGACCGGCTGGAGACGTACGTGCCCGGCGCCCCGGGCAACCTCTACGAGCGGGTGCGGCGCGCGGTGACGGGGGAGCGCGGCGCGCAGGAGGCGTGGGTGTACCTGGCGAACGAGCCGCTCGCCGCGCAGCTGCTGGCGCACGGGCGCCGGATCGACGGCGGCGACTGGCCGGCCAGTCGATGAGTGGCGCCGCACCCCGCCGCCCCCCGCCGCCCCCCGCCGCCCCCCGGGCCTCACCGCGGCGCGCCGCCCGGTGTGAAGGCCGCGACACGCGCCTTTACCGTGCGGCACACCGCCGTGCAACGCCGACCGCGCAGGATCGTCGCCATGACACCCCGGACGGCACGCCCGCACGCCGACCACCCGCACGCCGATCGCCCGTCCACCGGCGGCCCGCCCGCCCCCCGCGGGCCGGCGCTGGTCGCCGTCGCGCACGGCAGCCGCGACCCCCGGGCGCTGCGCACCGTGAGCGCCCTGCTGGACCGCGTCCGGCGCTCGCGTCCCGGCCTGGACGTGCAGCTCGGCCATATCGAGCTGAACGAGCCGCTGCTCGGCGACACCCTCGACCGCCTCGCGGCGCAGGGCGGCCGCGAGGCCGTGCTGGTGCCGCTGCTGCTCGGGCGCGGCCACCACGTCAAGGTCGACCTGCCCGCCGCGCTGGCGGCCGAGCCCCGGCTGCGGGCGGTGGTCGCGGCGCCGCTGGGCGCCGATCCGCTGCTGGCCGAGGTGCTGCACGCACGGCTGGCCGAGGCCGGCTGGGCCGAAGGAGCCGGCGGTGAGGCGGTGGTGCTGGCCGCCGCGGGCTCGCGCGACCCGGACTCGGCCGCGGACACCGCGCGGACGGCGGCGCTGCTCTCCGCCCGGCTCGGCGGGGTGCCGGTGGTCCCCGCCTACGCCTCCGCCGCCGCGCCCACGGTGCCGGCCGCCCTCGCCGCGCTGCGCTCCCGCGGGCTGCGCCGGATCGCGGTGGCGTCCTGCTTCACCGCGCCCGGCCGGTTCGCCGCGCAGAGCGCGGCCGCGGCCCCCTGGATCGCGTCCGCCCCGCTGGGCGCGCACCCCGCCATGGCCCGGCTTGTGCTGGCCCGGCACGCCGCCGGCGCGGCGGCGCTCGCCGCCACCGCCCGCCGCCCGCTGCCTGCGCTGGTACGCGCCACCGTCGCCGTCTGACCCGCGCCCGCCGATCCGCGCCGGGCGACTCCTGTGGGCGGGGCCGGTTACCGTCGGGGGCATGGAAGCCACTGACGCCGCCGTACGCACCGGCCTGTACGAGAGCGACGGGCCGTACGGCGAGGCGGACACCGCGCGCTACGTGCCCGAGCCGGACAAGCGCCCCGGGCGTACCGCCTTCCAGCGCGACCGGGCGCGCGTGCTGCACTCGGCCGCGTTGCGCAGGCTCGCCGGCAAGACGCAGGTGGTGGACCCGGGCACGTCCGGCGCGGCCTCCGGCGACACCAGCCCGCGCACCCGCCTGACGCACTCGCTGGAGTGCGCGCAGGTCGGCCGCGAGCTGGGCGCCGCGCTCGGCTGCGACCCCGACCTGGTGGAGACCGCCTGCCTCGCGCACGACCTCGGCCACCCGCCGTTCGGCCACAACGGCGAGCTGGTCCTGGCCGGGTTCGCCGCGGACTGCGGCGGCTTCGAGGGCAACGCGCAGAGCCTGCGGCTGCTCACCAGGATCGAGCCGAAGCGTTTCAGCGCCTCCGAGGTGAGCGTCGGGCTCAACCTCACCCGGGCCGCCCTGGACGCGGCCACCAAGTACCCGTGGCCGCGCGGCGGCCACCCCGTCACACCGGACAGCCCCAAGTTCGGGGCGTACGAGGACGACCTGCCGGTCTTCCGCTGGCTGCGCGAGGGCGCGCCCGAGGGCCGCCGCTGCTTCGAGGCGCAGGTGATGGACTGGTCCGACGACGTGGCGTACTCCGTGCACGACGTCGAGGACGGCCTGCAGGCCGGCCACATCGACGCGCGGGCGCTGCGCGCCCCGGCCGAGCGGGCCGAGGTCTTCGACTGCGCGGCCGCCCGCTACGCCCCGCCGGGCACCACCGGCGACGAGCTGGCCGAGGCGCTCGACCGGCTGCTCGCCCAGCCGTGGTGGCCGCGGCACCACGACGGCTCGGCGCGCGCCCAGGCCGGCCTGAAGGACGCCGCGTCGCAGCTCATCGGCCGTTTCTGCCTGGCCGCGGAGAGCGCCACGCGGGCCCGGTACGGGACCGCGCGGCTCACCCGGTACGCGGCGGAGCTGGTGGTGCCGGTCGAGCAGCGGCTGGAGTGCGCGGTGCTCAAGGCGGTCGCCGACCGCTATGTCATGCAGCGCGCCGCGCAGGCCAGGCGGCGTGCGGAGCAGCGGGTGGTGATCGAGGAGCTGGCGCACACCCTGCTGGCGCGCGCGCCCTTCGGCCTCGACCCGCAGTTCCGGGCGATCTTCGAGGCCGCGGCGGACGACGCGGGCCGCCGCCGGGCCGTGGTCGACCAGATCGCCTCCCTCACCGACGCCGCCGCGACGGCGCTGCACGCCCGCCTGACCTGACCCGCCCGCCGCGCCCGCGGGGGCGCCGGGTGCGGCCGCCACGTGCGGCCGCCGGGTGAACTCCCAGCATGCGGCGTGTGGCGAAATCGGCGCGGCGCTCTTCCGGTGGCGCTTCCGGTGCGGGACGCTCAAGGAACTGAACGACCGCCGAGGAGGCACACTGTGGTGGACGCGCACCAGACCTTCGTGATCGTCGGAGCAGGGCTCGCCGGGGCGAAGGCCGCGGAGACGCTGCGCTCCGAGGGGTTCACCGGCCGGGTGATAGTGATCGGCGACGAGCGCGAGCACCCGTACGAACGCCCGGCGCTCTCCAAGGGCTTCCTCGTCGGCAGCGAGGAGCGCGAGTCCGTCTTCGTGCAGCAGAACGGCTGGTACGCCGAGCACGACATCGAACTCCACCTCGGCCAGCCGGTGGTGCACCTGGACCGGGTCGCCAAGACCGTGCGGCTGGGCGACGGCACCGCGTTGCAGTACGACAAGCTGCTGCTGGCCACCGGCTCCGAGCCGCGCCGGCTCGACATCCCCGGCACCGACCTGGCCGGCGTGCACCACCTGCGCAGGCTCGCCCACTCCGAGCGGCTCAAGCACGTGCTCGCCAGCCTCGGCCGGGAGAACGGCCGGCTGGTGATCTCCGGCGCCGGCTGGATCGGCCTGGAGGTCGCCGCCGCGGCCCGCGGCTACGGCGCCGAGGTGACCGTCGTGGAGCCCGCGCCGACCCCGCTGCACAACGTGCTCGGCCCCGAACTGGGCTCGGTCTTCACCGACCTGCACACCGAGCACGGGGTGCGCTTCCACTTCGGCGCCAGCCTCACCGAGATCACCGGCCAGGACGGCATGGTGCTCGCCGCGCTCACCGACGACGGCGAGGAGCACCCGGCGCACGACGTGCTCGCCGCCATCGGCGCCGCGCCGCGCACCGCGCTCGCCGAGATCGCCGGGCTGACGCTGGCCGGGCGCGAGCAGGGCGGCGGCATCGCGGTGGACGCCTCGCTGCGTACCTCGGACCCCGACATCTTCGCCGCGGGCGACGTCGCCAACGCCGAGAACCCGCTGCTCGGCATCCGGCTGCGGGTCGAGCACTGGGCGAACGCGCTGAACGGCGGCCCCGCCGCGGCCCGCGCGATGCTCGGCCGGCAGGTGACGTACGACCGCGTCCCGTACTTCTTCTCCGACCAGTACGACCTGGGCATGGAGTTCTCCGGGCACGCCGCGCCGGGCAGCTACGACCAGGTGGTGTGCCGCGGGGACGTCGGCAAGCGGCAGTTCATCGCCTTCTGGCTGCACGAGGGCCGGGTGCTCGCCGGGATGAACGTCAACGTGTGGGACGTCACCGAGCAGATCCAGCAGCTGATCCGCTCCAAGCGGCCCCTCGACCCCGAGGCGCTGTCCGATCCGTCGGTGCCGCTAGCCTCGTTCCTGGACTGACCGGGAACCCCCTCCTGGTCCGCTGATCAGGAAGGACACCCGATGCCCGGCCCCGCACGCAGCGCCGTCGTACCCGTCGAGGAGATCTTCGCCCTGCGGTGGGCGGTGCTGCGCACCGGCATGCCGCGGCGCACCGCGGTCTACCCGGAGGACGCGCGCCCCGACGTCTTCCACATAGCCGCGTACGACGAGCACGGCGCCGTCCGCGGCTGCGTGACCTTCTTCCCGGACCCCGCGCCGGCCCTCGGCCGGGGGTACTCCCAGGGTGAGGCCGCGGCCGCGTACCGCTTCCGCGGCATGGGCAGCGCGCCCGAGGTCCGCGGGCAGGGCTTCGGCGCGGCCGCGCTGAAGGCCGGGCTGGCCGAGTGCGCGCGGCGCGGCGCGCGACTCGCCTGGTGCAACGGCCGCACGTCGGCCGCCGGCTTCTACGAGCACCATGGCTTCACCGCCGTGGGCGAGGAGTTCGTGATCGAACCCAGCGGCCCGCACTACGTCTTCGTCACCGAGAAGCTCGTCACCGAGAAGCTCGTCACCGGGGAGCCGGCCGGCGGGGACCCGGTCTGACCGGTCCGGCGGGCCCGGGCCCGCCGCGTGCGGGTCCGCGCCCCCCGGCGTCCCCCGCCCGCGTCCGCGCCGGCCGGACTCCGTCCGGCGCTGTCCGTCCCGCGCCGTAGACTTCCCCCGTGGCCGGGCGGATCAGGGACGAAGACGTGAAGGCGGTTCGCGACGCCGTCCCGATCGACGCCGTGGTCGCCGAGTACCTCCAGCTCAGGAACGCCGGCGGCGGCAACCTCAAGGGCCTCTGCCCCTTCCACGACGAGAAGTCCCCCTCCTTCCAGGTCAGCCCGAGCAAGGGCCTCTACCACTGCTTCGGCTGCGGCGAGGGCGGCGACACCCTCGCCTTCGTGATGAAGCTGGACCACCTGTCCTTCACCGAGGCGGTGGAGCGGCTCGCCGCGCAGGCCGGGATCACGCTGCGGTACGAGGAGGGCAGCCATGTCCCCGGGCGGCAGCAGGGGGAGCGGATCCGGCTGGTCGAGGCGCACCGGGCGGCCGCGGCGTTCTACCAGGAGCAGCTGGGGTCGGCGGAGGCCGAGATCGGGCGGCAGTTCCTGGCCGCCCGGGGGTTCGACCAGGCGGCCGCCGAGCACTTCGGGGTGGGGTACGCGCCGGCCGGCTGGGACCACCTGGTGCGGTTCCTGCGCGGCAAGGGCTTCACCGACAAGGAGCTGATCGTCGCGGGGCTGGCCTCGGAGAGCCGCAGAGGCGGCGCGATCGACCGGTTCCGCGGGCGGCTGATCTGGCCGATCCGGGACATCACCGGCGAGGTGATCGGGTTCGGCGCGCGCAAGCTGCGCGAGGACGACCAGGGCCCGAAGTACCTGAACACGGCGGAGACCCCGCTCTACCACAAGTCCCAGGTGCTGTACGGGATCGACCTGGCCAAGAAGGAGATCGCCAGGACCGGCCGCGCGGTCGTCGTCGAGGGGTACACCGATGTGATGGCCTGCCATCTCGCCGGCGTCACCACGGCGATCGCGACCTGCGGCACGTCCTTCGGCGGCGACCACATCAAGATCCTGCGCCGGCTGCTGATGGACGACGCCACCGCCGAGGTGGTCTTCACCTTCGACGGCGACGAGGCGGGGCAGAAGGCGGCGCTGCGCGCGTTCGAGGACGACCAGAAGTTCGCCGCCGAGACGTCCATCGCGATCACCCCGGGCGGCATGGACCCGTGCGAGCTGCGGCTGGCGGAGGGCGACGCGGCGGTGCAGCGGCTGATCGACGGGCGCAGCCCGCTGTTCGCGTTCGCGCTGCGCTCGATCGTCTCGCGGTACAACCTCGACACCGACGAGGGCCGGGTCGCGGCGGTGGACGCGGCGGTGCCGGTGGTCGCCGCGATCAAGAACCAGGCGCTGCGCGACCGTTACGCGATCCGGCTGGTCGGCATGGCCGGCATCGCCAGCCAGGCCGAGGAGCAGTCGATGATCCGCCGGGTGCGGGCGATGGCCCGGGCCAGGGCCGGCGGCGGCGGCCGCCCCGACCCGGTGCGGCCGCAGCGCGGCGGGTCGTACGGGCCGCCGCAGGGCCAGGGCGGCGCGCAGCAGGCCCCGGCGGGACCGCGGGGTCCGCGGCTGGATCTGCGCAGTCCCGCGCACCGGGTGGAGCGCGAGCTGCTGAAGCTGGCGCTGCAGTATCCGCAGCTGGTCTCGCCGGCCTTCGACGCCTACGGCGAGGACGAGTTCACCGGCCCGCCGTACGCCGAGGTGCGCCGGGTGATCGAGGCGGCGGGCGGGGTGGAGCGCGCCGACGCGGAGTACCTGGTGCGGGTGCGGGAGGCCGCGCCGGACGACACCGTGCGGATGATGGTCACCGAACTGGCCGTGGAGCCGGTGATGCACAAGGTCCCGGAGATCTACGCGGGCGAGGTGCTGGTCCGGGTCCGGATGAACGCCGTGGAGCGCCGGGTCGGCCAGGTGCACGCCGCGCACGCGCGGCTGGCCGCGCAGGGGATGCCCGCGGACGCGCCGGAGATGACCGCGGTGCAGGGCGAGTTGTGGGCGTTGCAGCAGTACGGGCAGCGGTTGCGGGTGCAGGGCGCCGCGGCGCTGTGAGCTGGCGGGTCCGGCCGCGGGGCGGCCGGCGCGCGGCGGCGGAATGCCGTGCAGAAAGGGCTGGCGGCGTCACCGGACGGACGCGCGTGGTGACGTGGTGTGAAAAAAGGGGCGCACGACCCTCGTGGCTGAGGCGTCGGTGGGCCACACTGGGTGACGGCCCAGAGCCCTCTTCGAGCCCTCTGCGAGCCACATGTCGCGCTCACCGCGGAGGTCGCTTCCGTGCAGACGCCAACCCAGAGTCATGTACCGGCAGGGGTCCCGGCCTTCCCGCCCGCCGCGCGGGCGGCGCCGGGGGAGCCGGCCGACCCGGACGGGCGGCTCGTGCCGCCCCGGGTGCCGGAGCAGCGCGGGGACGGACCGCAGAGCGCACCCGGTGTGCGGGAGACGGCGGAGTCAGTGGACGCTTCGGAGCCGCCCGAGGGGCCGGCGGAGCCCGACGCTCTTGACGAGCCGCCGCCCGCCCGCCGGCTGCGCGAGGAGACGGCGGGCCCCTCCGCCGACCTCTTCCGGCAGTACCTGCGCGAGATCGGCCGGATTCCGCTGCTGACCGCCGTGGAGGAGGTCGAACTGGCCCGCCGGGTCGAGGCCGGGCTGTTCGCCGAGGAGAAGCTCGCCGCGTTCCCCGACCTGGACTCGCAGCTCGCGGTCGACCTGGACCGCCTGGTGGTGCGGGGCCGGATGGCCAAGCGCCGGCTGATCGAGGCCAACCTGCGGCTGGTCGTCTCGGTGGCGAAACGATACGTCGGGCGCGGCCTGACCATGCTGGACCTGGTCCAGGAGGGCAACCTCGGGCTGATCCGCGCGGTGGAGAAGTTCGACTACGCGCGCGGCTACAAGTTCTCCACCTACGCGACCTGGTGGATCCGGCAGGCGATGTCCCGGGCGCTGGCCGACCAGGCCAGGACCATCCGGGTGCCGGTGCACGTGGTCGAGCTGATCAACCGGGTGGTGCGGGTGCAGCGCAGCCTGCTGCAGGAGCGCGGCTGCGAGCCGACCACCGAGGAGGTCGCCGCGCATCTGGAGCTGACCGAGGAGCGGGTGTGCGAGGTGCTGCGGCTGGCCCAGGAGCCGGTGTCGCTGCACGCGCCGGTCGGCGAGGAGGACGACGTGTCGCTCGGCGACCTCATCGAGGACGGCGACGCGGCCTCCCCGGTGGAGTCCGCGGCGTTCCTGCTGCTGCGCGAGCACCTCGACGCGGTGCTCTCCACCCTCGGCGAGCGCGAACGCAAGGTCGTGCAGTTGCGCTACGGGCTGGTCGACGGCCGCGCGCGCACCCTGGAGGAGATCGGCCGGATCTTCGGCGTGACCCGCGAGCGGATCCGCCAGATCGAGTCCAAGACCCTCGGCAAGCTCCGCGACCACGCCTTCGCCGACCAGCTGCGCGGCTACCTGGAGTGACGTCGGCTCAGCGCGCGGGCGCCAGGACGATCCAGGTCCTGCCCGGGTGCAGCGGCACGTCGCGGCCGTGCGCGGTGAACGCCGTGCCGTCCGTGGCGCCCGGCCGGTCCCAGCTCAGCGGGTAGGAGCGGCCGTCGCGCAGCAGCGTCGCGGAGCCGTGGCCGACGGTCAGGCTGTACGGCACGAACCCGGTGCGGCTGTGGTACTGCGACTCCTTGACGGTGACGTGCTGGATGATCACGTTGTCCGCGGTCCACGGGGAGCGGGCGCCGTCCATCGAGACCCGGTACTGCGCGCCGTTCCAGGCGAAGGAGAAGCGGGCGGCGGGCATCGAGGCGGCGCCGGTGGTCGCGGGGGCGCCGCCGGCCGGGGGCGCGGCGGCGAACCTTAGGCCGATGTCCTGCGCCCGGCCCGCGCCGTCGGCCAGGCCCCCGGGGTGCAGGTACTCGTTGTGCGGGGCGGGCCGCCCGGAGTCGCGGAAGAAGGCGGCCGTGCCGGTCCTGGCGATCAGCTCCCGGCTCTTCCTCAGCACCGGCAGCAGCTTGCTCTGCGCGCCGGAGAAGGCCAGCGCCGGGTGGTCGTACTGGGCGAGCAGCTGCAGGTCGGTCTCCCGGGCGCTGCGCACCGGGCCGACGACCGGCGGCAGGTGGCCGCTGTCGAAGACGGCCATCAGCCGGGAGAGGCCGCCCTCGACCTCGATGGCGTACACCAGGTCCGCGCTGTTCAGGCCGGTCTGCGGCCGCGCCGCGGCCACGTTGTCGATCTTCACCGCGAGCACCCGGCCGGCGGCGCCGGGTTTTCCGGTGAGCACCGAGTACGCCGAAGTCGGCCCGCCGGTCGGGGTGGTGGAGTGGTCATCGGCGGGGGTGCAGCCCACCGCGAGGCCGAGCAGCAGCGCCCCCGCCGCGCCCGCCCCGACCGACCTCCGACTGCGCATGGCCACCACATCCCTCCGACGAGAGATATTGCCGCCCCGGCCCGGCCCAACCGCGCAGAACCGGTCGGATGCGGCCGGAATCAGCCGGAAGTCGACTCCGGTGGTCGCCGCCCGGACGGACGAGGGGGCACCGGCCGCGTCCGGCCGGTGCCCCGGGGGCCCTGCGAACCCCCGCGCCGGTGCGGGCGCCGGGGCCGGCGTCAGTCGACCTCGGCGACCGCCTGCGCGAACTGCGCGGCGTACAGCCGGGCGTAGGCGCCCTGGGCGGCCAGCAGCTCGCTGTGCGTGCCCTGCTCGACGATCGAGCCCGACTCCATCACCAGGATCACGTCGGCGTCCCTGATGGTGGACAGCCGGTGCGCGATGACGAAGCTGGTGCGGCCGTGGCTGAGCTGGGCCATGGCGCGCTGGATCAGCACCTCGGTGCGGGTGTCCACCGAGCTGGTCGCCTCGTCGAGCACCAGGATCACCGGGTCGGACAGGAACGCCCTGGCGATGGTGATCAGCTGCTTCTCGCCCGCGCTGACGCCGCTGCCCTCGTCGTCGATGACGGTGTCGTAGCCGTCGGGCAGGGTGCGGATGAACCGGTCCGCGTGCGCGGCCCTGGCCGCCGCCTCGATGTCCTCGCGGGTGGCGTCCTCGGTGCCGTAGCCGATGTTGTCCGCGATGGTGCCGCCGAACAGCCAGGTGTCCTGGAGCACCATGCCGATCGCCGAGCGCAGCTCCTCGCGGGACATCGACGCGACGTCCACGCCGTCCAGGGTGATCCGGCCGCCGCCGACCTCGTAGAACCGCATCAGCAGGTTCACCAGCGTGGTCTTGCCGGCGCCGGTCGGGCCGACGATGGCGACGGTGCTGCCCGGCTCGACGCTCAGCGACAGGCCGTCAATGAGCGGCTTCTCCGGGTCGTAGCGGAAGCTGACGTCCTCCAGCGCGACCTTGCCGGTGAGTTTCACCGGGCGGGCCGGCGCGGCCGGCTCGCCGGACTGCTCGGCGGCGTCGAGGAGTTCGAAGACCCGCTCGGCCGAGGCGACGCCTGACTGGATCAGGTTGGACATGCTGGCGACCTGCGTCAGCGGCTGGCTGAACTGCCGCGAGTACTGCACGAACGCCTGCACGTCGCCGATGGACAGCGAGCCGGAGGCGACCCGCAGGCCGCCGACGACCGCGACCAGCACGTAGTTGAGGTTGCCGATGAACATCATCAGCGGCTGGATGGTGCCGGAGATGAACTGGGCCCGGAAACCGGACCTGAACAGCGCCTCGTTCTCCTCCTGGAAGGTCTGCGCGGACTCCTGCGCCCGGCCGAAGACCTTCACCAGCGAGTGCCCGGTGTACATCTCCTCGATGTGCGCGTTGAGCGAGCCGGTGGTCTTCCACTGCTGCACGAACTGCGGCTGCGCGCGCTTGCCGACCTTCGTCGCCACCAGCATGGTCACCGGCACGGTGACCAGCGCCACCAGCGCCAGCAGCCAGGAGATCCAGAACATCATGGCGAGCACGCCGACGATGGTCAGCACCGAGTTCACCAGCTGGCCCATGGTCTGCTGCATGGTCTGGCCGATGTTGTCGATGTCGTTGGTCGCGCGGCTGAGCACCTCGCCGCGCGGCTGCTGGTCGAAGTACGACAGCGGCAGCCGGGACAGCTTCGCCTCGACCTGCTCGCGCAGCCGGTACACCGAGCGGTTGATGACCTTGGTGGCGGTGCGCATCTGCAGCACGCTCAGCAGCGCGGCGACCACGTAGACGCCGAGCGCCAGCAGCAGCACGTTGCGGATCGCGCCGAAGTCCATGCCCTGACCGGGGGTGAAGTCGATGCCCGAGAGCATGTCGGCGACGCCGCCCTTGCCGTGCGCGCGCAGGTAGTCCAGCGCCTGGCCCTTGGACGTGCCGTGGATCTGCCGGCCGATCACCCCGGCGAAGATCAGGTCGGTGGCGTGGCCGAGGATGCGCGGTCCCGTCACCGCCAGCGCCACGCTCGCGGTGCCGAGCGCGAGCACCGTGGAGAGCCAGAAGCGGTCGGGGCGCATCAGTCCGACGAGCCGCTTCAGCGAGCCCTTGAAGTCCATCGACCGCTCGATCGGACCGCCGCTCATGAACCGCGCGGGTCCGCCCATCGGCGCGGGGCCGCGCCGGACGGGGGCTTTCTTGAACGCGTCGTCGCTGCTCACGCGGCGGCCTCCTGCTCGGTCAGCTGCGAGAGCACGATCTCCCGGTAGGTCTCGTTGTCCTGCATGAGTGCGGCGTGCGTGCCGGTGCCGACCACCCGGCCCTCGTCCAGCACGATGATCCGGTCGGCGTCGCGGATGGTGGACACCCGCTGGGCGACGATCACCACGGTCGCCTGCGAGGTCTCCAGCGCCAGCGCGCGGCGCAGCGCGGCGTCGGTGGCGTAGTCCAGCGCCGAGAAGGAGTCGTCGAACAGGTAGATCTCGGGGCGCCGCACCAGCGCCCTGGCGATCGCCAGCCGCTGGCGCTGCCCGCCGGAGACGTTGGAGCCGCCCTGCGCTATCGGGGCGTCGAGCCCGCCGTCGAGCGCGGACACGAACTCCTTGGCCTGGGCGACCTCCAGCGCGTGCCACAGCTCCTCGTCGGTGGCGTCCGGATTGCCGTAGCGCAGGTTGGAGGCGACCGTGCCGGAGAAGAGGTACGGCTTCTGCGGGACCAGGCCGACGGTCTGCGCCAGCAGCGCGGGGTCGAGCTTGGCCACGTCCTCGCCGTCCACCAGCACCTGGCCGCCGGTGGCGTCGTACAGCCGCGGGATCAGGCCGAGCAGGGTGGACTTGCCGCTGCCGGTGGAGCCGATCACCGCGGTGGTCTCGCCGGGGTGCGCCACCATGTCCACGCCGCGCAGCACCGCGGCCTCGGCGCCCGGGTAGGCGAAGTCCACGTCGAACAGCTCCAGTTCGCCGTGCCGCGGCAGCACGGTGACGGGCGCGGACGGCGGGACGACGCTGGACTCGGTGCCCAGCACCTCCTGGATGCGCTCGGCGGACACCTCGGCGCGCGGCACCATCATGAACATGAAGGTGGCCATCATCACCGACATCAGGATCTGCATCAGATAGCTGAGGAAGGCGGTCAGCGCGCCGACCTGCATCCCGCCGCTGTCGATGCGGTGCGCGCCGAACCACAGCACGGCCACGCTGGAGGCGTTCACGATGCCCATCACGACCGGGAACATCAGCGCCATCAGCCGGCCGGTGGCCAGCGACACCGCGGTGACCTCGTCGTTGGCGACGCCGAACCGCTTCTGCTCGTAGTCGTCCTTGACGAACGCGCGGATCACCCGGATGCCGGTGATCTGCTCGCGCAGCACCCGGTTCACCGTGTCGATCCGCTTCTGCATGGTGCGGAAGAGCGGCCGCATCCGGCGCACGATCAGGCTCACCGAGACGCCGAGCACCGGAACCACGGCCAGCAGCAGCGAGGACAGCGGCACGTCCTGGCCGAGCGCCATGATGATGCCGCCGACGCACATGATCGGCGCCGAGACCATCATCGTGAAGGTCATCAGCACCAGCATCTGCACCTGCTGGACGTCGTTGGTGGTGCGGGTGATCAGCGAGGGGGCGCCGAACTGGCCGACCTCGCGGGCGGAGAAGCTCTGCACCCGGTCGAAGACCGACGCGCGGAGGTCGCGGCCGACGGACATCGCGGTGTGCGCGCCGAAGTAGACCGCGCCGACGGCGCAGCACACCTGGACGACGGTCACCGCGATCATCGCGCCGCCGAGGCCCATGATGTAGCCGGTGTCGCCCTTGACCACACCGTTGTCGATGATGTCGGCGTTGAGGGTGGGCAGGAACAGTGCGGCGATGGTCTGCACGAGTTGCAGCAGCACCAGCAGGCCGATGGGTCGCTTGTACGGTCGCAGATGGGACCGCAGGAGTCGGATCAGCACACTGAGTTCCTCGGGTCTGCTCTGTCTGCTCTGGCGGGAAAGCTGGGTGTGGCGTGGACGCCTCGCCGGGAAGGGACGCGGGGGTCCCCTGCGGGGTTGAGCCGGGTGGCCCGGCCGTGTGCCGGGGCCTGCGCCGGTCTTCGAGGACCGGCGGAAAACCTTATCCCCCGGCGCGGGTGGGGCGCAGGTGAAATTCAGCCGCAGGCGTGAGCGTTCGCGACCGCTCGACGATATATCGGAATGGGTGGTGTTGGCCAGCGTCTCGCACCGCCGGATGGCGCGGGCGGCCAGATGGCGCGGCGGCGCGGTGGCGTGCTCGCGCGATGGCCCGGTGACGTGAGGGGCCGGCGCGGCGCCGGGGTCCGTCAGAGGGCGTCGAACGCTCCCGGGTGGACGCTGTCGCGCACCGCGCGGAACTGCTGGCGGACCGCGGAGCCCACCGCCGCCTCGTCACCCGGGTCCAGCAGCCGGGCCGCGGGCTGCGGCCAGTGCGGCGGCTCGTGCTGCGCCTGCTGGCCCAGCACCGCGCCCAGCGACCACGCCGCCTGCCGCGCCGCGCCCAGCGCCGCGTACTCCGCCGCCGGCGGCACCACCACCAGCGTGCCGAACAGGGCCGGCGCGATCGCCTGCACCGCGGGCAGCTCGGCCGCCGCGCCCAGCAGGAACACCCGGTGCACGTCCACGCCCTTGGTGCGCAGCACGTCCAGCGCGTCGGTCAGCGCGCACAGCATGCCCTCGAAGGCCGCCCGCGCCAGGTGCTCCGGCTTCATCGACTCGCGCCGCAGGCCGGTCAGCGTGCCGGCGGTGTGCGGCAGGTCCGGCGTCCGCTCGCCCTCCAGGTACGGCAGCAGCACCAGCCCGTACGCCCCGGGCGTGGACCGCAGCGCCAGCTCCGAGAGCCCGGCGAGATCGGTGCCGAGCAGGTCGGCGGTGCCGCGCAGGGTGCGCACCGCGTTGCGCACCTGGACCAGCGGCAGATGGCGGCCGGTCGCGTCGGCGTACCCGGTGACCGTGCCGGTGAGGTCCTTCACCGCCTCGTGGTGCACCGCGAAGACGGTGCCGCCGGCGCCCAGCGAGACCACCGCGTCGCCCTGGCCCAGGCCCAGCCCGAGCGCGGCGGCCATGGTGTCGCCGGTGCCCGCGGAGATCAGCAGCCCCTCCGGGGTCTGGCCGGCCGGCTCGGCAGCGGCCAGCACCTCCGGCAGCTGCACCTGGTGACCGAGCGCCAGGTCCACCAGGTCGGTGCGGTACTCGCCGGTCGCCGCCGACCAGTAGCCGGTGCCCGAGGCGTCGCCGCGGTCGGTGGTGCGACGGGCCGGGCGGCCCAGCAGCTGCCAGACCAGCCAGTCGTGCGGCAGCATCACCTGCGCCACGCGCTTGACCGTGGCCGGTTCGTGCCGGGCCAGCCAGCGCAGTTTCGCCACCGGGTGCGACGCGGTCGGCAGCGTGCCGACCGCCTCGGCCCATGCGGAGTCGCCGCCCAGCTCGTCGATCAGGTCGGCGGCCTGCACCTGTGCGCGCTTGTCGCCGCGCAGCAGCGCCGGCCGTACGGTCACACCGCCGGCGTCCAGCGCCAGCAGCCCCTGCTGCTGGCCGGAGACGCCGATCGCCTGGACGCCTTCGAGCACCCCGCCGCCGGCCGCCTCGCCCAGCGACAGCAGCCACGCCTGCGGATCGATCTCGGTCGGCTTCTCCCCGTCGCCCAGCGGATGCGGGGCGTGCCCCTGCCTGAGCACCGCGCCGGTGTCGCTGTCGCACACGACGATGGTGGTGCCTGCGGTCGAGCTGTCTATGCCGGCGACTTTCCCCATGTCCGAGATGATGCCCCACCGGGACGGCCGCGCGCCTCACAGAACGATCTCGGTGTCAGGTCCGCCGGACGACACCGGAAGACACCGGATGGCACCGCAATCCGTCGGGGCTTCGCGGAGGGGCGGCGGCGCGGGGCCGAGCCGCCGCCCCGCCGGTCAGGTGTTGCTGGTGCCCCAGTCGTCCTCGGGCGCGCTGCCGTTGCGCAGCGAGCGCACCTTGTGCGCGAGGCTGTCGGGCATCCGGTCGCCCACCTTCGCCGAGACCTTGTCCGCGGTCTTGGAGGCGGCGCTGCGCCCCTGGTGGACGGCGGTCTCCGCGGTGTTGCGCACGGCCGGGTTCTGCGCGAGCTTCTGCGCGGCCTGCCGCAGCTGCTCGTACCGCTCCCGTCCGGCGCGGGCGCCGAGCACGTATCCGATCAGGGCCCCTGTGATGAACGTCAGCCGGTGCATGGCTCCACCCTTCTTCGCGGTGTCGGGCTGTTGCGCGCCTACCCTGCGCGGCCGGAGGGCAACCCCGGCACTACTGGTTGGCGGAGCACCCCCTCACTTGCGCTAATGTATGTGTCGCACCGAGAGCGCGCCCTCCGGGAGGATTCCGGCGGGTGCATTCGGTGCACACAGAGCGATCCCCTGTAGCTCAATTGGCAGAGCAGCCGGCTGTTAACCGGCAGGTTACTGGTTCGAGTCCAGTCGGGGGAGCTCGGTCCTCCGTAGCTCAATTGGCAGAGCAGCCGGCTGTTAACCGGCAGGTTACTGGTTCGAGTCCAGTCGGGGGAGCGCAGGATCAGGACCCCTCCGGGGTCCTTTTTCATGCACGCGGAACGGCCCGCCGCAGGGCGGGAGTCCACCCGGTGACGTCTCTGTGACCCGCGAGGGCGACAGATCGTATGAGCGGCTATGCTGCGGCAGACGGCGCGCACGACGCGCCGTACGGGGCGGTAGCTCAGCCGGTTAGAGCAGCGGACTCATAATCCGTCGGTCGTGGGTTCGAGTCCCACCCGCCCCACCCCGAGCGTCGACTCCGGGCCTGCCCCGCGCCCACTCCCCGGCCAGTGCCACGCCCGCGCGTGATCCGGGGCCGTCATCGCCTGGCGGGCCGCGCGGCGGCGGCCTAGCCTCGAACGCATGAGCGCGCTGACACGGGACGCCGAGGTGATCCACGGGCGGCTGCCGCGTGAGCCGCTGCCCGCGGTGACCTGGTACCCGGGGCGCGAGGAGCGGGCGCTGACGGTGCGGCTGGGCGGGGTGGAGCAGCCCGCGCTCGCCGTCGAGCGGTACGTGTACCCGGACCGGGTCGCGTACCGGATACGCGCCGCGACCCGGGATTCCGACCGGCACACCATCCGCGTCTGGTGGGACGACGCGGCGATGCGCTGGGGCTGGCTGCCGGCCGGGGTCGACGCGCGGGAGGCGCACCCGTGGGAGGGCGGCGGCGAGGTGCGGCGGCGGCGCTGGGCCGACGGCGAGAGCCTGCCCGAGCTGTGGGTGCACGCCGAAGGCGCCTGGCGGGAGGCGGTGCTGCGCGAGCGCGAGGACCGGCCCGACGGCACGGTGGTCTACGAGGTCGGGCTGCACGGCCCCGGCGCTCTCTCGCCGGACGACCGGCACAGCCGGAGGATCTTCTACGATCCGCGCTCGGTGCAGCGGCGGCACCCGGGGGGCGAGCGGGACGGCCGGGTCTGACCGGCCGGCCGCGCGTCGGGAGCCGGCCGCGAGCGGGCGCTCAGCCCGAGGGGGTGTTCTCGCCCTGCGTGCAGACCACGTAGACGGTGAGGTCGGCGGCCTGGAGCCGCTGGTGGCCCTGGCCGACGGTGGCGTTCTTGCGGACGCTGACGACCCAGCCGGTGGAGTCGGCGTTCGGGTGGTTCTCCAGGACGTCGGTGGGAGTGGCGTCCAACTGGCCGCCATGGGGGGCTGATACGGCGAAGCCGCCGCCCATCGCGTTCTCCTCGGGCGGGCACAGCAGCGTCCGCGGGGCGCCGTCGGCGCCCCCGGCGATCACGCCGCCCGGCACCGCCTGCGGCTGGACGGTGTTCTGCGGAGCGGCTGTCGCGCTGCCCCCGGCCAGGAACGCGAGCACGGCCACGCCGGCCGCGACGGCCATGTGGTTGCGGGTCCTGCTGATCACTGGGCGATCTCCTTCCGATACCGGTCACATCAGAGCCCGGTCATTGCAGCATGACGGGTATCGGTGACTCCCGGTGACACGCAGAATGTTCCGAATGCTTCCGATGTCCGGGATTCGCAGGTGTGTCCGCACTCGAAACCATAACGATCGTGATGGAGTGCTCACCGTACGTGTCCATGCGCGTCCCGTCCACGACGTCCGCCGGCGGCTCTCCGGCCGGGCGCCCGGCCGGACCGCGGGACCGGGCGAACCCCAGAACCGAGAAGACCTCCCCAGGTCCGAAGACGTCCGAAGACGAGGAGTCCCATGTCACGCAGGAGACCGACGGGAAAGCTGGCGGCCTGCGCCGCCGTGCTCGCCCTGGCCACCTCCGCCGTCCTCACCGCGCCGCTGGTCTCCGCCACCGCGTCCCCCGCCGCGCCCGGTGCGGAGCAGTCCGGCGGCCACGGGCTGCGCATCACCGAGGCCCAGCTGCGGTCCGAGACGCGGCCGGACGAGGTCCGGGCCTTCGGGCCGGCCGCCGCGCAGTCCATGGCCAGGGACCGGATCGGCCTGCGGGCGGTCCAGACCGACTACCCGCAGACCACCCGCACCGCGCGGCTCAAGGCGCTGACGGAGTCCCAGGCGACGGCCAACGCCGGTTTCGACCCGGCTGAGTTCGGCCGGTTCACCGACTACTTCTCCAGCCCGGACTTCGCCGCGCACATCGCGCTGCTGCCCACCGGCAAGGTGCTGCTGTTCTCCTTCGAGAGCGTCGAGGAGAACCCGCAGAAGGAGCCCGCGCCCACCGACGTCATCGGCCGGCAGAACGCCGGCCGCGCGTATCTGTGGGACCCGGCGGCAGGCACCGGACTCGACGCGTTCAAGGCGGTCCCGCCGCCGGTCGTCGACATGCCCGACGGGACGAACGAGCCGCGACCCGCGCCGTTCTTCTGCGCCGGCCACTCCTACCTGCCCAACGGCATGGTCGGGGTGTTCGGCGGCAACCTCGGGGGCAACGGCGGCACCGGCGCCAAGCTCGCGCTGATCTTCGACCCCTGGACCGAGACCTGGCACCGGCAGCAGGACATGTCGGTCGGCCGGTGGTACCCGACCGTGGTCACCGGCGCCGACGGCCGCCAGGTGATCATGTCCGGCCAGTCCGAGCTGGGCTGGGGCACCCCCACCCCGGTGGTCGAGCGCTTCCCGGCCGCCGGCACGCCCGTCTCGTACGACCCGCGGCGGGCGCCCGACGGCGTCGCGGTCGACCGGTGGAAGACGGACGCCCCGTACCGGATGGACTACCCGCACCTGTTCTCGCTCAACGACGGGAAGATCTACGGCTTCGGGCGCGACGCCGACCAGCAGTGGGTCTTCGACCCGGCCGACGAGTCCCGCAAGCAGCTGCCCGACCGGCCCGACGGGGGCCTGCGCAACTACGGCTCGGCGGTGGAGCTGCCGAACGGCACGGCCGGTCCCGACTCCGTGCTGGTGCTCGGCGGCAACCGCAACGACCGCAACACGTACCTGTTCTCCGGCGGCAAGTGGACGACCAGCACGCCGCGCGCCTTCGGCCGCACCCAGGACGACACGCTCATCCTGCCGAACGGGAACCTCTTCACCGTCAACGGCTCCTACGACATCCGGGACTACGGCAACGGCCCGTACAACCCCAACGCCGACCTGAAGTACCGGCAGACCGAACTGCGCGACGCCGACGGGCACTGGAGGCTCGGCCCGGTCCAGCGGCTGCCGCGCGGCTACCACTCCAACGCCGTCATCCTCCCCGACGGCCGGATCATGGTCACCGGCGACGAGCTGCAGCAGATCGCCAACAACCCGGACATCAAGTCCGGCCTGAACGGCACGATCGAGATCTACGAGCCCCCGTACCTGCACCAGGGCCCGCGTCCGGTGCTCACCCGGGTGCCCGCGGGACCGGTCGGCTACGACGCCGGCATCACGGTCAGGACCAGCACGCCGTCGCAGGTCAGCCGCGCGGTGCTGGTCGCGCCGATCACCTCCACGCACGCGGTGGACACCAGCCAGCGCCACCTCGACCTGCGGATCACCGGCCGCTCGGGCGGCAACCTGGTGCTGAGGACACCGCCGTCGGCGAACGCCGCCCCGCCCGGCTTCTACATGCTCTTCCTGCTCGACGCCAAGGGCGTGCCCAGCGTCGCCAAGTGGGTGCAGCTGGCCCCGGGCGCCTGACCCGCGCCACCACGCCCACGCCCCGGGCGGCCGGGTCCGCCCCCGCCGCCCGGGGCTTCCTCCTGCGTCAGCCGAAGTCCACCCCGGTCAGCCGCTCGGAGACCTCCCAGAGCCGGGCGGCGGCCGCCTCGTCGCGCATCGAGCGGTAGTACCGCAGCGGGACCGGCCGGCCGCTGAACTGCCCGACGCCGCCGGGCCCGTAGAAGCCGCCGCCGGGCGCGCCCGGCGCGGTCGCCGCGTACAGCGCCGGCCGCAGCCCGTCGTCGACGCCCTGCACGAACAGGCCGAGCCGGGCGAGCCCGGAGAAGACGGCGTCGATCCTGGCGGGCCGGGAGCGGCCCATGCCGGGCCCGGACGCCTGCAGGTTGGTGGAGGTCAGGCCGGGGTGGGCGATCTCGCTGGTGATCCCCCAGCCCGCGGCGGCGCTGCGCCGCTGGAGCTCCAGGCCGAAGAGGGCGACGGCCAGCTTGGACTGGTTGTACGTCTTCCACGGCGTGTAGTTCCGCTCGTGGTCGAGGTCGTCCCAGGCGAGGGCGCCCTGCCGGGCGGCGATGCTGGTGTGGCTGACCACCCGGGCGCCGCCGCGGCCGGCGCCCGCCGTGAGCAGCGGCAGCAGCCGCGCCGCCAGGGCGAAGTGGCCGAGGTGGTTGGTGCCGAACTGCAGCTCGAAGCCGTCGGAGGTGACGTGCCGCACCGGCGGCGCCATCACCCCCGCGTTGAGGACCAGCAGGTCCACCGGGCGCCCTTCCGCCAGCAGGCCGCCGGCGAGCGCGGCGACCGAGTCGAGCGAGGCCAGGTCGAGGGTGCGCAGCGACACCTCGGCGGCGGGCACGGCCGCCCTGATCCGCTCCAGCGCGGCGGCGCCCTTCGCCTCGTTCCGCACCGGCAGCACCACCTCCGCGCCGGCCGCGGCGAGCCGGCGGGCGAGCCCGAGGCCCAGGCCGTCGCTGCCGCCGGTGACGACGGCCAGCCGGCCGCCGAGGTCGGGGACGGTCGTGTCGAGCCGGGTACGTGCCATCGCGGTCCTCCTGCGGGGTGCGGTGGGCGGCTGCTGCCGCCCGCCGCACCAGCTTCGTGCCTGCGCGCCCGCGGATGAAGGACCCGCGCGTCCTGGCCCCGCGCGTCCTGGGGTCCCGCGCCGGGCTCCCGCGCCCGGCCCCTCGCGTCCTGGGACGGCCGATCCCGGTCCGGGGACCGGCGGCCTGGATCAGCCGAAGAGCTGCCGGCCCCAGTCCTGCCCGGCCGCCAGGCCCGGTGGGACGGCGAAGACGCCGCTGCCGATGTGCTGGATGTACTCGTTGAGCGCGTCGTGCGCGCCCAGCACCCGCTGGAGGGTGACGAACCGGTCCGGGCTCTTCATGAAGGCGACGAAGAACAGGCCGCCGAGCAGGTCGCCGGTCTGCGGGTCGATGCCGTCGGTGTACGAGTACCCCCGGCGCAGGATGCGCAGGCCGTTGTTGTTCTCGTGGGCGGCCAGCCGGATGTGCGAGTCGGCGGGGATGACGTACGAGGAGCCGTCCTTCGCCGCGAAGTCCGGGGTGTCGGTCTCGGCCTTGCCGGTCAGCGGGGCGCCGGTGGACTTGAAGCGGCCGAAGACGTCCTGCTGGTCGCCGAGCCGGTCCCGGTCCCACTGTTCGAGCCGCATCCTGATCTTGCGGCTGACCAGGTAGGACCCGCCGCGCGCCCAGCGCTGCGGCTCCTCCTCGCCGATCCACACGTGCGCGCCCATCAGGCTCGCGTCGGTGGCGTCGATGTTGCGGGTGCCGTCCTTGAAGCCCATCAGGTTGCGGGGGGTGGCCTGTTGCGGGGAGGTGGAGGAGGTGCGGCCGAAGCCGAGCTCCATCCAGCGCGGCACGACGGTGCCGAAGCCGAGCCGGCGCAGGTTGCGCACCGCGTGGAAGGCGACCTGCGGGTCGTCCGCGCACGCCTGCACGCACAGGTCGCCGCCGGTGTTCGCCGGGTCCAGGTTCTCGCCCGGCAGTTGCGGCAGCGGCTTGAGCGCGGACGGCCGGCGGGCGGCGAGCCCGAAGCGGTCGTCGAAGAGCCCGGGGCCGTATCCGACGGTCACGGTCAGCCGGCCGGGGGTCAGCCCGACCGCCTCACCGGTGTCGTCCGGCGGGGTGTTGAGGTCGCCCACGTCGCCGGGCACCGGGCGGCCGAGGGTCATCGCCTCCGCCGCCTCCGTCCAGCTGGTCAGCAGCTCGGCGAGGTCGGCGCGGCTCGCGGTCGGCGACACGTCGAAGGTCGCGAAGCACAGCCGGTCCTGGGCGGGGGTGGCGATGCCGGCCTGGTGGCCGCCGCGGAAGGCCACCGTGGCGGCGGTGTCCGAGGCGGAGCCGGCCGGCGCGCCGTGGCCCGCGTCGTCCGAGGAGCCGTGGTCGCGGGCGGCCAGCACGCCGCCCGCGCCGATGGCGGCACCCGCCACCGCCGCTCCGGCGCCGACCGCGCCCAGCAGCCGCCGCCTGCTCACGGCGGGCCGCGCGGCGGCGGAGGGTTCTGCGGGCGTGGGGCCGGAGTCGGCGGCAGGGGTGTCGTTCACGGTCAGGCGATCTTTCCGGCGATCTTGGAGACGGCCTCGGCGTAGGCGTCCACGGTCTGGGACAGGGTACGCCGCTGGTCCGCGGTGACCTTGCTGTAGTCCACGTACCCGGTGTTCTCGTAGCCGGGGGTGGCGACGTACTTCTTCAGCGCGGCCGCGGTCTGCCGGTAGCGCTCGGTGACGGTGGCGGCGAGCGCCGGGTCCTTGGCCTTCAGGGCGGGCAGCAGCACCCGCACGGCCTCGTCGGCGCCGGCGAGGTTGCCGTCGAAGTCCAGCAGGTCGATGTGCGAGTAGCGCTCCTCCTCGCCGGTGATCTTCGAGGTCTGGATCTCGTTGACCAGGTCGGTGGCGCCGTTGGCGATCTCGGCGGGCTGGTACTCGACGGTCTTGACCTTGGCGTACAGGCTCTTCACGTCCGTGTCGAGCCGGTCGGCCAGCTGGGCCGTGCCGGTGAGGGACTTCTGCTGCCACAGCGCCTGCTCGATGCGGTGGAAGCCGGTGAAGTCGGCGGGCGTGGGCGCGTCGTCGGCCCGGCCGTCGATCCGGCCGTCCAGGTCGCCCCAGATCTCGGCGGTCGGCTCGATGCGCTCGTAGTGGATGCGCGCCTTGCCGTAGAGGGTCTTGGCCTCGTCGGTCTTGCCGGCCTTCACCGCGGCGGTGAAGGCGTCGGTGGTGGTGACCAGTTCCTTCACCTCGCCGGTGATCCAGGCGCCGTACTGCCGGGTGGCGGCGACCAGCTGCGGGTCGTCCTTCCAGGTCTTCTTCGCGGCGCCGGTGACGGTGAACTTCGTCTTGCTGGTGTCCGCGCCGGGGCAGTACACCTCGTACGTGCCCGCGTCGAGGGTGAGCGTGAAGTCGCCGGACAGGCCCGGCGTCAGGTTCTCCTTCTCGCCGAGCATCTTGCCGCCGTCCATCAGCTCGGCCTCGGTGACCTTGGCGGAGTCCTTGTTGGTGACGTCGAACTTCACGCTGCCGGCCGGCACGGTGGCCGGGCTGGGCGCGCAGTCCTTGTCGGTGATGGAGATCGCGACCGTCGACTTCCTGTCCGACGCGTCGCCGGCCTTGGTGCCGGCGCCGCCGGAGCCTCCCGAGCCGTCCTTGTGGCCGCCGCAGGCGGTCAGCAGCAGGCCGGCGGCGAGCGCGGTGGCGGCGCAGGCCACGGCACGGCGGTGGGTGGAGGGGGCGTTCACGGCGGGCTCCTTGTGGCCGTACGGACACGGCGGGATCGGTGCGGACGGTGCGGGAGGGCAGCGTTCAGCGAGGAGTGAGCGGGGTTGCGGCAGGCGGCGTCGTGGTGCGGTCGGGGGGCGCGCCGACGCGGTGCGGCTCCCGGTGCGGTGGTGCGGGACGGCCCGGCGGGGTCAGTGCACCGCCTGCGCGGTCCGCGGTTGCGCGGCCGGCGCCTTGCGGCGGGCCGGCCACAGCACGATCGCGGTCATCGGGACGGCGTAGACCAGCCAGCCGGTCACCATGGCCCAGTTCGGGTAGGGCTGGATGCCGAGCACGCCGGTCACCACGGAGGAGACCGGGGTGCCGGGCCTGACCAGCCAGGACAGGTCGAGCGCCTGCGAGCCCTGGTCCAGCCAGCCGCCCTCGTACGCGGTCATCAGGGCGGTGGCGACCAGGCCGGCGGCGACCAGCACCAGCACCAGGCCGGTCAGCCGGAAGAAGCGGGAGAGGTTGATCCTGATGCCGCCGCGGTAGATGCCGTAGCCGATCGCGGCGGCGACGAGGATGCCCAGCGCGGCGCCGGTGCCGCCGTACCAGGGGTTGCTGCTCTCGTTGAAGGTGGCGAGCAGGAAGACCGAGGTCTCGAAGCCCTCGCGGAGCACCGCGAGGAAGGCCATCGTGATGAGCGCCGAGGCGGAGCCGGTGGCGAGCGCCTGCCCGGCCGCGCCCTCCAGGTCCTTGCGCAGGTCGCGGGAGTGGCGCTTCATCCACACCACCATGTAGCTGACCATCAGGACCGCGATGGCGCCGACGACCGTCTCCAGCTGCTCCTGCTGGCGCTGCGGCAGGTCGCTGGAGTAGGCCTGCAGGGCCACGGCGACCGCGACGCAGATGGCCACCGCGATGCCGACGCCCAGCCACACCTTGCGCAGCGCGTCCCGGCGACCCTGCTGGCCGAGGAAGGAGGCGATGATGCCGACGATGAGCGCGGCTTCCAGTCCCTCTCGGAGTCCGATCACGAACGTGGGCAGCATGGGGGTCCTTCGGTGTCCGGTCGACGGGGCGGCGAACTCAACTGAGCCTCACCTTGGTTAGGTAACCCTTATTAGAAGGGACGGCTTCGGGGGTACGTCAAGCCGCGCGGGGGCGCAAAGGGGACGAAGGTGATGGAGTGCCGCGTTGAGGGCGTGTGATTTGACTCTCCCTTTACCTGGCTTGCGTGATCGCCGCGACCGGCCGGCGGGTCCGGCGCGCCCGAGCCGCGGGAGTTTCCCGGCAAAGCCGTGACAAGCGGAAGGCGAGGGTTACGCAGGGGGCGAGCCTTCCCCTAAGGTCCATCCCGCCATGGATTACTGCTACGCGTGCCGGCGCCACCTCAACGGCGCGTACTCCTGCCCCGGATGTGGCACCCCCGCGGACCGGCTCGTGCTGCCCGGCGTCGGCGAGACCGCGGGGCTGCCGCTGGTCACCGGCGAGGACGGGCCCGACCGCGGGGGCGGCGACGCGCTCGGCGGCGGCCGCGCCGCCCGCCGCGCCGAGAGCCGCCGCAGCGGCGCCCGGCGGGCGCGCCGCGGACGCCAGCGCGCCGCGGTCTACGGGGTCGGCGCCGTCGCCGTGGCGGGCGCGCTCACGATGTTCTCCATGGCGGCGCTGATCGGCGGTTCCGGCGGCGGAGCCGGCAGCCCGGGGCCGGGCGCCACGCTTCCGGTGCCGGGCGCCACCTCGGGTCCGGCGTCGCCGGACGACGCCGGCCTCTTCCCGTCCAGGCCCGGCGGTCACCGCACGTCGGGCACGCCCTCGGCGCCGGGCTCGGTGTCGCCGTCCGCGTCGACGGCCAGGCCGACCACGCCGCCGCCCACCACGCACCCGGTCGCGACCACCCGCCCGACGACCTCCGCGCCGCCGACGACGGCCACGCCCACCCCGACCCACACCAGGCCGCCCACCCAGCAGCCGACGCCCACCCAGACCACCTGCAAGCCGGTGCTGTGGTGGTGCGGCTAGGGCCTGGCGCACGGCGAGGGCCTGGCGCAGGCGACGCCGGACCGGGGCGGCGCGGGGTGCGGCCGCACGGGCTCACAGGGCCGGGTCGTCGCCCAGCATCCGCTTGAGCAGGTCGCGCAGCGAGGTGCGCTCGGCCTCCGAGAGCGCGGCCAGCGGCTCGCGGGCGAAGTCCAGGGACTCGCGGAGCCTGGCGGCGGTGTCCCGCCCGGCGTCGGTGGCCGCGGCGAGCTTCACCCGGCGGTCGGCGGGGTCGGCGCGGCGCTCGGCGAGGCCGTGAGCCTCCAGCCGGTCCACGATCCCGGTGACGTTCGACGGCTCGCACTTGAGCCGCTGGGCGATCTGCCGCATCGGCATCGGCCCCGGCGCCAGCAGGGCGAGCACCCGGGCCTGCGCGCCGGTCAGCCGGTGCACGGCGGCGGCCGCGTCGTACTCCTGGTAGTAGCGCGCCACCACGGTGCCGATCAGGTCGACGACCTCGGCGGTCAAGGGGTCCATACGGCGGGGGGTCATGCGCTCAGGCTACTCCGTTGCTTGACAATGTGAAACATCAAGGTCCATGGTTAATTGAGAACCTCAAACGTTGCCATGCTGCATCATGGCGGAAGGAGCGCGTCCGACATGCCGAAGAGCCGCGAATGGCACCTGGTCGCCCGCCCTCAGGGCTGGCCGACCGCCGACGACTTCGCGCTGGTCGAGGCCGAGGTCCCGGAGCCGGGACCCGGGCAGATCCTGGTGCGCAACCTCCACCTGTCGGTCGACCCGTACATGCGCGGGCGGATGAACGACGTGAAGTCGTACGCGCCGCCGTACGCGCTGGGCGAGCCGATGCAGGGCGGCGCCGTCGGCCGGGTGGTCGCCTCGGGCACGGACGCGGTCCCGGTCGGGGCGCACGTGCTGCACGGCCTCGGCTGGCGCGAGTACGCGCTGGTGGACGCCGCCCACACGGTCGTCGTCGACCCGGAGCTCGCGCCGCTGTCCGCGTACCTGGGCGTGCTCGGCATGACCGGCCTGACCGCCTACGCGGGCCTGCTGCGGTCCGCCGAGTTCGCCGCCGGCGAGACGGTCTTCGTCTCCGGCGCGGCCGGCGCGGTCGGCAGCCAGGTCGGGCAGATCGCCCGGCTCAAGGGCGCGGCGCGGGTGATCGGCAGCGCCGGCTCCGACGAGAAGGCCGCGCTGCTGACCGAGGAGTACGGCTTCGACGTCGCCTTCAACTACAAGAAGGCGCCGGTGGCCGAGCAGCTGAAGGCGGCCGCGCCGGACGGCATCGACGTCTACTTCGACAACGTCGGCGGCGACCACCTGGAGGCGGCGATCGGCGCGCTGAGGCTGCACGGCAGGGCCGCGCTGTGCGGGGCCATCGCGCAGTACAACGACACCGAGCCGGCGCCCGGGCCGCGGAACCTGACCTCGCTGATCGGCAAGCGGATCACCCTGCGCGGCCTGCTGGTCGCGGACCACCAGGACCTGCAGCCGGAGTTCGTGCGCGAGGTCGGCGGCTGGCTGCGCGAGGGGAAGCTGCGCTACCGCGAGACCGTGGTGACGGGAATCGAGCGCAACCTCGACGCGTTCCTCGGACTGCTGCGCGGCGACAACACCGGAAAGATGATCGTCTCGCTGCCGGAGTGAGGACCTCGACAGCGGAGCCGGAATTCAACAAGATGTTGCAGGCGCGACGCCACGCCATGTCCCTCAGGAGGATCTGTTCATGACCATCCAGTCCGTAGACGTCCTGTACACCGCCGTCGCCACCGCGGAGAACGGCCGCGACGGCCGCGTCGCCAGTGACGACGGCAACCTCGACGTGGTCGTCAACCCGCCCAAGGAGCTGGGCGGCAGCGGCGCGGGCACCAACCCCGAGCAGCTCTTCGCCGCCGGGTACAGCGCCTGCTTCCAGAGCGCCCTCGGGGTGGTGGCCCGGCAGGCGAAGGCCGACATCTCCGGATCGCGCGTCACCGCCAAGGTCGGCCTCGGCAAGACCGAGGCGGGCGGCTTCGGCCTCACCGTGGAGCTCGCGGTCTCGATCCCGAACGTGGACCGGGAGGCCGCGCAGCAGCTCGTGGAGCAGGCGCACCAGGTGTGCCCGTACTCCCACGCGACGCGCGGCAACATAGCGGTGGAGCTGACCGTCGTCTGACCCCGCGCCGCCGCTCGTGAAGGACCGCACCCCGGTGGGGTGCGGTCCTTCACACGTGCGGCCCGGCCCGCTCCGGCTCGGTCCGCGCCGATCCCGGCTGCGCCGAGTCCGTCCCCTGAGGCCGCGGCGGCGGCGCGAGCAGCGCCAGGAAGTCGCGGAAGGCGGCCGGCATGTCCACCGCCTCCGGGTCCAGCAGCCACTGCACCTGCAACCCGTCCACCACCGCGGCCAGCAGCGTCGCCGCCCGCTCGGGGCTGAGCCCGCCCGGCAGCCGGTCGCCGTACTCGGCCCGCAGCGCCTGCGCGCCGCCCTCCCGCACGTGCGCGTAGCGGCCGCGGAAGAACTCCTGCGCCGGATGCCCCTCGGTCACGCTGTCGCCTGCCAGCACGGTGAACGCCTGGACGATGCCGGGCCGGGTGGCGTTGTACTCCACCAGGTCGGCCACCACCTCCAGCGGCCAGGCCCTGCCGTGCAGCGCGGCCGACGCCATGTCCCACTGGTCCCGCGCCTCCAGCACGGCCACCAGCAGCGCCTCCTTGGTCGGGAAGTGGTGCATCAGGCCCTGCTGGGTCAGCCCGACCCGTTCGGCGACCGCGGCCAGCGTCGCCCCGCGGTACCCCCGCTCGGCGATCACCTCGGTCGCGGCCTGGACGATCTCCACGCGCCGCGCACCCCGCTCGCCCCGCGTCCTGGCCATCGCGCCCCCCTTCCGCTGTGGCGGCGAGCCTATCAAGATGACGAATCGATAACGCTGCCTACCGTCCGCCAGGTATCCGGTCGGCGACAGCGCCAGGATGGCCGACGACGCAGAGAAGGGGACCCCCGATGACGCCGCACCCGCCCTACGCCCTCGGCGCGGAGGCCGAACGCGAACGAGCCGTGGAGGCCGCGCTGGGCCGCCTCGACCTCGACGCGAAGACCCGGCTGCTGGCCGGACGCGACATGTGGACGCTGCCCGCGCTCGGCTGCGTCGGGCTGGCCCCGCTGGTCATGTCCGACGGCCCGGTCGGGGTGCGCGGCCGCCGCTGGACCCCGGCCGACCCCTCCGTCGCGCTGCCCAGCCCCACCGCGCTCGCCGCCGCCTGGGACCCGGAGCTGGCCCGCAGGGCCGGCCGGCTGCTCGCCCAGGAAGCACACCGCAAGGGCGTGCACGTGCTGCTCGCGCCGACCGTGAACCTGCACCGCAGCCCGCTGGGCGGGCGGCACTTCGAGGCGTACAGCGAGGACCCGCACCTGACCGGGGCGATCGGCGCCGGCTACGTCCTCGGCGTGCAGGACGGCGGCGTCGGCGTCACCGTCAAGCACTTCGTCGGCAACGACGCGGAGACCGAGCGGTTCACCGTCGACAACCGGATCGGTGAGCGGGCCCTGCGCGAGCTGTACCTCGCGCCCTTCGAGGCGATCGTCGCCGACGCCCGCCCGTGGGGGGTGATGGCCGCCTACAACGCCGTCAACGGCGTGACGATGACCGAGCACGACGCGCTGGTGAACGGCGTGCTGCGCGGCGAGTGGGGCTTCGACGGCGTGGTGGTCTCCGACTGGTTCGCGGCGCGCTCCACCGCGGGCGCCCTGCGCGGCGGCCTGGACATCGCCATGCCGGGCCCGGTGACCGTCTACGGCGAGGCGCTGGCCGCCGCGGTGCGGGCCGGCGAGGTCGAGGAGGCGCTCGTCGACGCCGCCGCCCGCCGGGTGCTGCGGCTCGCGGCCCGCGTCGGGGCGCTGTCCGGCACGCCCGCCGCGGTCGCCGTCGCGGACCGCCCGGCCGGGATCGACGGCGACGCGCTGGCCCGCGAACTCGCCGCCCGCGCCTGCGTCCTGCTGCGCAACGAGGTCCGCGGGCCGGAGCCGCTGCTGCCGCTCGACCCGGCCGGGACCGGCGGCCTCGCGGTGATCGGCGCCGCCGCCCGCGAGGCCCGCGTCCTCGGCGGCGGCTCCGCGCAGGTCTTCCCCGACCATGTCGTCTCCCCGCTGGACGGGCTGCGCGCCGCGCTCCCGCCCGGCGCGCCCGTGCACTTCGCGCTCGGCGCCGACCCCGCCGAGGAACTCGGTCCCGCCGCAGCCGGGTTCACGCTGCGCGCGGTCGCCCGCGACGCCGCCGGGCGGGAGTTGGGCGGTGAGCCGCTGCCCGGCGGGCAGGTGCAGTGGCTGGGCGACCTGCCCGAGGGCGTGCGGTACGAGGAGCTGCACACCGTCGAGGTGCGCGGGCGGTTCGTGCCGCGGACCGGCGGCGCGCACCGCTTCGGCACCCGCGGCACCGGCGGCTTCCGGCTCACCGTCGCCGGGCGGGTGCTCCACGACGGCCCGCAGGCCGACGACCACGCCGACCCCTTCGAGGCGTTCTTCGGGGTGCCCGCCGAGCGCGGCACGGTCGACCTGGCCGAAGGCGAGCCGGTCGAGGTGAGCCTGCTGCACACCCTGCCGGGGAACCTCGAACTGCCCGTCCCGGCGGTCGGGTTCAGCCTGCTGCACGGCGAACCCGAGCGGGACCCCGAGGAGTTGCTGGACGAGGCGGTCGCCGCCGCGCGGGCCGCGGACACCGCCGTGGTGGTCGTGGCCACGACGGAACGCGTCGAGTCCGAGGGCTTCGACAGGACCGGCCTGCGGCTGCCGGGACGCCAGGACGAACTGGTCGCCCGCGTCGCCGCCGCCAATCCGCGGACCGTGGTGGTGGTCAACTCCGGCGCTCCGGTGGAGATGCCGTGGCGCGAGGACGTCGGCGCGGTGCTGCTCGCGTGGTTCCCCGGCCAGGAGGCGGGCGCGGCGCTCGCCGACGTGCTCTTCGGCGCCAAGGAGCCCGGCGGCCGGCTGCCGACCACCTGGCCGGCCCGGCTCCACGACGCGCCGGTCAGCCGCGTCACCCTCGCCGAGGGCGTACTCGCCTACGACGAGGGGCCGTTCATCGGCTACCGGGCCTGGGAGCGGTCCGCCGCGACGCCCGCCTACTGCTTCGGGCACGGCCTCGGCTACACGCGGTGGAGCTACGAGTCGCTGACCGTCGAGCCCGGCTCGGCCGCGGACGGCACGCTCGCCGTCGCACGGGTCCTGCTGCGCAACACCGGACGCAGGGCCGGCCGCGAAGTGGTCCAGTTCTACCTGCGCACCGACCACGAGCCGCGCAGGCTGGTGGCGTTCACCGCGGTGGAGGCGGGACCCGGCGAGACGGTCGAGGCGGCGGTCCCGGTGCTGCTGCGGTCGGCGAGGATCTGGGACGAGGCGGCGGGCGGCTGGAGCGCCGTCGAGGGCCCCCGCACCCTGGAGGCCGCCCACTCGGTCGGCGACGTGCGGCTCGCCGCGCCGCTGCCCGGCTGATGCCCGCCGCCCCCGGTCCCGGCCGCCCTGCGTTACGAGGCCGCCGCGAGCACCACCGCGGCCAGGATCTCGGCGAGCCTGGCCTGCCCGGCCTTGTTCGGGTGGAACCAGTCCCACCTGCTCAGGTCGCCGGCGCCGAACGGATAGCGGTGCACCGCGCCGCCGTCGTAGCGGCAGCGCGCATAGCGGGCGCACTCCTGGTCGAGCACCGCGTCGTACGCCGTCACCCGGCCGGAGACCGCGGCGCGCCGGGTGCGGGCCGCCGCGCTCTGCGAGTCGGCGTCCTTGAGCATCGTCGGGCACAGGCCCAGCCGCCACAGCTGCTTCTCGACCGGGTTGGCCCGGCCGACCGACCACAGGTGCTCCAGGTCGGGGATGCTGGCGACCAGGATCTGCGTGCCGGGCAGCGTCCGGTGCAGGTACGACAGCGTGTCGTGCAGCGCCGTGCGGAAGTCGGCCACGCTCGTCATCGCCGCCAGGTCGGGCGCGCAGGCGTCGTTGGCGCCGATCAGCACGGTCACCATGGCGGGCCGGTGCGCGGCCGCGGCCCTGGCCTGCGCCGGCAGATCGGTGACGTGCGCGCCCGACCTGGCGAAGTTCCAGCTGCGGGCGCCGTCGCCCAGCCGGACGCTCAGACTGTCCACCGCGCCACGCGACCCGGTCGCCCAGGACGCCTCGGGGCAGTCGGAGAAGGGGTCGCAGGCGTTGAAGCCGGCGGTGATCGAGTCGCCGATCGCGGCGACCGACGCCGGGTGCGCGTTCCACGGCCGGGCGGGCCGCCGCACGGGCGGGCGCGCGGCCGCCGCGGGGGCGCCGCCGCCCGGCGCGGCGGGCGACGCGGACCCCGCGGCGGAATGCGAGATCTGTGCGGTGGGTGTCACCCGTCCGGGCGCACCCCGGTCGTGCTGAGAGCCGCCCGCGCCGCATCCGCCCAGGAGAAGGGCGGCCAGCGCAAGGGTGAGTCCACGGCGCGGCAGCGTGCGCATCCGGTGCTCCTCTCCGGCGAGCGGGTGACATCTGGTGTCAGCCCGACCGTACGTCACTCCGGGAAAGACGCCGCAGGGTAGCGTTTTCCCTGACACCCGCGGGAACTGACGGGAGGTCGGCGCTTACCGGGTGTCAGATGCGAGTGTTGTCCTGTTGGTGATGAATAGTGCAGAATGTCTCATGTTGACCCGGGAGCAGCCGGTTCGGGTGTTGAGGCCGCTGGGGAAGGCGAACCTCGTCCCACACTGGAGGTACCGGTGACGACACGTGGAGTTCTGTACGTGCACGCCGCGCCGCGCGCGCTGTGCCCGCATGTCGAGTGGGCCGTCGCGGGCGTCCTCGGCGTGCGTGTGACGCTGGACTGGATCCGCCAGCCGGCCGCGCCGGGCACCTGGCGTGCCGAGTTCTCCTGGCAGGGCGAACCGGGCACCGCCTCCAAGCTCGCCTCCGCGCTGCGCGGCTGGCACCTGCTGCGCTTCGAGGTCACCGCGGAGCCCTGCGCCACCGCCGAGGGCGAGCGCTACAGCGCCACTCCCGACCTCGGCATCTTCCACGCCGTGATCGGCCTGCACGGCGACATCCTGATCCCCGAGGACCGGCTGCGCGCCGCGATGCTGCGGGCCCGCAAGGGCGAGGCGGACCTGGAGGGCGAGCTGTCCAAGCTGCTCGGCAAGCCGTGGGACGACGAGTTGGAGCCGTTCCGCTATGCGGGCGAGGGCGCGCCGGTGCGCTGGCTCCACCAGGTGGTCTGAAGCAGCCACGGCATAGCCTTGCCGGCATGGCCACCCCCGACGCTTCCGGCACCTCCGACACTTCCCGCACTTCCGACCCCACCGCCACCGCCGCGGCCGCCGCTCCTTCGCGCGGCGCCGGCGACCCCCTGTCCGTCGCGGTCCTCGGCACCGGCATCATGGGCGCGGGCATGGCCCGCAGCCTCGTCGCCGCCGGGCACCGGGTCAGCGCCTGGAACCGCACCGCCGACCGGGCCCGTCCGCTCGCCGAGCACGGCGTGCGCGTGCTGACCGACCCTCAGGCGGCGGTGCGCGGCGCCGACGCCGTGATCACCATGCTGCTCGACGGCTCCGCCGTCCTGGACGTGATGCACCGCGCCGCCCCCGAGCTGCGCGAGGGCGTCGTGTGGGTGCAGAGCAGCACGGTGGGACCCACTGCCCAGGGCGAGTTGGCCGCGTTCGCGCACGAGCACGGCGTGGCCTTCCTGGACGCCCCGGTGCTCGGCACCCGCCAGGCCGCCGAGAGCGGACAGCTGACCGTGCTGGCCGCCGGGCCCGCCGCCGCCCGCCCGGTCGCCGAGCGGGTCTTCGAGGCGATCGGCCGCGGCGCCATCTGGCTGGGCCAGGACGGCACGGAGGGTCCCGCCAGCAGCCTGAAGCTGGTGCTCAACAGCTGGGTGCTCGCGGTCACCAACGCCACCGCCGAGACGATGGCGCTCGCCCGCGGCCTCGGCGTCGACCCGGACCGCTTCTTCGAGGCGATCGACGGCGGCCCCCTCGACATGGGCTACCTGCGGGCCAAGGCCGACGCCATTCGCAGCGGCGACTTCACCCCGAACTTCAGCGTCGAGGGCGCGTGGAAGGACCTGCGGCTGATCGTCGCCGCGGGTGAGCGCGGCGGCGTCCGCACGGACCTCGCCGCGGCCGGCGCGGAGCGGTTCCGCCGGGCGGCGGAGTACGGCCACGGGGCGGAGGACATGGCCGCGTCCTACTTCGCGAGCTTCCAGGACGGCAAGCCCGGCGCGTAGCACCGGGCTCGCGCCGCTAGGTGGAAGGGGTGCGGGGAACGGCTCCCCGCACCCCTCAGGCGACGCTGCCGCAGGTCACTGCGGCAGCGTGCGCAGCGCCAGGACGACGTTGTGGCCGCCGAAGCCGAAGGAGTCGTTGAGCGCGGCGACGGTGCCGGCCGGCAGCGGCCGGGGCTCGCCGCGGACGACGTCCGCGTCCACCTCGGGGTCGGGCTCGGACAGGTTGATCGTCGGGGGTGCGAGCCGGTGGTACAGCGCGAGGACCGTCGTCACGGTCTCGATGCCGCCCGCGCCGCCCAGCAGGTGCCCGGTCATCGACTTGGTCGCCGAGATCGCCATGTGGTCGACGTCGTCGCCGAACACCTTGCGCAGCGCCTTGATCTCCGCGACGTCGCCCTGCGGCGTCGAAGTGGCGTGCGCGTTGACGTGCACGATCTCGGCCGGCTTGAGGTCGGAGCCGTCGAGCAGGTGCTGCAGCGCCGCGGCGATGCCGCGGCCGGTCGGCTCCGGCTGCGTGATGTGGTGCGCGTCGGCCGAGATGCCCTGGCCGACCGCCTCCACGTACACCCGCGCGCCGCGTGCCGCCGCGTGCTCCGCGGACTCCAGCACGACCACGCCCGCGCCCTCGCCGAGTACGAAGCCGTCGCGGCGCGAGTCGTACGGACGCGAGGCGCCCTGCGGGTCGTCGTTGTTCTTGGACATCGCCATCATGTTGCCGAAGGCGACGATGGGCAGCGGGTGGATGGCCGCCTCGGTGCCACCGGCGACGACCACGTCGGCGCGGCCGGTGCGGATCATCTCGATCGCGTAGCCGATCGCCTCGGCGCCGGACGCGCAGGCGCTGACCGGGGTGTGCACCCCGGCGCGCGCGTTGACGTCGATGCCGACGTTCGCCGACGGGCTGTTGGGCATGAGCATCGGCACGGTGTGCGGGGACACCTTCCGCACGCCCTGGTTCTTCAGCACGTCGTACTGGTCGAGGAGGGTGGTGACGCCGCCGATGCCGGAGGCGATCACCGTGCCGAGCCGGTCGGGGTCGATCGCCGGGTCGTCGCCCGCCTTGGCGGTGAACCCGGCGTCCGCCCACGCCTCGCGCGCGGCGATCAGCGCGAACTGCGCGCTGCGGTCCAGCTTGCGGGCCACCGGGCGGGGCAGCACCTCGCCGGGCTCGACGGCGATCGTCGCCGCGATCCGCACGGGCAGTTCGGCGGCCCACTCCTGCGGGAGGAGCCGCACGCCGGAACGGCCGGCGAGCAGCGCCTCCCAGGTCGACGCGCTGTCGCCACCCAGCGGTGTGGTTGCGCCGATACCGGTGACGACCACGGTGCGATTGGTCGGGCTCACAGGGATTGTCTCTCCACGTCTAGAAGGGCGGGCGACAGACGCGTCGTCCGGGGATGTGCTCAGTGCGGGGCGCGGCGCCCCGTCCTGCCGGCGTTCGGGCTCAGCCCTGGGCCTTCAGGATGTAGTCGACCGCGTCGCCGACCGTCTTGAGGTTCTTGACGTCGTCGTCCGGGATCTTCACGCTGAACTGCTCCTCGGCCGCCACGACGACCTCGACCATGGACAGCGAGTCGACGTCCAGGTCGTCCGTGAAGGACTTGTCCAGCTGGACGTCCTCGGTGGGGATGCCGGCGATCTCGTTCACGATGTCGGCGAGACCGGCGACGATCTCTTCCTTGGTGGCCATTGTGTACGGCGCTCCTTGTGTGTGACCGGGTGGTGCGGCGGGCGGGACCGCGCGCCGCGGGGTGTGTGTGTCTAGGGGAGGGTAACGACAGTGGCCGCGTAGACCAGACCCGCCCCGAAGCCGATGACCAGCGCGGTGTCCCCGCTCCTGGCCTGACCGGTGGCGAGCAGCCGCTCCATGGCCAGCGGAATGGACGCGGCCGAGGTGTTGCCGGTGGTCTCGACGTCGCGGGCGACCGCGACGTGCTCGGGAAGCTTCAGCGTCTTGATCATCGAGTCGATGATGCGCATGTTGGCCTGGTGCGGGATGAACGCGTCGAGCTGGTCCGCGGTGATCCCGGCGGCGTCCAGCGCCTCCTGGGCGACCTTGGCCATCTCGAAGACCGCCCAGCGGAAGACCGCCTGGCCCTCCTGCGCGATCGCCGGGAAGCGGATCTCGTCCGCCGCGCCCTCGCGGTAGGCGTCCCACGCCACGGTCTGCGTGATGGTCTGCGCCTTGTCGCCCTCGGAGCCCCACACCGTCGGGCCTATGGCGGGTTCCTTCGACGGGCCGACGATGACCGCGCCCGCGCCGTCACCGAAGAGGAACGCGGTGGAGCGGTCCTCGAGGTCGGTGAGGTCGCTGAGCCGCTCCACACCGACGACCAGCACGTGCTGCGCGGTGCCGTCGGTGACCATGCTCTTGGCGAGCGTCAGGCCGTACGTGAAGCCCGCGCAGCCGGCCGAGATGTCGAACGCCGGGGCCTTGCCCGCGCCGATCCGGTGGGCGATCTCGGTGGCGATCGCCGGGGTCTGCTTGAAGTGCGAGACGGTCGCGATGACCACCGCGTCGATGTCCGAGGCGCTGATCCCGGCGTCCGCGATCGCCTTGCCGCCGGCGGCGAGCGACATCTCCGCCACGGTCTCCTCGGGGCTCGCCCAGTGCCGGCTGGCGATCCCGGAGCGTGACCTGATCCACTCGTCGCTGGAGTCGATGTGCTCGAGGATCACCTCGTTCGGCACCACCCGGGTGGGGCGGTAGCCGCCGACGCCGAGGATCCGTGCGTATGGTGAGCCCTTGCTGGGGCTGATCTTCGCTGGCATCTCTGCAAGGGCTCCTTATTCGGCTCGTACGAGTGCGGTACCGCCGAACTCGGCGGCCAGGGCGCGGGCCGCGTCGAGATCGTCCGGCGTCTTCAGCGCCAGGGTCCTGACCCCGGGCAGCGCCCGCTTGGCCAGACCCACCAGGGTGCCGCCGGGGGACACCTCGATGATCCCGGTGACGCCGCGCTCCTTGAACGTCTCCATGCACAGGTCCCAGCGGACCGGGTTCGACACCTGCGCCACCAGCCGGCTCACCACGGCCGCGCCGCTGTCCGGCACCTGCCCGTCGGCGTTCGAAACATACGGAAGTCGCGGAGCGGAGACCGCCAGCGTCGGCGCCAGCTCCTCCAGCACCGAGACCGCGGGCGCCATGTGCGCGGTGTGGAACGCGCCCGCCACCTTCAGCGCGATCACCCGCGCGCCGGCCGGCTTGTCCGCGGCGAGCGCGGCCAGCTGCTCCGCGGTGCCCGCGGCCACGATCTGACCCGCGCCGTTGATGTTCGCCGGGGTCAGGCCGAGGCCGGTCAGATGCGCCACGACCGCGTCCGGGTCGCCGCCGAGCACGGCGGCCATGCCGGTGTCGGTGACCGCCGCCGCCTCGGCCATCGCACGGCCGCGGGCCGCGGTGAAGGCGATCGCGTCCTGCGCGGACAGCACTCCGGCCAGCGCGGCCGCGGTGATCTCGCCGACGCTGTGGCCGGCCACCACGTCCGGGGTGACACCGAGCTGCCCCGCCGACAGCAGGCCGGCGGCGACCAGCAGCGGCTGCGCCACCCTGGTGTCGCGGATCTCGTCCGCGTCTGCCTTGGTGCCGTAGTGGGCAAGGTCGAGCCCGGCCGCGTCGGACCAGCCCGCGAGGCTGTCGGCGGCGCCGGGGAGTTCGAGCCAGGGAGTCAGGAAGCCGGGCGTCTGAGCGCCCTGGCCGGGAGCGACGAGTACGAGCACCTTCACACTCTCTCTCGCGTGCGGGTCCTACCGCCCGTGGGGACAGGGACCAAGAACTGTCAGGCGATTTGTGGGTGTCCAACAAAAGGTCATGCGGGCCGGTCGGCGTCGGACAGTCGGCCCAGGATGAGCGCGATGCGCAGGGTGAACGCCGAACGTACGTCTGAAGGTGACCAGCCGGTGACGTCGGTCACACGTCGCAGCCGGTAGCGGACGGTATTCGGGTGCACGAACAGCATCCGTGCGGCGCCCTCGAGCGAGGACGCCTGCTCCAGGTAGACACTCAGCGTCTCCAGCAGTGCGGAGCCGGCCTCTTCAAGTGGCCTGTAGATCTCCTCCACCAATTGCGCGCGAGCATAGCGGTCGCCGGCCATCGCGCGCTCGGGCAGCAGATCGTCCGAGAGCACCGGGCGCGGCGCGTCCGGCCAGGCCGCGCACGCCTTCAGCCCGGCGGTCGCCGCGCGCGCCGAACGCGTCGCCGACAGCAGGTCGCCGACCACGGGACCGGCCACCACGGGGCCCGGCGCGAACGGCCCGAGCAGCGCCTTCGCGGCCCTGACCGGGTCGTCGTCACCGCCGGCGATCACCACCAGGCGCTCCCCGAAGACGCCGGTGAGCACCTGCAGCTTGGCGTGTCGCGAGGCGCGCCTGATCGCCTCGACGGTCAGCTCGCTGTCACCGTTGGGCGCGGTGCCCAGCACCACCACGATCTTGTCCGGCGAGCTCCAGCCCAGCGCCGCGGCCCGGGACAGCACGCCCTCGTCGGCCTCGCCGGACAGCACCGCGTTGACCACCAGGGACTCCAGCCGGGCGTCCCACGCGCCGCGGGCCTCCGCGGCCTGCGCGTAGACCTGCGCGGTGGCGAAGGCGATCTCCCGGGCGTACACGAGCAGCGCCTCGCGCAGCACGGACTCGTCGCCGGGCGCGGCCACCTCGTCGATGGCCGCCTCCATCACCTCGATGGTGGTGCGGACCATCTCCACGGTCTGGCGCAGCGAGATCGCCCGGGTCAGCTCGCGCGGGGCGGTGCCGAAGACGTCCGTGCTGATCGCCTGCGGCGCGCCGGGGTGGCGGAACCACTCGGTGAACGCGGCGATGCCGGCCTGTGCGACCAGGCCGATCCAGCTGCGGTTCTCCGGTGGCATCGCGCGGTACCAGGGCAGCTGCTCGTCCATCCGGGCGATGGCGTTCGCGGCGAGCCGGCCGGCGGACTTCTCCAGCCGGCGCAGTGTGGCGGAGTGCTCCCCGCGTCCATGGTCGGCGGGCGGTTGCGACGATTGCGAGGGTTCTGGCACGGACCCAAGCCTGCCTCATGCCCTCCGGGCCGCGCTCCAAGGGGTCGGCTCACGCCGATGGCTGCACCTCGTCACCGGCCCGGTGGGGCTGCTGCGGTCGCAGACCGAGCCACCGGTCGGTGGTGGGGCGCGGCGCCCGGCGCGGTCCGGGCGCAGCCCGGGGTTTTTCAGGGGCGCGGGGAACTGCGCGGCCGGCCGCGGCGAGGGCTGCACCTCGTCACCGGCCGGAGGAGCACTTGCGGTCGCAGACCGGGCCGCCGGTCGGTGGCGGGTTGCTCGCGCCGTTCCCCGCGCCCCTGGTGGGGCGCAGCGCCCGGCGTGTTCCGGGCGCAGTCCGGGGCTTTTGAGGGGCGCGGGGAACTGCGCGGCCGGGCCGCCATGAGGGCTGTACGTCGTCACCGGCCCGGTGGGGCTGTTGCGGTCGCAGACCGGACCACCGGTCGGTGGTGGGTTG
>NZ_JAZEWV010000018.1:0-126494 GCF_036353415.1 Actinacidiphila polyblastidii
ATGCGCGGGCCGCCCGCGAGGGCGGGTGGGTCAGGCGGGCGCGGAGTCGCCCAGCGTACGGATGAACGTGTCGGAGTCGGTGTCGTAGCCCCGCAGCGCCGCGTGGAACTCCCAGGCACCCGAATCGCGCCGGCGGAACTCCGCGACGGTCGCCGCGACGGAGCCGGCGACCTCGGTGAAGTCGCCGGCGGCGAGGACGGCGTAGCCCTCGACGACCTCGAACGCGGGGTGCAGGACACCCGCGAAGTCACGTCGCACCGGGCGCTGCTGGATGGTGACGCCGACGACGACGCGGTCGTACCGCTCACTCAGCCGGCCGAGATCGAGCGTCATCACCTCGTCCCAGCCGAAGCCCTGGCCGGTGCGGCTGTCGTGGTTCAGCCAGATCGTGCCGTCGGGCGACCTGCTGTCGTAGTGCACGACGTACGCCGGCCCCGCGGACCCGCCGCCGCTGCCCGGCAGCGGCCGCAGGCCGGCCCGCTCGTACGGCCCGGCGACGACGTCGAGATCGGTCGGTGGCTGCCCCAGCGGACTGGGGTCCCACTTCAGCCGTACCTCGACCCGTTCGATTCCCTTGCCGACACCGCTCATCCGGCATCACCCTCCCCCAGTGTTCCTGCGTCGATTAACTCCGGTGTGCCCGGCCGCTGTCCACTCATTCCGCCACCCGGCCCCCGGCACCGTCGCCTTCCGGCCAGCGCGGGCGGCGCCTGCGGTGTCCCCGGGCTCAGCCGGCAGCCCAGGTCACCTCGTGGCGCAGGGCGGCGGCGGTCCGCCGTATCCACGGCAGCGCGGCGTACAGCGCGTCGCCGGGGCAGTCGGTCTCGTAGACGTCGCGGTGGCCCGATATCGCGTTGAGCTCCACCGACGTGCCCTTGCGGAAGCGGCTCTCGCTGTTGCTGGAGACCAGCCGCACCCGGCCCGCCGGGTCGACGTCCTGGTCCAGCTTCCAGGCCGCTATGGCCGCTATGGCCTCCAGCATCGGCCGCGGCAGCGGCTGTCCCGGGCCGAAGTTGCCGAGCGCCGCCACGCCGACGGTGTCGATGTTGAACCCCTCGGTGTGGGCCCCCCGCACGTCGCGGTCGACGCCGCCCGCGCGTCCCTCGTAGATCGTGCCGCACTTGTCGACCACGAAGTTGTATCCGAGGTCGTCCCACTTCAGCACGTGCACGTGCCGGTCCTCCATCGCCTGGAGCATCGCGGGGACGTCCCGTTTGCAGTCGTAGTCGTTCGGGTTGTCGGTGTGGTGCACGAAGATCGCCTTCACCGAGTGGTCGTAGAGCGGCTTGGTCGTCACGTCCGCCGCGTGCCAGGCGGTGCGCGGGACGATGAGCGGTCGCAGCGAGGCCAGGCGCGGGGCGTCACCGCCATGGCGTGAGTCGAACCCATGGCGGGCCGGAGCACAGCAGGTCACGAGGAACACCAGCGTCATGAGGGACGCGGGCACCCTGACCCGGTCGGGGCGCATGGCCCCCAGCCTGCGACCTCGCGGGCCGGCCGGACATCCGTGCGAGGCCGTTCGGGTGACGCGCGCTGACCGCGCGGCCGTCCGTGCCCCGGCCGGCGTCCGGCCGGCCGGCGTCCGGCCGGCCCGCGGCCGGCAGCGGCCCGGTCCCCGGGATTCGGCCCGGTTCCGGGTATTCAGCAGGGAATCGGCCAAGATCGGTGCATGTCGACCTATCTTTACCGACTCGCCCATTTCGCGTTCCGGCGCCGGCGCCTCGTGCTCGCGGTGTGGCTGGCCGCCGCGGTCGCCGCGATCGCCCTCGCCCAGGCCAGCGGCGGCAAGACCAACGACGACTTCACCATCCCCGGCACCGAGGCGCAGAACGCCTCCGACGTGCTGTCCGCCAAGCTGCCGGCGTTCAGCGGCGGCCAGAGCACCATCGTCTTCGCCACGCACGGCGGCGCGAGGATCGCCGACCCCCGGAGCCGGGCGGTCATCGCCACCGCCCTGGGCCGGGTGCGATCGGTGCCGCAGGTCTCGTCGGTGGTCACGCCGTACCAGAACGGGCTGATCTCGAAGAGCGGGCAGATCGCGCTCAGCCAGGTGCAGTGGTCGGCGAAGGCGCCGGACGTGAAGGACGCGAACCTCGACGCCGTCAAGGCGGCGATGCAGCCGGTGCGGGCGGCGGGCATCCAGGTCGAGTACAACGGCAGCGTCTATCCGGGCTGGCGCACGGAGGTCTCCGAGGCGCCCGAACTCGTCGGCCTGGTGATCGCGTTCGTCATCCTGATGATCACCTTCGGCGCCCTGGCGGCCGCGGGCATGCCGATCCTGAGCGCGGTCATCGGCGTGGTCACCACGCTGATGGGCATCACGGCCGTCGCCTCGGTGCTGACGATCGCCTCGGCGTCGACCACCGTCGCGCTGATGCTGGGGCTGTCCTGCGGCATCGACTACGGTCTGTTCATCCTCTCCCGGCACCGCACAAACCTGCTGAACGGCATGACGCCCGCGCAGTCCGTGCCGCTGGCGGTGGGCACCGCGGGCAGCTCCGTGGTCTTCGCCGCGCTCACCGTCGTCATCGCGCTGTGCGGGCTGACCGTCGTCGGCATCCCGTTCCTGACGGTGATGGGCCTGGCCGCCGCGGCGTCGGTGTCGGTCGCGCTGCTGATCGCGCTGACGCTGCTGCCCGCGGTGCTGGGCTTCGCCGGGCAGAAGGTCGCCCGGTTCACCCGGCTGCCGGGGTTCGGCGCGCACGCCGAGCGGGTCGCCCGCCGGGCGGCCGCCGACCCGCAGAGCACCGCGGGCGCCGCGTGGGCCCGCTTCGTCGTACGCGACCGGGTGCCGGTGCTGATCGGCGGCGTCGCCCTGCTGGTGGTGCTCGCCGTCCCGGCGCTGTCCATCACGCTGGGCCTGCCCAGCGGCGCGTCGAAGCCGACGAGCGACACCCAGCGCAAGGCGTACGACCTGACCACCGAGGGCTTCGGGGCGGGCTTCAACGGCGCGCTGCTGATCGTGGTGCAGGGCGTGGACAGCCCCGCGGACACCCGCCACGTCGCCGGGACGCTCGCGAAGGTGCCGGGCGTGGTGCAGGTGACGCCGCTGGCCGCGCAGGGCGGCGTCTCGCTGATCCGGGTGATCCCGCGGTCGGGGCCGAACGACACCGCCACCGCCGACCTGGTGCACCGGCTGCGCGACGAGCGGTCCGTGATCGAGGACGGCACCGGCACGCACATCCTGGTCGGCGGCACCACCGCGTCCAACATCGACGTGTCGGCCAAACTCTCCGGCGCCCTGCCGGAGTTCCTCATCGTCGTGGTCGGACTCGCCTTCGTGCTGCTGACGTTCGCCTTCCGGACCATCCTGGTGCCGATCAAGTCGATCCTCGGCTTCCTGCTGTCGATGGCCGCGGCGCTCGGCGCGCAGGTCGCGATCTTCCAGTGGGGCTGGGGCCGGCACCTCTTCGGGATCACCCCGAGCGAGACGATCAGCTTCCTGCCGATCATCATGCTCGCGATCATCTTCGGACTCTCCAGCGACTACGAGGTGTTCGTGGTGTCGCGGATCAAGGAGGAGTACACGAAGCACGGTGACGCGCGCGAGGCGGTCCGCCGCGGCACCGGCCTGTCCGCCCGCGTGGTCACCGCGGCCGCGCTGATCATGTTCTCCATCTTCGTGGCCTTCATGTTCACCGACGACCCGACGATCAAGGCGATCGGCTTCAGCTTCGCGGCCGGTGTCGCGCTCGACGCCTTCGTCGTACGGCTGACGCTGGTGCCGGCCGTGATGGCGATCGTCCGCGCCAGGCTCTGGTACCACCCGCAGTGGTTCGACCGGCACATCCCCGATCCGGACATCGAGGGGCAGCGGCTGGAGCGGCAGTTGGCGGAGGGGCGGCTGGCCCGGGCGGGCGTGGGCGACGAGGCGGACGGCTGAGCGGTCGGCGGGGTCAACCCGGCCACGGTGGTGCGCGGCCTGACCGTGTTCGGCCGAGGGCCTGGTGGAGAAGCGCCGCCGCGTCGGGATGTCCGTGGTGGAAGGGGTGCGCGAGCGGCTGGTGCACGCCTGGCGGCGGCGCTCCGCCGAGCGCGACGCCGCAGGTCACGGACCCGGCGGATGCCCCGGAGGCCCCGGGTGCGCCCGGCGGCGGCGCGGGGTCAGTGCGCGGCGCTGACGTACATGTGGGTCGGCAGGTCGAGCCACCAGCGGGCCGAGGCGCGGACGGAGGCCAGCGGGTGGGTCGCGGCGAGCCCGCCCAGGACGGCGGTGTGGCGGCCGATGGCCAGCGAGTACACCGCGTGGTGCAGCACGTCCTCGGCGGCGCGGCTGCCGGCGCCGGCGGTGGCCGCGGCGGTGTGCCGGGCCAGCAGTGTCTGCCACCGCCCGGCCGCGCTGGCGCCGCCCATGTGGCCCAGCGCCTGCACGGCCGCCGACTGCACCGCGCCGGGCAGGCCCTGCCGGGCGGCGAGCGCCTCCACGAACGGCCGCTCGGCGGGCGTCCCGACCACCCGCAGCGCCTCCAGCAGCCGTACGGTCCTGGCCGGCGCCAGCGCCGGGCGCTGCCGGGCCAGCTCCCACACCAGGGTGTCGGCGACCGGCCCGCGGTAGGGCGTGGCGCGGATGAGGAAGCCGGCGTACAGCCGGTCGTCGGAGAGCGGCGCGTCGAGCAGCTCGCCGACCAGGACGGGCAGCAGCAGATCCTGGAACTGCGGCAGCTCCCTGGCCAGCATCGCGGTGCTGCGCGCGGTGATCAGCGGATGCAGCCGGCCGGTGGCGCCCTGTCCGGCACCGCCGGACCGCGCGTCGGTGTCCGGCCGGGGGAGGCCGCCGGGGGCGCTCGCACGGCTCGCACCGCCGGGCCCGCCCCGCGGCGCCGCGCCACCCTGGCGCAGCCGGGCCGACAGCCGGCCGGAGACCTCCGGGGGGAGCAGCCGCAGCGCCGCCGCGGCCAGCGGATACGCCGGGTCCCCGCGCCGCGCCGGGTCGGCCAGCACGTCCAGCACCGCGTCGGTCACCGCGTCGCGCTGCTCGGCGGTGAAGTGGTGCTCGCGCAGCTTGCGCACGGTGGCCAGCAGGGCGCCGGTCAGCGCGTCGCCGTTGGTGGGCGCCCGCAGCTGCGCGACGACGTGCCGGGCCGCGTCCGGGTGGGTGCTGGCGTCCAGCATGCTCAGCGTCTCGATGAACACCCGGCTGCCGGGGCTGGCCGCCCAGTCCCCGCAGGTCGCGATCGCGGACATCCGGCTGCCCGGGTGGTTCAGCAGCCGTAGGTACGCCTCGAAGCGCGGCTTCCACGCCTCGCCGTCGGCGGCGACCGTCTCGACCAGCAGCCGGTGGCAGACCGCGTCCCACTCCCTGCGGCGCAGGCGCAGCCCCGGCTCCGAGACGATCCACGCGGTCGCCTCGTCCCAGTCCCGCCCGGTGAGCGTGTCGGTGGAGTCCAGCCGCTCCAGCAGGCCCTCGCCGCGGCGGCGTTCGCCCGCCGTGGGCGGCGCCGCCCGCGCCGCGGGACCGGCCGAGGGGAGCGCGGCGGCGGCCGCCGAGGGCGCGGAGGTCAGGTAGCGGGTGATCACGTCGACCGTCGACAGCAGGCTGCCGGACTCCAGCGCCAGCACCTCCTCGTAGCGGCGCACCGCCGCGCGCTCCACCGCCACCAGGCCGTTCTCCCAGCGGGAGACCTTGCTCGTGCTGACCGCCCCGGGATGGCTGCCGCCGGCGAACGCGGCGGTGAAGGTCGCCGCCCGGGTCCACCGGTCGTCCGCCGCGTACAGCCGGTTGACCCGCAGCAGCCAGCCGATCCGGCCGCGCAGCACCGCGGCCGGGGCCGCGCCGCCCGGCAGGCCGCCGGTCGCCGGTGCGGCGCGGCCCGTCCCGCCCCCCGCCGGCCCGGCCGGTCGCGGCGCCTGCGCCGGCCGCCACGGTCGTCCACGTCCCACCCCGTACCACCCCCACGCGGCCCGGCCGTTGTTTGTTGCAGCCGCGTCGTACCGGTGCAACGCGCCCACCGCCCCCGCGGTCGGGTCGCCTAGTCTCGCCCACGCCGGAGACGATCTCCCGTATTCCCAGCCAAAGTCCACACACCGTCCGGAAGACCGACGAGTGCGTCCACGCCGGGTCCGCATCCCCGGCAGCCGCCCGCGACCTGGGGGGAAGCGGAGAGCGGCGAGGGGGCGTACGGCCGGCGGCGGCGCCCTGCCCACGGCGCGGGCGCCGCCCCCGCGTTCGCGCGTTGACCGAGACTGGTCGCTGCCCCTTGCCGGCGCCGCCGCGCCACGAGAACGCCCCGGCCCCACGCCTGGGTGTCAGGCGTGGGGCCGGGGCGCTGTGCGGTCCGGAGGGCGCGGGGTCAGTTGGCGACCCACTGCGACCAGGACATGTTCCAGCCGTTGATGCCGTTGCTCGGGGGGATGATCTTGTCGGGGGAGTTGATCACCTGGACGACGTCGCCGATCAGCGAGTGCGCGTAGAACCAGGCCGCCGGGGTGGTCGGGTCGCCGCCGCCCTTGACGTCGCGCAGGCCGACGCAGCCGTGGCTGGTGTTCTCGTGCCCGAAGACCGACGCCGGCCGCCAGTAGTTGCCGTGCGCGAACGTCCCGGAGTCCGACAGCCGCATGCCGTGCGGCACGTCCTTGATGTGGTAGGCGGCGCCCAGACCGACGGTGTGGGAGTCCATGTCCACCACCGGGTCCTTCTCCTCGATCACCATCTTGCCGTTGTACGTGGTGTGCTGGGCGTCGCCGAGGCTCGCGGGGAACTCCTTGTACAGCGCGCCGCCGCGGTAGATCTTCAGCGTCTTGGCGGTGTTGTCGGCGATCGAGGTCTGCGAGCGGCCGACCACGAAGGACACGTCCTTGGACTGCTGCCCGTACACGCCGGGGGCCGTCTTCACGCCGTTGAGCCGCAGGTGCAGGGTGACCTTGGTGCCGGGCGCCCAGTAGTTCTCCGGGCGGAAGTCGATCCGCTGGTTGCCGAACCAGTGGCCCTGCACGTCCACCGCGGGGCTCGCGGTGACGGTGATCCCCTTGTGCACCTCGGCCTGGTTGACGACCGGCTTGTTGAAGCGGATCGACACCTCCATGCCCACGCCGTACGTCGACCCCGGGTTGATGTTGAAGTTGCCGTAGTTGACGGCGGCCGGGGTCAGCGTGGTGAAGGTGGTCTGCTGTACGGCGGTGCGCCCCTGGGCGTCGGCCGCGGTCGCGGAGACGCTGTAGCGGGTCGCGGTGTGCAGGTGGCCGGCCGGCGTCCAGCTGCTGCCGTCGGCGGATATCGCGCCGTCGACGGCGCCGTCCGGGCCGCTCACCGTGACCTTGGTCAGCTTGCCCTGCGCCGCGGAGACCTTCAGCGCGCCTGAGGTGTCGACCCCGGTGGCGCCGTTCTTCGGCAGGATCGACAGCTGCGCCGCCGAGGTGGTCGGCGGCGCGGCCGCGACGCCTCCGGCCTTGCCGTCCTGGCTGCCGCCCGACCCGCCCGACCCGCTCGAACCGTTCGTGTGGCCGCCGCACGCGGCCGTCGCCAGGAGCGTGACCCCGGCGGCCAGGGCGACCAGGCCCCGCCCCGCCCTGTTGACCCCAAGCCGTCCGCGACCCGCGGGCGTGGCCGCGTCAGCCGTCCGTACCGAAAGCAATGCAATCTCCTGTCGCGATGACACCTCATAGGCGCCCACCAGCGCAGCGTGCGAACGCGCACGGTCCGGTGATGCCGCGGGACTCCCCTGCGTGCATCCTAAGGTCCAGACCCCTCAGGACAGCCTGGCCGGACGTACGGTTGCAAGGCTGTGACGCGGCTCAGCGCGCGGGCGTGCGCCGGGGGTGCGACGGGGGTGCGACGGAGGTGCCGCCGGCCGCAGCCACGCTCGGGTGGTCCGCCCCACCCCGCGCGGTGCGGGGGGCGGCCGATCGGCTTCGCCGGTCAGCGAGCAGCGGTACGACGGCGAGAACCACCACCTGCGCGGGATGCCCGCCCGAGCGGGCGACCGGGCCCTGCGGCCGCCGCGCCCGGACGCCGCAGAGGTGCCCGCGGCGCACCCCCTCGCGGGATCGCCCGACCGGACCCGCACGGCTGCCAGGACGTCACGCGGGACGGCGCCACCACGCCGTCCCGTGTGACGTCACCAAGTCCCGCCCGCACCCGTGGGACCCCGGCCGGGCCTGCCTCGGGAGGGGACCGATGCGCCGGACGCTCGACGGCGTGACCGTCCGGGTCCCGTCCCGGCCGCGCCGGCGGCGTCCTCGCGACGCCCGGCCTGGAACGCGTCCTGGTCTGCGCGCTGACCCGCGGACCGGCGACGAGGCCGCCGCCGACGGCTCGTCCTGCGCGCCGGCGGCGCCGCGCAGGCACCCTGACGGCGAAGCCGGGGCGTGCCGCGGGGCGTGCGGCGGGGCGATCAGTTCGGGGTGAGCACCATCCGGTAGCGGGCCGCGCCGGAGAGCATCTTGCGGTAGGCGGCGTCCGCCTCGGCCAGCGGCACGACCTCGACGGTCGGGGTGATGCCGTGCAGCACGCTGAAGTCCATGGTGTCCTGCACGTCCTGGGCGGTGCCGGACGGGTGGCCGCGGATGATCCGGCCCTTGAGCAGCAGCTGCAGCGGGCTGACCGCCAGCGGTTCGGGGTCCGCGCCGATGGCGATCAGCTCGCCGCGCGGGGTGAGTCCCTCGACGGTCGCCGAGATGGCGGCGGAGCTGCCCGCGGTGGCCAGCACGGCCTTCGCGCCGCCGAGCGCCTGGAGGGCCTCGGCGACCGGCGTGCCGGCGGTGCTGTCGATGTAGTGGTGCGCGCCGAGCCGCTTGGCGAACTCGCCCTTCTCCGCGCCGCGCGCGATCGCGACGGTCTCGAAGCCCATCGCGACGGCGTACTGCACGCCGAGGTGCCCGAGCCCGCCGATGCCGAGCACGGCCACCACGTCGCCGGGCCGCGCGGAGCTGCGCCGCAGCCCGTTGAAGACGGTCACGCCCGCGCAGGCCATCGGTCCTGCGTCGGTGGCGTCCAGCCCGTCGGGAATCCTGGCCAGCGCGTCGGCCGGGGCGATCACCGCCTCGGCGAATCCGCCGTCGTAGGCCCAGCCCGGGACCTTCAGGTTGTCGCACACCACGAAGTCGCCCTGCCGGCAGGGCCGGCAGTGGTGGCAGCTGCCGCCGAACCAGCCCACCGTGACGCGGTCGCCCGTCTGCCAGCCGAGCTCCCGCGCCCCGGCGCCCAGCTCGTCGATGCGCCCGGCGATCTCGTGTCCCGGCACCAGGGGGAAGGTCACCCCGGGCACCGCGTTCTCGACGAACACCGTGTCGCTGTGGCAGATCCCGCAGGCGTCCACGGCGATCCGCACCTGGTCCCGTCCCGGCTCCCGCACGTCCCGCTCGGTGATCTCGAACGACCCGCTCGCGGCGGGGACCTGTGCCACGCGGTACGTACCCATCCGGACCTCCACGGGAGTGCCAGAAAAAACGGACATCACGTCCATCACACCACGTCCGGGCAGGGTCCGCGCGCCGGCCTCAGCGGCCGGGCAGCCGGGTGGTGATCTCCTGGAGCACCCAGCCGTTGCCGTCCGGATCGCTGAAGGACGCGAACGAGGAGTAGCTGGTCCGCCGCGGGTCGGGGCCCGGCACCCGGGCCTCCTCGCCCGCGTGGTGGAAGACCCCGCCGGCGTCGTGGAACACCGGGCCGACGTCCACGCCGTGGGCGGCGACCTCGGCCCTGGCCGCCTCGATGTCCTCCACGACCAGGTGCAGGCCGCCGGCCGAGCCCGGCGCCGCCGAGCTGACCCGGGCGCCGAAGATGACCGAGCACGCCGAGCCGGGAGGTGTCAGCTGGACCACGCGGAAGCCGTCGTCGGCGGCGACGTCCGCGTCCAGCCTCCAGCCGAGCCCCTCGTAGAAGGTCTTCGCCCGGTCGACGTCGGAGACCGGCAGCACCACGACTTCGAGCCTCATGTCCACGAGCCGACTCCTTGCCGGAAGAGAGCGAAACGGACGGATAATCCCAGTAAAGCAGGATTCATTTCGGCCGCTACGCAGGGATCGAGGAGCATCCATGGAGTTCCTGGTCGACATGGTGACCACCGTTCCGGAGGGCGCCAGCGAGGACGACGTGGCGCGGATGCGCGGCCGGGAGGCCGCGCGGTCGCGGGAGTTGGCGGCGCAGGGCAGCCTGCGGCGGTTGTGGCGGCCGCCGCTGGCGCCCGGCGAGTGGCGCACCTGGGGGCTGTTCCGCGCGGAGGACGCCGAGCGGCTGGAGGAGGTGCTCGCCTCGATGCCGCTGCGGGCCTGGCGGCAGGACACGGTCACCCCGCTCGCCCCGCACCCGAACGACCCGGGCCGGTAGCCGGCCGCCGGGCCCGCCGGCCGCCGCGGCGCGCAATGGGCCGGGCGGGTGGGACCCGGGCCGCCGCCTTCGGCGCGCGGGTGAATGCGGCGGTGGGACGCTGACCGGATCGGCCGCCGCGGTAGGAGTCCGGCCGTGCTCCGCAACCATCGCAACGATCAGCTTCCGGGCGCGCGGCCCGGTCCCGTCGAGTCCGCCCGCCAGGCCCGCCAAGCCCGTCAGGCGCGCCGGCCCCGGCGCACCTGGGCGGCCGCCCTCGTCTCGGCGGTGGCCCTCGCCGTGACGGCCGCCGCCGCCGGTCCCGCGGCCCCGGCCGCCCCGCACCCCCTGCCGGGGGCCGCGCACGCGCGCCCTGGGGCCGCGCACGGCGACGAACTGTCCCCCGACATCAGGGCGATCATGGCCAAGCCGGCCTACCGGCACGCCCAGTGGGGCTGGCTGGAACTGGACGACAGCACCGGCCGGGTCATCCACTCCCAGTACCCCGACCAGTTCTTCATCCCCGGCTCGACGGCCAAGCTCGTCAGCGTGTCCGGCGCCTGGCACACCCTGGGCAGCAACCACCGGTTCACCACGCCCGTGCAGGCCCTCGGCCACCGCCACGGCTCGGTGCTCGACGGCTCACTGGTGCTGGTCGGCGAGGGCGACCTCACCATGGGCGGCAGGACCGCGCCGGACGGCACGGTGTCGTACACCCCGATCGACCACACCTACGCCAACGACGTCCCCGGCGCGACGCTCACCCCCGAGAACCCGCTCGCCGGACTCGACCGGATCGCGCGCCAGGTGCGCCGCTCGGGCATCACCCAGGTGCACGGCGACCTCGCTGTCGACGACCGGCTGTTCACGTCCTTCGACGGGCTGGACCCGACGCCGACCCCGCTGATCGTCAACGACAACGTGATCGACCTGCTGACCGCGCCCACCGCCCCCGGGAGGCCCGCGCGGCTCAGCTGGCGTCCGCAGGTCGCGCCCTACCGCGTGACCTCGACGGTGCGCACGGTCGCCGCCGGCGGGACCACCGACATCGAGGTGTCCGCCTCGCCCGACGGCACCCGGATCACCCTGTCGGGCACGATCGCGGCGGACGCGCAGCCGGTGCTGCGCAACTCCCCCGTCCATGACCCGGCGGCCTTCGGGCGCACCGCGCTGATCGAGGCGCTGGCGCGGGCCGGCGTCACGGTCGGCGCGCGGCCGACCGGGCCCAACCCGACCTCGGTGCTGCCGGACAGCTACCGCGGGACGCAGCGCGTCGCCGCGTACGTGTCCCCGGTGTTCTCCCAGTACACCAAGCTGATCTTCAAGGTCAGCCACAACCTGGGCGCGAACCTGTCGATCTGCCTGATGGCCGTCTCCGCGGGCAGCCACCGGTGCGAGGACGGCTTCCCGGTGCTCAGGGACTTCCTGGTGCGGGCCGGCATCGATCCGACGCAGGCCCAGCTGCTCGACGGCCGCGGCGGCAACCCGGTCGACCGGGTGACGCCGCGGCTGGAGAACGAGATCCTGCACTACTGGCAGGGCACCCCGGACGCCGACCTGTTCCGGGAGGCGCAGCCGATCCTCGGCGTCGACGGCTCGCTGGCGAGCGTGTGCGAGGGGCAGCCGGTGTGCCCGGGGAGGGGCAAGGTGTGGGCGAAGCCCGGCACCGTCGCCGGAGGCGACGCGCTCAACGAGCGCCTCGCCATCGGCGCCCAGACCATGGGCGGGTACCTGGCCGCGGGCCACGGCCGGCTGCGCACGATCTACCTCGCGGTGAACGGCGCGTCCGCCCCCGACATCGAGGGCGCCATCGGCCTGATCGACGACCAGGCCCGCATCCTCGGCATCCTGCAGCAGCAGGCCGAGGCCGGACGCTGACCCACCCGCCGCCGTCACCCCGCAGGGCCCCCGGCCGCCGGACGCGGTCGGGGCCCTCGTACGTGCCGCGGCGACCCCGGGGACGGGCCCTAGCCCAGCGTGACCGCCGCGGAGGCGGTCAGGCCGCCGGAGGCGACGGTCAGTTCGACCTGCCCGGCCCGCACCGCGGTCAGCGTCGCGGACGTCAGGTCGAGCACCGCCCGGGTCCGCGACCGCCGCCGCGCCGCCCGCACCTCGGCCGGCGAGGCCGCGACGACGAGCCCGTCGCCGCCGCTCCACACGACGGTGGCCGGGAACCGCAGCGGGAAGCGCAGCCCGAACTCGCTGGTGACGCCGGTCGCGGCGACCGGCGCCGCGTCACCCACCGCGAGCCGCGCGGGCGCCGCCAGCTCGATCCCGTCGATCAGCGGGCGGCTCTCCGCCCGCAGCCAGTCGCGGGTCTGCGGGCTCGGCTGCCCGGCGTGCACGCGGGCCGGCCGGGGGTCCACGGCGACGTGCATCCAGCCGAAGAAGCCGCCCTGGTCGGGCGAGCTGTACGGGGTCTTGCCGACGGCGGGGGTGGTGACCTCCAGCACGCCGTCGGCGCGGCTGACCGACGCGGTGTGCGCGTGGCCGGTGAACAGCGCGATCGGCTTGCCCGAGACCTCCCTGAAGTCCGCGAGCCACCGCTTGAAGAGCCCGGCCTGCAACGGGTCGGAGAGCTGGGACGCGCCGGCCCCCGACGGGTCCTGCAGCGGGTGGTGGAAGGAGACCACCACGCTCGTCACCGAGCGGTCCTTCGCGGCCTTCGCCAGCTCCGCCTGGAGCAGCGGCACCTGGTCCCAGTCGGAGGTGCGCATGTCGCCGGTGTGGGAGTCCAGCAGGATGAAGCGGGTGCCCTTGTGGTCCAGCACCTGCCGGTTGGGCCGGCCGGTCAGCGCGAGGAACGCGTCGAGGCCGCCGGTCGCCGCCAGGCCCGCCTCGTGGTTGCCGGGCGTCCAGTGGACGGGCAGGTCGTCCGGTACGTGGTCGCGCAGCAGCCCGAGGGCCAGCTCGAAGTCGGCGGGGTTGTTGTTGTCCACGAAGTCGCCGTTGACCAGGATGAAGTCCGGCCGGCTCGCCACCACCTGGTCCAGCGCGGTGCCGGCCTGCCGCCCGGAGAAGGAGTCGAGCCCGGTGGCCGCGCTGACGTGCAGGTCGGAGAGGACCGCGAAGGTCCACCTGCGGTCGGGCAGCGCGCCCTGCTCCACCACGTAGGGGTCGGGCTGCGGCGGCTCCGAGACGTCCGGCTGCCGGCCGACCTGCGCCGCGAGGCCGTCGAAGTCCAGCTGCCCGGCGTCCTTCGCGGTCTGCGAGGTCTCCGCGAGGTACAGCCGCAGCAGCGTGACCGGCTCGGAGAAGCCGGCCGGGAGGTCGCCGACGACCCGCCGCCAGCCGGTCCAGTCGACGGTGGTGGCGAAGGTGAAGGGCACGTTGGTGGTGCCCTGGGAGTACACCATCGCGCGCAGCCAGTGGCCGCGGCCGTCGCCGTTGACCCACAGCGCGAGCTTCTTCGTGCCCGCGGGCAGCGTGATCGGTCCGCCGCCGGCCACCGCGTACGCCGCCGAGGTGCCGGATTGCCCGGTGAAGTCGTAGGTCAGCCGCAGGGCGTGGTTGCCGGCGGCGGCCCCCGGCCGGTCGGGGGCCGCGACCAGGGCGACGGACGCGGCGCCGCGCGCCGCGGTCGCCGTCCAGCTCTCGCCCGGCTCGAACTCGGCCAAGGCGACGTCCACCAGGCCCACCGAGACCGGCAGCCTCGCCCGCACGCCCTGGACCGTGGCGGTGACCGTCGCCGACCTGCCGCCGGCGTCCGCGGCGCCGGTGACGGTGAAGCCGCCGTCGGCGGCCGCGGTCACCGTGAGCACCGTGCGGTCGTAGTCGAGGGTCACGTCGCGCGGCGCGACCGGGGCGTCGAAGCCGTCCGCGTCGGTCCCGGTGAGCCGGACCTCCACCGCCGCGCCCGGGTCGATGGTGACCGCGCGCTGGGTGAACGCCAGCCGGTGCAGGTCGCCCAGGACGCGCAGCCCGTGCTCGCCGCGCGCGGAGCCGGACCGGGCGCGCAGCACCCCCGCGCCCGGCCGCCCGGCGCGGAACACGCCGTGCTCGGCGCGGCCGAGCGAGCCCGGGTCCGCGCTCCACTCCACCGGCCGGCCGTCCACCGCCGCAGGGCCCCAGCTCTCGTCGTAGCCGGCGACCCGCACGTCGACGGTCAGGCCGGGGACCACCCGGTCGGCCTGCGGGCGGACGTCGAGGCCGTGCAGCCGCCCCGAGCCCTCGCGGGCGAACAGGCCGACGCCGTCGGGCACCGGCCGCTCGCCGCCGTCCGACGGCGTGTTGACGACGCCGGCCGCGGTGTCGCCCGGCCGGCGGGCGACCAGCTCGGTGGAGCCGCCGCCGTCGAGCATGAACGCGTCGGCCGCGCCCAGCCGCACCATTAGCGCGGCCATGTCGTCGAAGCCGAGGCCGGGGGAGAAGTTCGCCGACCCGTCGACCGCCACGAGCAGCAGCCGCCGGCCGCCGGCCGGCCAGCCGATCGCGGTGCGCGGCTTGGGCGCGTCGTTGCCGGTGCTGGGCGGGAAGTCGATCGCCGCGCCGTCCCTGACCAGCACCGATCCGCTGCCGAGCGCCATCCGCAGGGCGGCCGGCGCGTCGCTGTGCGGGGCGAAGGCGACGCTCACCCGGTCCCCCGGGCGGGCGGTGGCGAGCAGGCCGGCGGCCGCGCCGCGGCCCAGCACGACCAGTCCGTCGTCCGGCACCGGCGTGGCGGTGATCCGCCCGCCGACCGAGGTGACGACACCGCCGGACACCACGAGTTCGGTGTACGGGCCGGGGTCCTGGATCAGGGTGCGGTCGCCGGGCCCCCACAGCGGGGTGAACACGCTGATCCCGTCGGCCGGAGCGGACGGGGAGTTGACCGCGGCCAGCGGGCGCGGCACCCCGGCCACCGTTACCGTGCCGGTGATCACCAGGTCGGCGAGCCGGGCGATCCGGTCGGCGCCGACGGCCGCGACGGTCGACGGCTGGGCGGTGCCCTTGCGCACCCGGCCGCCCTGGATCTCCGGGCCCTCGGCCGCGAAGGTCTCGGTGATGTCGAAGTAGTCGCCGTTGACCGCGGCGACCGCGTGCTGCGCGCTCGCCGCCTGCGTCAGCGGGCGCGCCTGGCTGACCCGGTCCGCGATCAGGTCCACCTCGACGGACCGCTCGCCCAGGTCGGCGTTGAGGACGTGCGCCCGCAGCCATCCGGTGCGGCCGAAGACGTCGAAGGAGGTGAGCGTGATGCCGGGCGCCACGGGCGTGTCCACCCGGTCGCTCTGCACCGACTCCCCCGGGACGGTCAGCCGGTACGCGGGCGCCGCTCCCGCCGCGGGGTCCCCCGGCGGGAGCGCTCCCGCGGCGCCCGGCGCCGGCGCCCGCCCCTCGGCGGCGACCGCGACGCCCCCGGTCGCGGCGAGCCCGGCGGCCACCGCGCCGACGATCAGCCCGCGCCGCGTCATCTGCCCTGTGCCACTGCTCTCGTTGTCCATGACGCAGCAGGCTAGGCCGTGTCCGAGGGCCGCCACCCTACGGCCAGTTGAACCGCGAGGTGAGCGCGGATGTCAGCTCCCCCGAGGAGTCCCCTCCGGGGACGCTCTTCCCGGGCTGCCTCAGACGCGCGCGGGGCCCGCCCTGCGGGCGGCGCCGTGCGGTGTGCGCGGACGCGCACGGATGTGCGGGTCGTCCGGGCGGGCCTCCTCCGGGGACGGCCCCTGCCCTGCGGGCGGGCGGCGCCGTGCGGTGTGCGCGGACGCGCGCGGACGCGCACGGACGCGCACGGATACGGGTTGTCCGGGTGGGCCCGGTCCGGGGGCGGCCCTCCTGGGCCGCGCCGGATGGGGGTGCGCCCGTGCCCAGCGCCGGGTGGCGCGGACCGGCGGGCGCTGTACGGCGCGTGCGGATGCGGGTTGTCCGGGCGAGCCCGGTCCGGGGGCGGGCGGGTGGCGCGGTGCCCGGACGTCCTGGTGCGGTGCGTGCGGACGTGGGCGGATGTGCGGGTCCTCCGAGCCGGCCCGGTCCGGGGGCGGCCCTCCTGGGCCGCGCCGGATGGGGGTGCGCCCGTGCCCAGCGCCGGGTGGCGCGGACCGGCGGGCGCGGTGCGGCGCGTGCGGACGTGCACGGATGCGGGTTGTCCGGGCGGGCCCGGTCCGGGGGCGGCCCTCCTGGGCCGCGCCGGATGGGGGCGGGCCCGTGCCCAGCGCCGGGTGGCGCGGACCGGCGGGCGCGGTGCGGCGCGTGCGGACGTGCACGGATGCGGGTTGTCCGGGCGGGCCCGGTCCGGGGGCGGCCCTCCTGGGCCGCGCCGGATGGGGGTGCGCCCGTGCCCAGCGCCGGGTGGCGCTGTACGGCGCATGCGGACGGGCACGGATGCGGGTCGTCCGGGTGGGCCCGGTCCGGGGGCGGGCGGGTGGGGCGGTGCGGCGCGCGGGTGCGCGCGGATGTCAGGGGTCCGACGGGTGCGCCCGGCGTTTCGCGCCGGTGCGGCGGCCGGCCGGCGATCCGTCGGCGCTCAGCCGCTCGATCACCAGCACGGCGGCGTCGTCGGCCGGTTCGCCGCCGATGTGGTCGAGCAGGTCGCGGTGGATGTGCCGCAGCAGCACCTCGGGGCTCGTCGCGGGGAAGCCGGCGACGCGTTCGGCCAGCGGATAGAAGGTCCCGGCCGGTGACCGGGCCTCGATGACGCCGTCGGTGCAGAGCACGAGCATGTCGCCGGGGACGAAGGCGAAGGGGCCGGCCCTGCGGCCCGCGAGGGCCAGCTCGCCCAGGCCGAGCGGCGGCTCGTAGTGGCGGGAGGGCAGGACGGCGGTGCCCTGCTCGTGCAGCAGCAGCGGAGGGGGGTGGCCGCAGTCGATCATCTCGGCCGGGCCGTCGCCGTCCGGCAGGTCGAGCACGAGGGCGGTGACGAAGTGCTCACCGCGGTCGGCGCCGCCGACCTCCTCCAGATTCCGGCTGAGGCTGTCCTCCATGACGGACACCAGCTCGGGCAGGCCGTCGTAGCGGTGCGCGCCCTCGCGGAACGCGCCCAGCACCACCGACGCCTCGCCGATGGCGCCCAGACCCTTCCCCCGGACGTCGCCGATGATCACCCGGGTGGCCGGCTTCGCGGCGCGTGCGACGGCGAAGAGGTCGCCGCCGATCTTCGCCTCGTCCTCCGAGGCCAGGTAGAGCCACGACACCCGCAGCGCGCCGATCCGGCGGGGCGGCGGCCGCAGCAGCACGCGCTGCGCCGCCTCGGCCACCGACCGTGCCCGGCTCAGCTCCCGGTGCCGCCGCTCCTTGATCAGCGACACCAGGACCACCAGCGTGGACAGCACCGCCAGCGCGATGACCTGCGCCATGTGGTTGGGCGTGCCCAGACCGCCGTGGTAGACGCCGATGAGCAGCTGCGCCACCACCGCCCCGGCCCCGGCCAGCGCGGTCATCCGCGGGCCGGCGATGGAGGCCGTCAGGGCGGGGGCGATGACCAGCAGCGGGCCGAGGTGGACGTCGTCGGGCAGCGACAGGTCCACCGCGGTGATCGCCACGATGAGTGCGAACGGGATCGCCACGAGCCCCCGGCTCAGCGGCTGCGCCAGGAGACGGCCCCCCGACATGCGTCGGACACGCATGCACCATGCCTGCCCCGCCGGGCCTCGGCTACTCCCGTTCACGGCGGTCGCAGCCCGCCCGTCGTGCGCGGGCGGGCCTCCGCCCCGGGCGCGGTGGCGGCGCGGCCTGCGCGGGACGGCCACGGCGACGGCCGAACCCCGCGGCCGGCGGCCGCGGTCGGCGGCCGCGGCCGGCCGCCGGTCAGCCGCGCCGGTCCAGCTCGGCGGAGATCTCGGCGAGCGCCTCCAGCCGCCGCTCCAGGCTCGGGTGGGTGGAGAACAGGGTCGCGCCCACCGTGCCCTCCTTGAACGCCGGGGTGAAGAAGAAGGCGTTGAACGACTGGGCGGTGCGCAGGTCCTCGGTGGGGATGCGGGCGACCCCGCCGCTGACCTTGACCAGCGCGGACGCCAGGTCGGAGGGCCGGCCGGTGAGCTGGGCGGCCGACCGGTCGGCGGCCAGCTCGCGGTACCGCGACAGCGCCCTGATCAGCAGGAAGCTGAGCGCGTACACGAGCGCGGAGACGGCCAGCACGGAGGCGAGCAGCGCCGCGGTGTTCTGGTCGTCGCGCCGGTCCCGGCCGCCGAACAGCTCGGAGTAGAAGGCGAAGCGCACCAGCAGCCCGGCGAGCACCCCGAGGAACGAGGCGATCGTGATGACCGCGACGTCCTTGTGCGCCACGTGGGACAGCTCGTGTGCGAGCACGCCCTCCAGTTCGGCGGGTTCCAGGCGGCGCAGCAGGCCCGTGGTCACGCACAGCACGGCGTGGTCGGCGTTGCGGCCGGTGGCGAAGGCGTTCGGCATGTCCATCTCGGAGATGGCCACCCGCGGCTTGGGCATGTCGGCCAGCGCGCACAGCCGGTCCACCGTCCCGTGCAGCTGCGGCTGCTCCTCGGGCGTGACCGCTTTCGCGTGCATGGCGAACAGGGCGATCTTGTCGGAGAACCAGTACTGGACCGCGAGCAGGCCCGCCGCCACCAGGACCACCACCACGACGGACTTCAGCAGGGCGACCAGCACGGCGACGAACGCCACGTACACCAGTCCCAGCAGGAAGATCACGGTCACCATCCGGACCGTCAGCTTCCGGTCAGCGGCGAAACGGCTGTGCATGGCGGTTCACCTCCTCTTCACCCCGGGATCAGGCCGTCGCCGGCGAGCAGCTCCCTGACCCTTTCCATGGTGGCGTCGGCGTCGGGCAGGATCAGCTCCGAGGGGACGATCCGCTCGGCCGGCAGCCGCGTGCCCAGGTCGCGCACGGAGTACAGCAGGGCGGTCAGGGCGTGTGCGAAGGCGGTCCCGTCGCCGTCCTCGACGGCCTGCTCCAGCCAGCCGTCCAGGACGTTCAGCTCCTGGAGGTGCTCGTCGTCGACCTGCCACTGGCCCTCGCCGAGAATGCGGACGATCATGCCGTGTCACGTCCCTTCGCGCGTGGTTCCCCCGGGCCCCCGCCGGCCGTCCCGCTCCGGTGCCGCCTCACCTCCTGCTGCTCCGCCCTCACCTCCACTTTCCCACCATCGCGCCCGGTCAGCCGGTCTGCGCCCGCCGGGTGCCCCGCGTGACGCGTCGGGCACGCCGGGCGACGGGCGCGGCTGGGGTGGCGGCTCCGCCGCCCGGCGCCCCGCCTGCCCGCCGCGCCCTGCGGGGACCCTGGGGTCAGGCGCCCGCCCGGATGAACCCGCGGAAGGCGGGCAGAAGCCGTCACGCCGGTACCAGGAGGAGGCGGTCGTGGCGGAGACGGAGACCCAGCCGGAGATCGAGCCGGGGATCGAGCCGGAGGCCGGGGGCGGGACGCGGGCGGCCGACGGGGACGGGGACGGCGCGCCCGTGCGCACCGACGCGCCGTACCGCGCGCACGCGGTCCGGGGCGGCGGCCCCCGCGACGGCGACCGCTGGCATCTGAACGTGCGGTGCCTCGACGACCACCCCGACCGCGGCGAGGTCGACGCGCTGGTGGTCACCGTGTCCCCGCGGACGCCCGGCGACCGGTTCCCCGCGGCGGACCTGGACCGGATGCTCGCCCAGTGCGGCTTCGGCCGCGACGGCGACTGGTCGGACGACCGGTCGGAGTCGGAGGAGGACGCCGGCTGGTCCGCGCCCTGCCGCCAGGCGGACGCGGGAGCCGCGCCGCCCGCCCCGCCCGTCCCCGGGTAACCGCCGGACGCCGCACGGCACGTGGTCACGAGTGGGTCACGGCCGACCGGCCGTGCAGCAACCCCCGCACGCCCTCCGTCTGGATTGTTGTCAACAGCATGGCGACGACGACGGGGGAGGTGGGATGCGCGCCGATGACGTAGCGGACTTCAGCGCGTTCGTGTCCGCGAGATCGGGGGCCCTGTTCCGCACGGCGGTGCTCCTGACGGGGGAGCGGGAGGCGGCGGAGGACCTGGTGCAGTCCACGCTGGAACGGTGCTGCCGGCACTGGCGGACCGTCAGCAGGGCCGACGCACCCGAGGCGTACGCCCGCAGGATCCTGGTGAACCTCGTGCACGACGGCGGCCGGCGCCGCCGCCACCGCGAGGTGCCGCTGGAGCCGGAGAACGGCGGCCGCCGGGAGGGCGGGGGCGGCGCGGACCTGCCGCCCGATCCGTACCGGCAGGTGGTGCTGCGGGACGCGCTGGTCCAGGCGCTGCGGACGCTGCCGGCCGGCATGCGCACGGCGGTGGTGCTGCGCTACTTCGACGACCTGCCCGACGCGGAGATCGCCGCGGCGCTCGGGATCTCCGAGAGCGCCGTGCGGTCGCAGGTCGCCCGCGGACTGGCCAAGTTGCGAGCGGCGGTGCGGGACGGAGCCGTCCGGTCGCCCCAGGGAGGTGACCGATGAACACGGGCAACCGGAGCGAGCCGGGCGGGACGTCGGCGTTCGAGGAGGAACTCGTCGCCGCGATGGGGGAGTTCGCCGACCGGGAGCGCCCGCCCGCGTTCGACCCGCGGTCGATGGTGCGGGCGCGCTCGCGCGGCTCCCGGCGGCTGGCCGCCGGGGTGGTCACGCTCGCCGCGGCCGCCACCGCCGCGGTGCTGCTCCTGACGGCCGGCGGCGGCGGGCAGCCGGGACCGGCACCGGTGCCGCCGGCGACGGGGGCGGCCGTCTCACCGTCGCCGACCGCCGTCGACGGGAGCCTGCCGCCGCCCGGCGCCGGGTCGGTGGACCAGGACACCGCGCTGCTGCGCCTGTTCACCGCCGCGGCGATGTCCCGGAGCCAGGACACGACACGGCGGGTCGACCTGCCGGAGGTGATGTCGCTCTTCGCCGACGCGCACAGCTACCAGCAGGTCTGGGGGACCGACGGCAGCGGCGTCACCTGCGGCACGCGGCCGGACGGTGTGGTCGTCGACTCGCCCGACGACGTGCTGCTCTACCGCGGCACGTCCTCCCTGCACCGCAGGGTGGCCGTCGCCTTCGACGACTCGGGGCGGATCACCGGCGTCACCTGCGGCGTGCCGTACGCGCACGGCGGCGACCCGGCGGTCGCCGCCCGCTACGGGGCGATGGTCGGCGCCGGGCACGCGCCGGTGGACTGCGGGCGCCCGCGTCCGCGGCTCTGGCTCGCGCACGCCCCGGCGTCCGGCACCGTGGTGCACGGCTGGACCCTCGCCCTCGACGGCGGCGCGCCCTTCACGGTCGGCGTCGACGGCGCGGGGAAGGTCACCGTGCACTGCACGGCGTGACGGCGGCGGGCCGGACCCGGACACCGGGTCCGGCCCGCCGGCTGCCGGTGCCCCACCCGGCCCGGCTCAGCCGGCGGCGAGCAGCCCGAGGGTGTCGACCACGCGGTTCGAGAAGCCCCACTCGTTGTCGTACCAGGCGACGACCTTGATGTGGCGGCCGTCCACCCGGGTGAGCGCCGAGTCGAAGATCGCGGAGGCCGGGTTGCCGGTGATGTCGGACGAGACCAGCGGGTCGTCCGAGAACTCCAGGATGCCGGCGAGCGGGCCGTCGGCGGCGGTGCGGTAGGCGGCGAGCACCTCGTCGCGGGTCACGTCGCGGGCGACGGTCGTGTTCAGCTCGACGATCGAGCCCACCGGGACCGGCACCCGGATCGAGTCCCCGGACAGCCTGCCCTCCAGCTGCGGCAGCACCAGGCCGATCGCCTTGGCGGCGCCGGTGGTGGTCGGCACGATGTTGACCCCGGCGGCGCGGGCGCGGCGCGGGTCGCGGTGCGGGCCGTCCTGCAGGTTCTGCTCCTGCGTGTAGGCGTGCACCGTGGTCATGAAGCCGTGCTCGATGCCGGCCAGCCCGTCGAGGACCGCGGCCAGCGGCGCGAGCGCGTTGGTGGTGCAGGAGGCGTTCGAGACGACGGTGTGCGCCGCCGGGTCGTACGCGTCGGTGTTGACGCCGAAGGCGAGGGTGACGTCGGCGCCCTGCGACGGCGCGCTGACCAGCACCTTCCTGGCGCCCGCGGTGAGGTGCGCGCGGGCGGCCTCGGCCGAGGTGAAGCGGCCGGTCGACTCCAGCGCCAGGTCGACGCCGAGGTCGGCCCACGGCAGGGCGGCGGGGTCGCGCTCGGCGAGCACGGCGATGCGGTGGCCGTCGACGACCAGGTCGCTGCCCTCGACGGTCACCGGGCGGCCGAGCCGGCCGGCGGTCGAGTCGAAGGCGAGCAGGCGGGCGAGGGCGGTCGGTTCGGTGAGGTCGTTGACGGCGACGACCTCGAGGTCGGTGTCGCGTTCGAGCAGCGCGCGCAGCACGTTGCGTCCGATGCGGCCGAATCCGTTGATGGCGATGCGAGTCATGGCGTAGGTGTCCCTTCCTTGTCCTTTCGCCCTTCCAGGCTCGCGCGCCGGATCGGCCGGTGACAGCGGCGGGAGCGCCTCGGTCCGCAAGGATCACGCCACCTGACCACGGCACCTGCGCGCTCGGGCGCTACTCGCCCCGGGTGAAGGTCCGCCGGTACTCGGTCGGCGTGGTGCCGAGGATCTGCTGGAAGTGCTGCCGCAGGTTGGCGCCGGTGCCGAGCCCGGTGTCGGCGGCGATCTGCTCGACGCCGCGCCCCGACCGTTCGAGCAGCTCACGGGCGAGGTCGATGCGGGCCCGCATCACCCACTGCATCGGCGTGTAGCCGGTGTCCTCGACGAAGCGCCGCGAGAAGGTGCGCGCCGACACCGCCGCGTGCCGGGCGAGCGCCGCGAGGGTGAGGGGCTGGTCGAGCCGGTGCAGCGCCCATTCGCGGGTCGCGGCGAACCGCTCGCCGATCGGCTCCGGCACGCTGCGCGGCACGAACTGCGCCTGGCCGCCGCTGCGGTAGGGCGCCGCGACCAGCCGCCGGGCCGCGTGGTTGGAGGCCGCCACACCGAGGTCGGCGCGCAGCACGTGCAGGCACAGGTCGATGCCGGACGCGGCGCCGGCCGAGGTCAGCACGCTGCCCTCGTCGACGAAGAGCACGTTCTCGTCGACCCGCACGAGGGGGTGCCGGGCGGCGAGCTGCCGGGTGTAGTGCCAGTGGGTGGTGGCCCGCCGGCCGTCGAGCAGGCCGGTGGCGGCGAGCGCGAAGGCGCCGGTGGAGATGGCGGCCAGCCGCGCGCCGCGGGCGTGGGCGGCGGTCAGCGCGTCGAGGACGGCGGCCGGCGGCTGGTCGCGGTCGGGGAACCGGTAGCCGGGGATGAAGACGATGTCGGCCCACGCGAGCGCGTCCAGGCCGTGCGCGACGTGGTACGACAGGCCGTCGCCGCCGGTGACCAGGCCCGGCGCGGCGCCGCACACCCGCACCTCGTACGGCATGCTCGCCCGGGTCGAGAACACCTGCGCGGGGATGCCGACGTCGAGCGGTTTCGCGCCGCCGAGCACCAGGACGGCGACGCGGTGCAGGCGGGAGGCGGACACGGGGACAGGCTATGCGCGGCCGCGCCGCCCGGTCGGTCCGCCACCCGCCGGGGGCTACTTGCCCGCGCCGACCGGGTCGACGACCAGCCCGGAGGTGGGGCTGTTGCTCGCCGCGACGTTGACGACGAGCGCGATGGTGTGGGAGTGCGTCTCGTTCGGCGGGGTGACGATCAGGCTGGTGAAGGTCACGCCGCTGCCGCCGCTGGTGTTCGGCGGGACGTGCAGGGTGAAGCGGGTCGCCTGACCGGGCCGCAGGGTGACGTCGGGGGCGGCGATCGTGCTGCGCGCCGCGCTGACCGTGCCGTCGCGGCCCTTGAGGTCCACCCCGGGGAAGCCGTGCAGGGTGCAGGCGGCGGCGCCGGTGTTGGTGAGGTCGATCAGCAGCTCGCCCTCGCCCATCCCGTGCGAGGTGCTGAAGGACAGGTGCGCGGTCCGGCAACCGCTGCCGCCCGCGGCGGCCTGGGCGGCGCTCCCCGAGCCGTTCGTGGCGCCGTTCGTGGCGCCGTTCGTGGCGCCGGTCGTCGAGCCGGACCCGTCGGTGGCGCCGCCGGCCGACGCGAGCGCCTGGCCGTCCACGGAGGGGCTGCCCTGCGGGGCCGCCGTGCCGCCGGAGGAGCCCGCGCCGCCGTCGGCCTGCGCGGCCGCCGTGGACGCGGAGCTGTTCGGGGCCGCGGCCTTGGTGCCGCCGCTGCTGCCGCAGGCGCTCAGCGAGAGGCCCGCTGCCACTGCGACGAGGGCGACTGCCGAGATCTTCCGAACGCGCATCTTCTCTCCTCATGAGCCGGCGGCCGCCGTGCCGGGCGCGCCTTCCGTCCTTCCAGACACCCCCTCGGCCAGGGCAGTTGCGGGCCTACGGCACCCGGACACGCCTGTGACATGCGGGTCGACGTGCCGTGACGCACGGAACGCGCCCGTTGCCGCGAGGAGTACGGCGAACGGCCGGCGGCCGGCGTACGGCGCGGCGGCCTTCCGTCAGCCGGCGACCACGACCTGCCACACGACGGCCAGCCGCGGCGGCTCCAGCAGCACCCAGTGCGCGAACATCCCCGGCAGCACCTCCGCCCGCAGGCCGACGCCGTCCGGCGTGCCCACCCCGAGCGCGGAGGCGTCCGCCAGCCGGTCGAGCGCGGCGTGGATCTCCTCCCGCCGCTCCGGGTCGTACGTGCCCAGCTCCATGGCCACCTCGGCGGTGGTCGTCACCCGTACGCCGCTCACCCGTCCACCTCTTCCGCTCGCGTCGCGCGCTGTTCCTGCGGGTCCGCCTGCCCGCAAACCGCGGGTGCAGGCAGCGGCCGCCGGGCGGCATCCCGACGCCTCTCCCGGGTGAACGGCGGTGGTGCCTGGGGCCCTCGCGGCGGACGGCCGGATAGGAAGGAGCCGACCGCGCAGAGCCGCGGACCCGGTGCGGGGCGCCCCGCACCGGGCCGGCGACGGAGGAGGACCGAGGCATCGACGCGCACCGGCGGCGACCAGACGGGCCCCGATGGCACCGGCACCGGCACCGGGCGCGGGCGCGCGGGCAGGACCCGCAGAGCCCTCCGTCGGGCCGGCCGGCTCCGTCAGGGCAGTCGCCGGAGCCGCCGCGGCCGCCCGCACGGGAGAAGCGGTCGGGCGAGCGCGTCGACCGGCTCTACCGCACGCTGCTGCGCCGCAGGAAACGCTCCCTCGGCCCCGGGGACGTCGCGGTGGCCGACCTGCCGAAGGTACGGCTCGCGGTCGGCGCCGCCGCGCTCGGCAACACGATGGAGTGGTTCGACTTCGGCGTCTACGCCTACCTGGCGGGCACCCTGGGCAAGGTCTTCTTCCCCTCCGGGTCGTCCAGCACCCAGGTGGTGTCGACGTTCGCCACCTTCGCGGCCGCTTTCCTGGTGCGCCCGCTCGGCGGCCTCGTCTTCGGTCCCCTCGGCGACCGGATCGGCCGCCAGAAGGTGCTCGCGGTCACCATGATCATGATGGCCGCGAGCACGCTGGCGGTCGGCCTTCTGCCGACGTACGCGGCGGTCGGCCTGCTCGCGCCGCTGCTCCTGCTGCTGTGCCGGCTGGTGCAGGGGTTCTCCACCGGCGGCGAGTACGCCGGCGCGACCACGTACATCGCCGAGTACGCGCCCGACCGGCGGCGCGGATTCCTCGGCAGCTGGCTCGACTTCGGCACCTTCGTCGGCTACTCGCTGGGCTCCGGCCTGGTCACCGTGCTGACCCTGACCACGGGCGCGGACGGGCTGGAGCGCTGGGCGTGGCGGATCCCGTTCCTCGTCGCCGGGCCGCTCGGGGTGATCGGCCTGTACATGCGGCTGAAGCTGGAGGACACGCCCGCCTTCAAGGACGAGGTGGCGCAGGCGGCCAGGGCGGAGGCCGGCGGCGGGCCGGTGGAGGAGGCGCGGCAGTCCGGCGGCGGGCGGCTGAAGGAGATCTTCACCGGCCACTGGCAGGCGATCCTGATCTGCATGGGGCTGGTGCTGCTCTACAACGTCACCAACTACATGGTGACGTCGTACCTCCCGACGTACATGACCTCCACGCTCGACTTCGGCGACACCACCGCGCAGGTGCTGGTGCTCGCCACCATGCTGCTGGTGGTGCTGACCATCACCCTGGTGGGCCGCACCTCCGACCGCTGGGGGCGGCGGCCGGTCTTCATGTCCGGCAGCATCGCGCTGATCGCCTTGTCGGTGCCGGCGTTCCTGCTGATCCGGCAGGGCGGCATCGCGCTGCCCGCGGTCGGCTGCGCGATCCTCGGCCTGCTGCTCGTCACCTTCGCGGGCACGTCGGCGGCCACGCTGCCGGCCCTCTTCCCGACCCGCATCCGGTACGGCGCGCTGTCGATCGCGTTCAACATCTCGGTCTCGCTCTTCGGCGGCACCACCCCGCTGTTCGCGTCCGCGCTGGTGGACCTGACCGGCGACGACATGGTCCCGGCGTACTACCTCATGGTGGCGGGGCTGGTCGGCTTCGTCTCCACGCTCTTCCTGCACGAGACGGCGGGCCGGCCGCTGTCCGGGTCGCGCGCGATGGTGGAGACGCCGGGGCAGGCCCGCCGACTGGTGGCGCGCAGCCGCACCGCGGCCGGCCGGCAGGCGCGCGATCTGTGGATCAAACTGCGGGGGCGGCGGTGAGGGCCGCGCGGTGACGGCCGCGCGGTGAGCGCCGCGCGGTGAGGGCCGGGTCCCGACGGCCGGGCGGGCACGGCGGCTTCGCGGCCTTGTCGCCTTGTCATGCACATGGTTTTCTCGATGCGCACCCCCTTGTCCCCACCGAGAGGATCGCATCAGCGTGAGAAGCCTCAAGTCCACCGCGGCCGTCCTCGCCGCGACCGCGGCGCTGCTCCTGGGCTGCGGCCTGGGCACCGCCGCCGCCAGCCCCGCCGCTCCCTCCGCCGGCCCCGCCCCCGCCGCCCCCCGGGTCGCCGCGGCGGTCTGCAGCTCCGCCGCCGCCACCGGCACCGTGGCGGGCGCCCTGTCCCCGGCGGAGGTCCGGCGCGACCTGTCCTCCCTCACCGCGCAGCACCGCGCCCAGTACGGCGTGGACGCGGCGCACGGGATACCGGCCAAGGGCCCGCTCGGCGCGGCCACGACGCCCGCCGCCACTGCCGCGGCCCGCCCGCTGGTCTCCATCCACCCCGCGGCGGGCACCTCGTTCAAGTCCCAGTCCGGCGCGGACGGTTCCTGCGCGACCCAGTCCGTCTCCACCCAGCTCACCGTGCACAACAGCGCGACCACCATCTACACGCCGACGATGTACCCGCCCGGCGGCTCCTGCGTCGAACTGGTCACCGTCTACTCGCAGACCATCCGCGCGGTCTCCGCCTGGGACTGGTGCCGGAGCGTCAACTTCGCGGCCTCGGTGCCGATCAACAGCTCGTTCCTGACCACCTACACCAACGGCACCGGCGCCTACACCGGACGCGTCATCCGCACGTCCGCGGCCTCCAACACCTGGTCGGCGGCGCTGTACGACTACACCACCGGCCGCTGGGACACCCTGTTCACCCAGTCCGGCACCAACCAGTCCGGCCGCACCGACGGCTGGGACATCGAGGAGCTGTACTCCTCGGTCGGCTCCAGCGGGCACGCCTACTCCTGCGACGACATGGCCGGGCTCACCTTCGAGTCGAGCGCCATCACCGTACGGAACAACGGCACCTGGTCGCCCGCCACCTCGGCGAACTCCGACACCCACTACGACCAGCCGAACAGCGCGTTCTACTGCCCGACCCGCAGCTACCAGATGGTCAGCGCGTACACCCACTGGAAGGACGTCGGCTGACCCACCGCGACGGCCCGGCGCCGCCCCCGCGGGCGCGGCGCCGGGCCGCCGGCGGCCCTGCGGACGGGACCGGCCGTCAGATGGTGCCGTCCTGCCACCACCACGCGCGGCCCAGGTCCGCCCTGCTGTCGACGTGCTGGTGGTCCTCGGTGTAGGTCTCCAGGCCGGAGAAGCCGCAGGTCTCCGCCTTCTGGTAGACGGTCTTGTTGGCCACGCCGGGGACGTCGAGGTCGGCCGCGGTGCCGTACAGGTGCATGCTGTCGCTCGCACCGCCGACCGAGGCGTTGTGCGCGATGCTGCGGAACCCGGAGTTGACGGTGATCGGGACGTTGCCCAGCTTCTTGCGGAGCGCCTCCAGCTTGTACATCGCGCGGCGGGCGTTCTCCTTGGCGGTGGCGGCGCTGACCTTGCCGCCGTCGAAGGTGCCGCTGACCCGGTCGGTGAACTCGCTGAAGTCGAAGTGCGCGGTCGAACCGTCCGACTGCTGCAGCGCGTTGAGCTGCGCCTGGCTGGCCGGACCGACGACGCCGTCGGAGGACAGGCCGTAGGCGGACTGGAAGAGGCGGACCGCGGTGGCGGTGCCGGGCCCGAAGTCCCCGTCGACGGACACCCGCGTGTGGCCGGGGCTGCCGGTGGCCCAGCCGGCCACCCGGATCTGCAGTTCGGTGACGTCGGCGCCGGTCATCCCCTGCGACAGGGTCCGCGACCACGAGTACGCGGACGCCGAGCCGGACAGCAGGAACGGCCCGAGCGCCGCGCCGGCGCCGGCCGCCAGCGTGCCGCGCAGCAGGGTGCGGCGGTTGAAGGGCGAGGAGGACGAAGTCATCGCGGTCCTTTCCGAGACCGGTCGGGCCCGGGACGGCCCGTGCGCGCCCAGCATGACGGCGGGGCTGGTGGTGCTCAAGGGGCAGCGGGAACCGTCATTGGCCCACACCACTGCCGCCCGCGGCCGCCGGGCGCGTCCCCGGCGGTGGACGGGCCCGGCGACCGGCGGCGGAAGGCTCAGCGCACGTGGATCGTCACCGTGACGGTCTTGAGCACCGCGGGCAGCCTCGCCGTGTCGACCTTCAGGATCTCGCCGCTGTCGGCCGCGCCGGTGGACGGCAGCACCTTCTGGTGCACGGTCCACTTGCCGTCCGGGTCGACGGCGATGGTGTCGATGCCGAAGTCGTCGTCGTTGGACAGGTACAGCGTCCTGCCGGCGTTCGCGGTGGCGACGCCCTCCACCTTGTCGTGCGCGAAGAACCCCCCGCTGGGGTCGAGTTGGCTGACCAGCGTGCCGACGTTCAGATACGGCTGCTTCTGCGCGACGTTGACGCCGGCCGCGGTGAGCGCGGCGAGCGCCGCGTTGGTGCCGTCCTTCCCGACGAACGCCTCGGGAGACCTGCCGCCCAGTGCCAGCCCGCTGACGTCGGTGGCGCCGTTGACGTCGACCGCGTAGAGGGTCTTGCGCGCGAACGGCTCGAAGGCGCCGTCCCGCTCGTCGACGAGGAACCTCGTCGCGGACAGCGCGGTGATCTCGCTGTTGGCGTCACCGGTGTCGGCCGGGTCGTCCAGCAGGTACAGGTACTGCTTCGTCCGGTACGTGCGCAGGTCGATCGTGACGATGCGGGTCGGCGCGACGTTGCCGGCCTTGGTGCTGCCGAGGTCGGGCTGCTGCAGGGCCGACTGCATGACGCCCACCAGCGTCGAGCCGTCGGGGGTGACCGTCAGGCCCTCCATGCCCTTGTTCTTGGCCCGGTAGGCGAGTTCGGGCGGCAGGTAGCCGAGGATCTTGTGGAACGCGTTGTCCTGGCTGTCCTTGTACGGCGTCAGCCGGCCCAGCTCGTAGCCGTTCGCGTCGAAGTGCGTGACGTACGGGCCGTACTCGTCGGAGACCCAGAAGGTGCCGTCGCGCAGCGCGACGAGGCCCTCGGAGTCGTAGCCGTACGGGTCCCTGGCGACGGGGGCCGGCGTGCCGCCGGCCGCGTTCGTCGCGGCGACGTCGTCGATCACCTCGCTGGTGTCGTGCGGCGGGCGGCCGCTGTACGGCACGCCGCCCAGGCTGCGCGGGCCCTTCAGGGTGACCTGCCCGAGCAGCTCGGCCTTGCCGTCGACGAGCTTGAACTCGCCGATCTGCGGGGTGAATCCGAGCAGCATCTCGGACTTGTTGCCGTCGGGGGCGTCCGCGTTCGGACCGCGGTCGGTGAGCCCGTAGAAGTACCCGGGCCGGCCCGGCACCGGGGCGAGCGAGGAGCCGTAGCCCTCACCGGAGAGGGCGGTGGTGCTGCCGCCGGGGCCGGCGACCTGCGCGAGCGGCGCCAGCGGCGCCCCGTCCGCCCGGGTGTCCTTGAACAGCTGCACCGCGTCGGTCGCCGTGTACGTGAAGGTGTCCGTGCCCACGAAGCCGGCCTTCGGGGTGTAGGTGAAGCTGCCGTCCGCGGCCACCGTCACCGCGCCGTCGGCCGGGGCGGTGTGGCGTACGACCGCGGTGGCGCCGGCGTCGTTGCGCAGCACGTCGCCGGTCACCGTGCCGTGGCCGGAGTAGGAGTCGGAGGTCGCGGCGAAGTCGTGCGAGGGGGCGGACAGCCAGCCGCCGGCCTGCGCCACGGCGGTGCCCGCGCCCGCCACGGCGACGGTCGCACCGATCGCGACGGCGATCCGGATGCGCTTGCGCGAGAAGGGTCTCGGAGTCATGCCCCGAACCTCCCGGTCATGGGTGAACTGCGGGCGGACCACGGGTGAACCCTCCCTTCACAGAGCCCCGGAGTTCCGCCTCCGCCCGGCGCGCCGCGCGACCGCCGCCTCAGGTGGTGGCCGTCGCCGGGTCGCTCGTGCCGACCGCGCCGGTCTCCACGTGGCCGGCGAACCGCCGTACGTACGCGGTGTCGGACGCCGAGGTGACCGTGATGTCGTACCAGCGGTTGCCCGCCGCCACGCCCCAGCCCGGGACGCTCCGCGAGGCGCCCGCCGCGACGGTGTAGCTGTAGTGCTTGGCGGGCGCGTAGGCGTCGGTGGCGGTGAAGGTCACCGGCGCGGCGCCGGGGTTGCTGAAGACCAGCGTCACGTGGCCGGTGGACGCGTCGTGGCGGGCGGTCACCTCCGGGCCGGCCGAGCCCGCCGTGCCGGCCATCCGGCGCAGGAAGCCGTTCGGGCCGGAGACCGAGAAGTCGTAGCGGGAGGCGGCGGCGGGCATCGCCCAGGTGTCGGTGAGGGTCTTGCCGGCCTCGACCGTGTAGGGCCAGGGGCCGTCCGAGCGCACCGCCGAGGTGACGAGGAAGGCCGCGCCCGCGGCGCCGAAGCTGCCGAAGGTGAACTGCATCCGCCCGCCGACCGGCCTGGTGTCGGCGGCCAGGTCGTACGGCAGCGCGCGGGCGTTGCGCAGGCCGGGCTCCTGGCGGGGCACCGCGCCGGTGGCGGGCGGCTTCGGCACGTAGCTGCCGGGGTTGACGTGGTTCGGCGGCACATAGCCGCCGGTGCCGGGGAGCGCGGGCGCCGCCGCGTTGCTGCGGGTGAAGTCGAAGGCGGCGGTGAGGTCGCCGCACACCGCGCGCCGCCAGGGCGAGACGTTCGGGTTGTGCACGCCGAACCGCTTCTCGACGAACTGCACGATCGAGGTGTGGTCGAAGGTCTGGGAGCACACCCAGCCGCCGGTGCTCCACGGCGAGAGCACCAGCATCGGCACCCGCGGCCCGAGCCCGTACGGCCCGGCGGCGTAGCCGGACAGGCCGCCGGTGTAGAGGTCCTGGGTGACGTCGGCGGTGGACAGGCCGCGGGCCGCCGAGGCGGGCGGGAACGGCGGCACCACGTGGTCGAAGAAGCCGTCGTTCTCGTCGTAGGTGAGGAAGACGGCGGTCCGGCTCCACACGTCGGGGTCGGCGGTGAGCGCGTCCAGCACCTGCGAGACGTACCAGGCGCCGTAGTTGGCAGGCCAGTTGGGGTGCTCGCAGAAGGCCTCGGGCGCGGCGATCCAGGAGACCTGCGGCAGCCGGCCGCCCAGCACGTCGGCCCTGAGCTGGTCGAAGTAGCCGTCGCCGGCGCTGACCCGGGTGCCGGTGCGGGCCTTGTCGTAGAGCGGGCTGCCGGGCTGGGCGGTGCGGTACTGGTTGAAGTAGAGCAGCGAGTTGTCGCCGTAGTTGCCGATGAAGGCGTCGCCGGTCCAGCCCCAACCGCCCGCGGCGTTCAGGCCGTTGCCGGTGTCCTGGTAGACCTTCCAGGAGACGCCCGCCCTCTCCAGGATCTCCGGGAAGGTGGTCCAGCCGTAGCCGGCCTCCTCGTTGCCCAGCACCGGGCCGCCGCCCTTGCCGTCGTTGCCCGCGTAACCGGTGTACAGGTAGTAGCGGTTGGGGTCGGTCGAGCTGAGCATCGAGCAGTGGTACGCGTCGCAGACGGTGAACGCGTCGGCGAGCGCGTAGTGGAAGGGGATGTCCTCGCGGGTCAGGTACGCCATGGTGGTGGTGGTCTTGGCGGGGACCCAGCGGTCGTGGTTGCCGCCGTTCCACGCCTGGTGGGTGCCGTACCAGCTGTGGTCGAGGTCCTGGAGGAACTGCATCCCCAGGTTGTCGGCGTCCGGCCGGAAGGGGAGCGTCTCGTGCCCGGCGGCGTCGGCCTGGTGGAAGACGGTCTTCCCGCTGGGCAGGACCGCCGGGCGCGGGTCGCCGAAGCCGCGCACGCCGCGCAGCGTGCCGAAGTAGTGGTCGAAGGAGCGGTTCTCCTGCATCAGGACGACGATGTGCTCGACGTCCTGGAGGGTCCCGGTCCCGGCCGCGGCCGGAATCGCGGCGGCCTTGGCGATCCCGCCGCTGAGCACGGACGCGGCGGCGGTGGCGCCGGCGAGCTGGAGGAACCTTCGGCGGTCGACATGGGACACGGGTGCTTCTCCTGACGGTCCGGTGGGGCGGCGGGCGGGGCGGCGGGCGGGGGCGGCGCGAGACGCCGGCGTTCGTGCGTCCTCAGCCAGCAGCCAGGCAGGCGCTCGTGCGCGATCGTGCGCGCGCAGGGGGTGTTTGCGACAGGTGTGCTCAATGTGACGCGGACATGACTGTGGCGGGCCGCCCCCACCGTGTCAATGCCGCGTGAACGCAGCCCGACCGCGCCCCGACCGCGGCACGTCCGCCCGCGGGCGATCAGTGGCCGCGAAGGCGCCGGACGTCACCCATTCGCACGCTTGTACGAATCGGCGGGAGGTGGTTGACTCGCCACCGTGAAGCTTCTGCTGACCTCCGCCGGCGTCAAGAACGCGAGCATCCAGGCCGCGCTGGCCGACCTGCTGGGCAAGCCCGTCGCCGAGTCGAGCGCCCTGTGCGTCCCCACGGCGGTGCACGCCATGCCCGGCGGCGCCGCCGCGGCGTGGCGGGTGATCAGCGGACAGGCCCGCACCCCCCTGTGCGAACTGGGGTGGAAGACCCTGGGCGTGCTGGAGCTCACCGCGCTCCCGAGCATCGACGCGGACCACTGGATACCGCTGGTCCGCGAGACCGACGCGCTGCTGGTGGCGGGCGGCGATCCGATGTACCTGCACCACTGGATGCGCGAGTCCGGCCTGGCGCGGCTCCTGCCGTCGCTGCACGAGACGGTCTACGTGGGCGTCAGCGCGGGCAGCATGGTGCTGACCCCCCGCGTGGGCGAGGAGTTCGTCGAGTGGAGGCCGGCCACCGGCGGCGACCGCACCCTGGGCCTCGTCGACTTCTCGGTCTTCCCGCACCTGGACCACCCCGAGCTGCCGGAGAACTCCCTGGCCGACGCGCGGGCATGGGCGGCCGGCCTGTCGGGGCCCGCGTACGCGATCGACGACCAGACCGCCCTCAAGGTCGAGGGCGGCGCCGTCGAGGTCGTCTCCGAGGGGAGCTGGAAGCACTTCGCCGCGTGACCCGCGAGCGCCTCACGTCGACCGGTCGCCGTCGGGGGAGTGGCACAGGCACGACACCACGACCACGACGGGCCACAGGGACTGCGCGGCGGTCAGGACCCGCTCGGCGACGCCTGCCGCGCCCCTGGTCTCCAGCTCGATCAGGAACCACGCCGCGCCGATGACCAGCAGCGCGGTCACCGTCAGGGACGGCGCGAACCGGAGCCCCCACGGCGCGGCGCGTCCACTGCGGTCCGCGGCCAGGATCGGCCAGAGCGCCAGCAGCGAGAACCCGACCGCGACCACCGAGCCGTGCGGCAGCGAGCCCCCGCTGCTCGGCGCGGGGAACAGCGCCAGCAGCATCGCCGACACCCCGCCGGCCCCCAGCGCCAGCCGCCCCGCGAGCTCCGCCGCGCGCAGCCCCCACGCCGTCGCCAGGTGGCAGGTGCCCAGGACGATGAGCGTCGTGGTCAGCGCCCAGTATCCGGAGGGGCCGTCGGCCGCCAGGACGCTGATCGTCTGGCGCACGGGACTGTAGCCGGGCCCGTGGGTCATGGCCGCGATCGTGGAGCCGCCGATCAGTACGACAGGAGCGCACCCGGACGAGAGCAGGGTCCACCAGGGGACAGGTCGCATCAGACCACCGTAAAACGGACCATCCGTTCCACGGTGTGCACACGCGGACGGTCCGCGAGCCGGTTCGGACACCGCCGCCTCGGTGGCGTAGCCGCACCCGTGCGCGGGCCGGAGCGGATCGCAGGCGATCTCCGGGTCCTCGACGGTGGAACGGCCGGCGGTCAGCCCGCGGGAGCCGGAGGCGTCGCCCCCGGATCGGCGCCGGAGGGGCGAGCGGCGAGGGGCGAGGAATAGTGCGCGCACCCCGAGCGCTTGCCGGTGCATGACGCCGGTGGAAGGTGCGGCCGCGCCCGGGAGTGGTGTCGGCGGGATGCCGGCGTGGGACATGGCGGGTGTGGCGATCCGTCACCTGGCGGCGCAGGAGCGGCTGGGCGGGGTCCGCGGCGCGATCTGGGCGCTGATCCTGGACGGCGACGCACGGCTGGAGACCGCGGCGGGCGTCGAGGAGCTGCACGCGGGGGACGCGTTCCACGTGGCCGCCACGGGCGCGTACCGGCTCGTCGCGCGTACCCGGGCCGAGGTCGCGGTGAGCATGCTGCGGGCGGTCCCGCCGCTGCCGAGCCCGCTGCTGGCGAGGGACTTCGCCGGGAGCAACCGCGGCATCGTCGAACTGGTGCGCAGGTGCCCGCTGGACGCGCGCGGCGCGCAGCCGCTCTTCGTGGCGAGCTACGGCGGGCTGATCCAGGCCGCGATGGTGCAGGCCCTCGACGACAGCGCGCGGCGCTCCGACCCGCGGCTCACCGCGCTGGTCGCCGAGCTGCACGCGCACCCCGGGCGGCCCTGGACGGTGGAGAGCATGGCGCGGGTCGCGCATCTGTCCCGCTCGTCGCTCGGCGAGCACGTCCGCCGCGAGCTGGGCCGCACCCCGGCGCAGCTGCTGCGCGAGGTGCGGATGCGGCACGCCCGCGGCCTCCTCGCGGGCACGGACCGCCCGGTCGAGCAGATCGCCTTCAGCGTCGGGTACGGCTCGGCCGCGGCGTTCAGCCGTGCGTTCTCCGCCCACCACGGCAGTTCGCCGCAGGCGTGGCGGTCAGGGTCGGGGGCCGCGCAGCGCCCCGAAGCCGGCGCCGGCCGCCAGCGCGGCGACCGCCCCGACGCATAGCGCCGCCCGGACCCCGCTGGCGTCCACCAGCGCCCCGCCGACCGCCGACCCGGCGGTGATGGCCACCTGGAACGCCGTCACCTGCAACGAGATCGCCGACTCGACCCGCTCGGGCTCGGCGCGGGCCACCCACAGCTGGGTGGCGACGGGCACCATGTTGAAGCCGAATCCCCACAGGACGATCGCCGCCGTCGCCGCGGGCAGCCCGGGGGCCGTCGCCAGCACCAGCAGACTCGCCGCGAGCAGCACCGGCGCCGTGACGACGGCGATCACGAGGCGGCGCGCGAGCGCCCCGGCGGCGAGGTTGCCCGCCAGTCCGCCGACGCCCCAGCCGAGCAGCAGCCAGACCGTGCTCCCCGAGGTGACCCGCTCGATCGCGAGCCGGATGTACGGGTAGGCGGCGAAGTTGCCGAAGGCCACCAGCGCGATGCAGCCCGTTCCTGCCGTCAACCTGCGGTTGGCCAGCGCCCGCCGGAGCATGGCGAGCCCCGCGCCCGGCTGCGCCGGCACCGGCGGCAGGGTCGCCGCCACCGCGAGCACCGCCAGGACGCTCAGGCCCGCCGCCGACCAGAACACCGGCCGCCAGCCCACCGCGTCGCCCAGCACCGACGAGAGCGGCACGCCGACGATGGTCGCCGCGCTCACGCCCAGCGCCAGGCTCGTGGACACGACGTGGTCGCGCCCCGGCACCGCGTGCGTACCCGCCCCGAGCGCGAACGACCAGAAGCCGGCGATCGCCACCCCCAGCAGCAGCCGGCCCGCCAGCAGCAGCGCGAAGTTCGGGGTCACCGCGACCACCGCGTTCGACAGCACCGCGGCGGCGAGCAGGCCGATCAGCACGGACCTGCGGTCGGTGCGCGGCAGCACGAGGGCGATGGTCGGCGCGGTGACGGCGCCGGCGACCGCGGTCACCGCGACGGCCAGGCCCGCGGTGCCCTCGCTGACGCCGACGTCCGAGGCCATGGCCGGCAGCACGCTCGCCGGCAGGAACTCGCTTCCCACCAGGGTCGCGATCCCCAGCGTGAGCGCCGCGACGGGTGCCCACGAGACCGCGGCGGGCGCCGCCACGGCCTTCGGATCGGTCACACGGCCCTCAGAGGTCATGCGCCCAGTCTCGGGTGTACGGCCCGCGGCGGCTTGATCGTTCAGCCGCTCTCCTTGATGCCGACGCCGGATCGTCCCCCGGTGGCGGGCCCGACGGGCCGCGGCGCCGTGCGGGTCAGCCGGTCGATCGCGCTTCCCCGCCCGCGGGCACCTTGGCGGCGGGCACCTCGCCGGCGGCTTCCTCGCCGGCAGCCTCGGCGTCGGCGGTCTCCTCCTCCTCGCCGTGCTCCTCGACGCTGTGCGAGTCGGTGAGGCTCAGCGCGCCGCCCGCCGCGATCAGTCCGACGACGACCGCGAGCAGGCCGTAGGTGATCCGCTCACCGTGGAAGAACGACGCGACGAGGTCGCTGCTCCAGGTGCCGGCCGGCAGCCGGGTGGTGACCAGCGCGGCGATCAGGGTGCCGACCACGGCGGTGCCGACGCTCGAACCGACCTCCTGGGCGGTGTCGTTGAGGGCCGCGCCGATGGAGGTGCGGTTGCTCGGCATCGCGTCGACCAGCGCCACCGCGCAGATCGTCATCACGGTGCGCAGTCCGATGGTCATGAGCACCATGCAGACGGCGATCGCGGCGTACCCGTGGTCGACGCCCCAGGACAGGCCCGCCAGCGCGCCGGCCATGAAGGCCGCGCCGATCAGGCAGGCGATGCGGTGGCCGAAGCGGCGGGCGAGCCACTCGGACAGCGGGCTCGCGGCGAGCATCGTCACGATGATCGGCAGGTTCGCGAGGCCGGCCCGGACGGGGCTCCAGCCGTAGGCGTACTGGAAGTGCAGGATCAGTCCGAACATCACGCTGGCCATCGCGATGGACGTGCCGACCTGCGCGATGGTGGCGCCGCGGACGGTGCCGTTGGAGAAGAGGCGCAGATCGAGCATGGGCGCCGCGCTGCGCCGTTCGTGCCGTACGAACGCGATCGCCGCCGCTATGGCGCCCACGATCGACGCGAGGGTGAGCGCGGAGAGCCAGCCGTGGTCGACACCGCTGGTCAGCGCGTAGCAGGCGAGCCCGATGGCGCTGACGCTCAGGACCGCACCGGGCAGGTCGAGCGCGTCGTCGGTGAGGCCCTCCGGCCGGTCGGCCGGGACGCCGAGCCGCACGCCGATGCACGCGAGCACGGCGATCGGGGCGTTGACGACCAGCAGCCACTCCCACCGCACGTGGGCCAGCGCGGTGCCGCCGAGCAGCGGCCCGAGGACGAAGCCGGACATGCCGACGGTGATCATCACCGTCATGGCGCGCATCCGCAGCGTCTTGTCGTCGAAGAGGCGGAAGACCAGCGAGTTCGTGATCGGGGCCATCGCCGCGGCGGCGACGCCCAGTGCGGCCCGCAGTGCGATCAGCTCGCCCGTCGTGGTGACGAAGACGACGCACACGCTCACCGCGCCGAACACGGCGAGCCCGACCAGCAGCACCCGGCGGCGGCCGATCCGGTCGGCCATCGATCCGGTGGTCAGCAGCAGCCCGCCGAAGGTCAGCGAGTACGCCCCGGTGACCCACTGCAGTGCGGTGGTCCCGCTGCCGAGGTCGCGGCCGATGGTGGGCAGCGCGATCGAGAGCAGCGTGTTGTCGACCATCTCGACGAAGAAGGCCAGGCAGAGGGCGGCCAGTGGAATCCACGCCGCGCGCAGGGACGGATAGGTGGGATGGGACCTGGGGTGAAGCGTGGCGGTCGTCATGGCAGTCCTCCAATCGAACGCCGTTCGTCTATCGAACAACGTACGATACGCTACGATAGAACAGCGTTCGACAGAGTGCAAGACGCGTGGGGATGTGAGCCATGGCACGCCTGCAGAACCGGTCCGGCGAAGGGCGCCGACGCGCCTCGCACTCGATGGAGTCCGTGCTCAACGAGACGGTGGCCCTGCTCGACGAGGCCGGGGTGTCGGCGCTGACCTTCCGCGCGCTCGCCCTGCGCCTCGGCGGCGGCGTCGCGAGCATCTACTGGTACGTCGCGAGCAAGGAGGAGCTGCTCGACCGCGCCACCGACCACGTGATCGGCGGCGTCCTGGCCGACCTCGAAGCGCTGCCGGACGGCGACGACCCGATCGACGACCTCCGCGCGATGGCCGTGATGCTCTTCGACGCGATCGTGGAGCGGCCGTGGCTGGGCGCGTACTTCATGCGCAACACCGACGTCCAGAGCAACTCCCTGCGCCTGTACGAGCGGCTCGGCCGGCGGACCCTGCGCCTCGACCTGACCGCGCACCAGCGGTTCCACGCGGTGTCCGCGATCGTGGGAGTCGTCGTCGGCTCCGCCGTCGACATGGGGCAGGAACCGCCCAAGGAGGTCCTCGACGGCGCCGTCGACCGCGACGAGTACCTGGGCCGCTACGCCCAGGCATGGCGCGAGCTCGACCCCGAGGAGTTCCCGTTCGTGCACGAGATCGTCGACGAGTTCGACGGCCACGACGACCGCGACCAGTTCCGCTCCGCCCTGGAGCTGACCCTTGCGGGCCTGCGCCTGCAGGCCGGGGTCTGACCGGTCGGCCCCCGCCGCGCGCTGCGGGGGCTCAGGCTGCGGCGGCTCGCGGCTCGCGGCTCGCGGCTCGCGGCTCGCGGCTCGCGGCTCGCGGCTCGCGGCGCGGGGTGCGGCGGCGCGGGGTGCGGCGGCGCGCGACGATCTCGTACGCGTCCCACCGGCTCGACGCGTACGGGCTCCCGTGTCTGTTGTGCTCGCTTTGTACATAAGGCTTGAGGGATGGCGCGGGCTTTGTCCCGGGAATCCCTCGAAATATGCACTGCTGTGAGTCGGGAGCATTGACTTACGTCCAGAGCCAGCTGAACATGTGAGCTGCGCCACACGGGACGCCGTCGTCCGGCCTGCTGGGCACGACCGGCGATCTCTGACCGCGCCCGCCGACGAGCGCAGCCGCGACCCTGCTCGACGCCCCGGGCGGAATGGCACCATCACATTTCCGGGAGGCATTTGTGCTGGTCTTACCCACACTCCGACGCCGGACGCGGCTGCTGATCGCGTTCCTGCTCGCGGTGGCGATCGCGGTGCCGGTCCTCGGCACGGCGGCGACGCACGCCGCGGCGGCTTCGTCGGGGCCCTGCGACATCTACGCGTCCGGCGGCACGCCCTGCGAGGCGGCGTACAGCACCACCCGAGCGATGTTCTCCTCGTACAACGGCCCGCTGTACCAGATCCGGCGGGCCTCGGACAGCGCCACCCTGAACATCGGCCTCGCGTCCGCCGGCGGTCTGGTCGCCTCGGCCCCGCAGGTGTCCTTCTGCGCCGGCACCGCGTGCACCCTCACCCAGCTGTACGACCAGACGCCCAACGCCAACAACCTGCCCATCTCACCCGGCAGTTCCTGCGCCGGCTGCTCGGGCGCGCTCTCCGGCCCCGGCCCGAACGGCGCGGACATCGGCGCGGACGCCATGGCGCTGCCGATCACCGTGGGCGGCAAGGCCGCGTACGGCGTGCTGGTCAACAACATCGGCACCGGATACCGCAACAACGCCGTCAGGAACGTGCCCACCGGCTCGCAGCCCGAGGGCCTGTACATGCTCACGTCCTCGAAGCTCACCAGCGGCAGCTGCTGCTTCGACTTCGGCTCCGCCGAGACCGACGACTCGGACGACGGCAACGCGACCATGAACGCGATCTACTACGGCTCCGCCTGCTGGACCGGCGGCTGCACCGGCTCCGGCCCCTGGGTCGGCGGGGACCTCGAGAACGGCATGTACTTCAGCGCGGCCGGCCCCAACCCGTCGAACATCCCCAGCGAGACCGGATCGTTCGTGTCCGCCTGGGAGAAGAACAACGGCACGACGAACTTCACCCTGAAGTACGGCAACGGGCAGTCCGGCGGCCTGACCCAGGCGTACTCCGGCGCGCTGCCGGGCGGCTACAACCCGATGAAGGTCCAGCCCTCCGTCGAGTTGGGCACCGGCGGCGACAACAGCCCCGAGGGCACCGGCGAGTTCTTCGAGGGCGCCGTCACGAAGGGGTTCCCGACCGACGCGACCGAGAACTCCGTGCAGGCCAACATCACCGCGGCGGGCTACGCGAACAACACCACCACCTTCCCGCCGCCCACCCAGTCCGTGATCAGTCTCAAGGCCCACGCCAACGGCAAGTACGTCGACGCGGCGAACAGCACCACCTCGCTCATCGCCGACGCCACCTCGGTCGGCACGAACGAGACGTTCACCCTGGTCGCCAACAACAACAACACCGTGAACCTGAAGGCGCGGTCCGACAACCAGTGGGTCACCGCCGAGAGCAGCGGCAGCTCCCCGCTGATCGCGAACCGCGGCGGGGCCGGCCCGTGGGAGACCTTCTACCTCCTCCACAACCCCGACGGCAGCGTCAGCTTCCGCGCCTACGACAACCAGCACCTCGTCACGGCCGAGAACGCCGGCGCGTCCGCCCTGATCGCCAACCGCACGGCGGTCGGCCCCTGGGAGGAGTTCGACCTGGCCGCGGCACCGTCCCCGTGAGCCACCGCTGACCCCGTCCCCCGTTCCCCGTCCCCCGTCCCCCGTCCCCCGTCCCCCGCGAGGGGGGGACGGGGGCGGGGGTGGCCGCGGGGCCGAAGCCCGGCGGCCGGGGCACGGGCCGCCCTCGAACGGGGCTGTCCCGGCTCGCGCACGGCGGCGCTCGGATCGCTCGCGGCGGCAGGCAGGGCGCCGCTCTCCGCCGTCAGCCGCTGACGATCCCCACCACGAGGTTGATGGCGGTGGCGAGGATGCTGGTGCCGAAGACGTAGGACAGCAGGGTGTGCCGCAGCACGATCGCACGGATGGCCGCACTCGAGACGTCGGTGTCGGACACCTGGTACGTCATGCCGAGGTTGTAGCTGAAGTAGAAGAAGTCCCGGTACGCCGGCTGCTGGTCCGTGTTGAAGTCGATCCCGCCCGCGGACGTGCAGTACACGTACGCGTAGCGGGTGGCGTACATCAGGTGCAGCGCGGCCCACGCCATGAAGACGCCGCACAGCGCGGTGGCGGCCGCGGCGTGGCCGGTGTCGGACCGGCTGCGCAGGAGCAGCAGCACGATGGCCGCCAGCCCGCACGACGCGAGCGCGACCACCACGAGCTCCTCGGTGAGGGGCCGGAAGTCCTCACGCCGGGCGTTGCGGTGGGTGGCCGTGGCGTCCATCGGCCACAGCACCGCCCAGCCCGCCAGCACGAAGACCAGCTCCATGGCCGCGATCCCGGCGAGCACACCCAACGCCGGCTCGACCGGCACCGCGACGGCGAGGCCGACCACGACTCCGAGGACGACCGCACCGCCGAGCCGCGGCACGGCGTCCAACGGCAACCAGAGCTTCATGCACCCACCACAGCCGTCCCGTTGCGCCATCCGACAAAGAGGGAGATCAGTGTCCTGTGTTCACGTCTGACCCATATCTACCGTCGTCAGGTCCGGGCGCCGCCGTGTGGCGTCGGCGAGTCGGGACATCGATCACGCCTCGAGCGGTCTGAGGAAGCGGCGTTCGTACCGCCTGATGCAGGCGGTGCTGCGGGCCAGCTCGAAGGCTTCCTGGCACGCGGGGTCGGTGAAGCTGTCGGTGCGGTACTTCTCGTACCGGGCGAGGGAGTCGAAGGAGAAGAGGGCGTAGGCGATGTCGCTGTCGCCCTCGCTCGGCAGGAAGTAGCCGTGGTGGGTGCCGCCGAACCGGTTGACGAGCGTGATCCAGCGTCTGCCGTACTCTTCGAAGTCCGCGAGCTTGTCGGGGTCGATCTCGTACTTCAGGTGAATGGTGATCATGACTCCATGGTCCCCCTCCGGCCCGGACGGATCGACCTGTTGTGTCGGCGCTGCCCCGCCCGGCCTCCCGGCGCCGGTACGGCGCGATGAGGCGTGTCCGGTCGGGCGGAGTCGCCGCGGTGGGCGGGGAGCGCGTGGACCGGGCCGAGGCGGCGGCCTGCTGCCGCCGGCCAGGGGAACGGCTCGGCCTCGACGTGCGGCTGCCCGCCGAGGACGAGTGGGAGCGCGCCGCGCGGGGCGGCGCCGCCCGCCACGACCGGCATCCCGCGCGGTGCGCCCGCGGACACGGCGCCTCCGAGCAGGATCGCGAAGCGATCGGCGTGGGTTTCCGCCTGGCGGCGCCGGACGCGTGGAAGCGCGCGCGTGGCGCAGGGCGCGTGGAACCGGCCGCGCCACGCCTGCCGCCGCACCAGGTGGTCAGGGGCGGCCGGCGAAGGGGATCTCGGCGGGGGCGGTGTCCCGGGCGCCGGGGGTGGCGTCGAGGGGGTGGGTCCACAGGCCGCGGGAGCGCAGCACGGGCAGCACGCCCTCGCCGAACCAGTACGCCTCCTCCACGTGCGGGTGGCCGGACAGCACGAACTCGTCGATGCCCAGGGCGTGGTACTCCGCGATCCGGTCGGCGACCTCGGTGTGGCTGCCGACCAGCGCGGTGCCGGCGCCGCCGCGGACCAGACCGATGCCGGCCCACAGGTTCGGCGAGATCTCCAGGTCGGCGGTGCTGCCGCCGTGCAGCGCCAGCATCCGCCGCTGGCCCTCGGACTCGCTGCGGGCCAGCCCCGCCTGGACGGCGGCGACGGCGGCCGGGTCGAAGCCGGCCAGCAGCCGTTCCGCCTCGGCCCACGCCTGAGCGGCGGTGTCGCGCGCAATCACGTGCAGCCGGATGCCGAACCGGACGCGACGCCCCTCCTTGTCGGCCAGCGCCCGGATCCAGCCGATCTTCTCGGCGACCGCGGCCGGCGGTTCGCCCCAGGTGAGGTACACGTCGCTGTACCGGGCCGCGACCTCGCCGGCGGCCGGCGACGAACCGCCGAAGTACACCTCGGGCACCGGGTCAGGCACCCGGCTGAGCCTGGCGCCCTCCACCCGCAGGTGCTCGCCGGTCAGGTCGACCGTGCGGCCCGCCCACAACTCCCGCACGATGTGCAGGAACTCACCGGTGCGCGCGTAGCGCGCGTCCTTGTCGAGGAAGTCGCCGTAGGCGCGCTGCTCATGGCTCTCGCCGCCGGTGACCACGTTGAGCAGCAGCCGTCCGCCGGAGTGCCGCTGGAAGGTGGCGGCCATCTGCGCGCCGAGCGTCGGCGAGACCGAGCCGGGGCGGAAGGCGACCAGGAACTTCAGCCGCTCGGTGGTCTGGGCGAGCATGGCCGTGGTCAGCCAGGCGTCCTCGCACCACGCCCCGGTCGGGGTGAGCGCGCCGACGAAGCCCAGGTCCTCCGCGGCGCGGGCGATCTGGGTGAGGTAGCCCAGCGTCGCGGGCCGGTCGCCACCCGCGGCGCCCGCCGGGGTGCCGTGGCCGCCGCCGACGACCTGGCGGCTGTCGCCGTAGGTGGGCAGGAACCAGTGGAAGGTCAGGGTCACGAGAGGTCTCCGTTTCGGATACGCGGCGGCGAGGTGCGGCAACGGGTGGCGCGGACGCCGGGGCGTCGGTGGGGGCGGGCCGCCCGCAGGGCCTACAGCAGGCCGTGCCGCGGCGGGCGGACGCCGTTGAGCACGTAGCGGCCGATGTGCTGCACCTTCCACCGCGCCGGATCGTGCAGCGTGTGGGTACGCGCGTCCCGCCAGTAGCGGTTCAGATTCAGCGAGTCGGCCGCCGCCCGCGTGCCCGCCAGCTCGAAGAGCGCGCCCGACACCTCCACCGCGGCGGTCGCCGCGAACGCCTTGGCCGCCGCCACCGCGATGGACGCCTCGGCGGCGCTGTCGTCGGTCAGGTCGGCGCGGGCGGCGTCCACCGCGCGGGCCGCCGCCGTCAGCAGCGCGTCCGCGGCCCGTACCTGGACGGCGAGTTCGCCGACCCGCTGGATCAGCAGCGGGTCCTGCGCCGCGGTCTCGAATCCGCTCTCGAACCACGGACGGCTCCTGGTGCGGACGAACTCCACGGCCTCGGCGAGCGCGCCGCCGGCGATTCCCGCGTCGATCGCGGCGTGCAGCAACTGCGCTACAGCCCCGTGCAGTTGGGGCCCGGTGAAGGTCAGGTAATGCGGGAGCACCCGGTCCGCGGGAACGTCGACGCCCTCCAGCCGCACCGTTCCGCTGGCGGTGGTGCGCTGGCCCATGCCCTCCCAGTCGTCCACCACGGTGACTCCGGGCGCGCCGGCGGGCACGAAGGCGACGTGCAGCGCGCCCTCGTCCCCGGCTCGGGCCAGCACCGGGATCCAGTCGGCGAACAGGGCGCCGGTCGCGTAGTGCTTCACCCCGGTCAGGACGAACCCGGCGCCGCCGGGGGCCGGTTCCAGCCGGGTGCGGATGTCCTGGACGTGCCGGGTGCCGGCCTCGGACTGGGCGTTGCCGAACCGCTTGCCGACGAGCAACTCGCCGTAGAAGAAGCTCTGTTGGTCCGCCGTGCCCTGGGCGCGCAGCACGTTGACGTACACGAAGTGGCTCTGCGGGATCTGCGCGAGGCTGCCGTCGGCCGTGGCCAGCAGCCGGAAGACCTCGGCGAGCGTGACCAGGCTGACGTCCGCGCCGCCGTACGCCGCCGGCACCGAGACAGCCAGCAGCCCGGTCGCGCTGAGCCGGTCCAACTCGGCGCGCGGCAGGTCCCGTTCGGCGTCCCGCCGGGAGGCGCCGGCCCGGAACTCGGCGGCGAGCGCGGCGGCGACGGCGAGCGCCTCGGCGTCGTCGGCGATCACCGCCGCGCGGGGCGGCTGCGCCGTGGCGGAAGCCGTGGCGGCAGCCGCGGCCTGGACGTCGGCCGAGGACCGGGGCGGTGCGGTCACGAGATGCCTCCTGGGAGTCGAGGGCGGCGGAGAACGGGGTGACGGCCTGCCGTGGCGGTACGGCTGCGGCCGGGTCGAAGGTGACGGCGCCTCCTCGTCGCCGACCACGCGGTGCCGGCCGGGGGCGAGCCGGCTGCCGACGCCGGCAGGTGCGCGGTCGCCGGCGGACCGGTCACGAGGCAGGGCCGGTACGGCGACGGCCGTGGGCCGCGCTCAACGGCGGCGGCCGGCGCTCAGCGACAACAGAAGGCGCTGGCAACGCGTCCGAGGTCGATGTGGAGCCGCTTGGTGAGGATGCCGTGCATATCGTTCACCCTCTCGCTCGCGCCGTCACGGACCGGTCCCGGCATGCCCAGTGACGCCGGTCTCCGTCCGACCGCCACAGTAGGCGTCCGCGCGGCCGGCGGTCGAGACGGCGTCGGTGAACGGTCGGTGGGGTTTCCCCTCCACCCAACGGCGCGACGGTGCCGCACGGCGCCACGCCCGAACAGGGACGGAGCCGGGCCGCTCCTGGACTGCCGGCCGGGCCGCGCTGGCGGCTTCGCGCCTTGTCATCGAGGACACCACGGCTGCCGAACGCGCGCTTCATCGCGCGTTGAAGGGGCCGCACTGATCTCGGCGGGCGTTCGTCGGTGAGGCGGCCCACCGCCGACTGGCGTCCGGGGACAGGGTCGACATTCCTCTGATCCGAGGCGACGAAGTGCTGCACGTGGTCGAGTCGAAGCGAGCGCGCCGCGAGTCCGGACGGCCCACCGGTGCAGACGCACCGCGGATCGCGGGTGGAGCGGATGACGGGAATCGAACCCGCGCTCCGAGCCTGGGAATCACGGGGGGTCTGGTCGGCATCTGTACTGGTCAGCGGAACGATCGGTCCTGAAGTATCCGCTGGGCCGCTGCCGTGGGCATGCGCGGTTCACCGAGCCGTACCCCTGCGCGTGGTGCGGATTCGGTGCGCCGAGCAGGCGCTACCGGTCGTGAAGGACGGTGGGTCGGGTGACGGGGACGACGGTGAGGAGGTCGCCGAGGCCCTTGTAGTCGTCGGGGTTCGTGGTGAAGAGGGGCAGTTCTTCGGCGGCGGCGATGGCGGCGATCATGAGGTCCGCGACGCGACGCCGTGGCTTTCGGCCGGCTCCGATCACGGCGGCGCAGACCCTCCCGTATATGCGGGCGGCTTCGGTGTCGAAGGGGATGGGGTCGAACTCGTTCTCGGCCCTTTGCAGGATGTCGAGGCGGCGCCCGCGCTCCGCGTGCTCGTCGTAGTCGTCCTGTTCGTCGTTCCTGCGCACCTCGTGGGGGCCTGCGGAGAGTTCTGCCAGGGTGATGGCGGTGATCGCGACCTCGCCGGGGAGTTCTGCGGGGTCGAGCCACTTGCGCAGGATGACGATGTTGGTGTCGAGCAGGCCCTGGGCGTACTCAGCGGGCATAGGGGTCGTCCGTCTCCTGCTCGGCCGTGGCCTCCTGGTCGGTCCGGAAGGCTTCGAGTGAGACATCCGACGCTGTGCGGGACATGGCCGCGAACTCCGCGCGCGGAACGAACCGCCTGCGACGGCGCAGCGGGATCAGTTCCCCGATCTGATGCCCGTCGCGGGTGACGGTGAAGGACTGCCCGCCCTGGACGGCGTCCATGATCTCTTTGGACCTGCTGCGCAGGTCGCGCTGGGTGATCTCGGGCTGTGCTGACATGAGCCACACGGTAGCACGCAGTAGCACCGCGTGCTGCGGAGGGACGACCGGAGCAACTGCCCGCGAGGTCGATGTCGAGGGCGGGGACGTTGTTCGATGGGTGCGTCGGTCCCGGCGGGGTGGCCCTCGGCCTGGGCGAGGAGGACCCGGACGTCCGTGCTGGGGCCGGTGGACGTCGTGATCGTCAAGCGTTGCGGATCAGCCGGTGGAGCGATGGGCGCACTGGCGGGAACGGCCGCGGTCATGGTCACGGGTGCCGACCTACTGCAGAGCGGTGCTGAATGCCGTGAGCTCTGGTGGGCTCCTGACCTTGGCCATCTCGCTGGGACAACGCTACGCAGTCGCGCCGGCGCCGTCTTCGCGGCCGGCGTGAAAGCACGTTGGCCAGCCGCCCAGAGGTGCGACGATGAGTCCGACTCTCCTCGCAATTGACGCGCTCTCGGGTGCGGTGTTGAGGGTTCGCCCAGTGGCACGCCAATGGCACGCGGCGCCCTGACGGGTCTGGACAACGACAAAAGCCCCAACTCGTTGAGTTGGGGCTTTTCTTTGGAGCGGATGACGGCAATCGAACCCGCGCTCTGAGCTTGGGAATCACATGAGCCGTGGTGAGCCAGATGCTGGTCAGCGCGGCTTCGGGCTGAGCAGCGGGTGCGCCGCAGCCTCCAGCGCTGCCCGAGGCTGACCGTCATGTACCGCTGTGAGTGGTGCGGATGTGGTGCAACCTGCGTAGGGCGGGTCCGTCAGACGGCAACGATGGTCAGGGAGCCGTCCAGCCCCTTGAAGTCATCGGCGTTGCGGGTGTATAGGGGAAGGCCCTGGACGGAGGCGATGGCGGCGATCATGAGATCCATCCTCCGGGGACGTGGATCGCGGCCTGCGGCAATGGCAAGCGCCACAAGCGTGCCGTAGCGGGCGGCTGCGTCCCCGTTGAACGGGAGAGGTTCGAAATCGGCGACCGCCGCACCCAGTTTTTCCATGCGGGCGGTTCGGGTGGCAGCGTCCTTGGCCATGGCGACCCCTTGCTGCAACTCGGCCATCGTGATGGTGGTGAGTTCCGGGACGGCTGGAAGGACCGCCGGGTCGAGTACATCCAGATCGATGTACGCGCAGGTGTCGAGCACGCCGGCCGGGTGGCGCTCAGGCACGGCTGCGCTGCCAGGGGTCGTCGTCACCGGCGCGGTCTTCGGTTCCGAAGAACTCGTCCGCTTCCTGTCGCATGCCGGCGGCGTCCACGCGCGGCAGCCTGCGGTGCCGTTCCACCAGTTCTTCGGCACTCAGACGCCGCCTGCGGTGAAGAGGACGCAGCTCCGCGACCTCCGTGCCGTTACGGGTGATGTGGTAGGTCTCGCCGGCCTCCACGGCGTCCATGACGGCCGCGGACTGATTGCGGAACTCGCGCTGAGTGATGGTTTTCATGACCTCATCGTAGCGCGTCGTGTCTCATGGTGCTACAGGTGAGCGGAGGCCGCAGCCGGCGGGCAACGAAAACTGTGATCATCAAGGGGCTGCCCTCGTCGAGGCCCGGGGCCGGGTCCACGGCCAGGAGGACGCCGCCCGCCCAACTCCGCGAAGGCGCCAAGATCCGCGGCGAACGTCGGCAATGCTGGGACGCTGCTCTCCGGCGGGAAGAGGTGTTGAATTTTCCTTCACCGGTAATGGGCGGGCGATAATTGAGCCTCAAATGAATTAAGCCCCAGGTCTTCGACCTGAGGCTTCACTTTGGAGCGGATGACGGGAATCGAACCCGCGCTCTGAGCTTGGGAATCACAGAGGCGCTGCCGGCGTACCTGCTGGTCAGGCCGTCCATGCTCCGCCCGCTGGCCCGTGGCCGTGTGCCCGCGACTGACCGTGGCTGTCTGCGGTGTGCCGCTGGGCCTGGTGCGGGAGTTGCGCGGGGCGCAGCCCTGCGCGCGGACAGGTATCCCATGGGTGCGGCCATCGCTCCGGGTGTTCCGTGCGGCGGCCGTACTCTGTTTTCTGGGGACTCGCGGGGCGACCTTTCGTGCCGTGTGCGTCTTTTGTCGCCTTCTTTGAAGTTGGCTCCAGTCAGTCGGCCCCGTAGGAGACCTGCAGGTCAATCAGGTTACTCCCCGCGCGAGCGGGGATGGACCCCTGTGCAGCAAGGCGAACTGCTGAGCCGCCATTCCCCGATCGAAACCATGCACAAGCTCGTAAGATGCGGTCTTCCTGAAATGGAAGACCGCTCGGGTAGGGCCGCCGGGAAATTTACTCCTTTATTTGGTTTTCCTCAGTCGCGTATTCTTCTTGAGGGGGTTTTTCTCCGGCGCCGTAGCCGATGAGCTGTACGCGGCTTGCGCCGATCCTCCAGGCGGAGAGATTGCTGCGGCACGGGCCCTTTTCGAACCTTCCGAGTCGCTGCTGAACCTTGATTTAAGTTCAGGGCTCTGCCCGGTGTGACAGTTTTGGGGACGGAGGGATCGCGCCGGTGCGAGTGATCGACCGACGAGACATTTCCGGAGACGTCGCCGTTCTGCGAGTAACCTTCCGTCGGCGGCGCCGGTGTCGAAATGTTTCCACTTGATTTAGCGGATGGCGTTTCTGCCTGGCCTTTTGGCGGCACTGCTGGTGGGTTTTTCGGCGGCACTGGTGGTGCCGCCGTGCCATAGCGCTTACGTCAGAGAGGCCTCGTTTGAGTCACCCCGGAGTCGTTTTCCATTCCTTTGTTTCGGAAACTGTCGGACATTTTCGGGCGAGATTCATGCGCGATGGACGGGGCGTTTGTAGTCCTCCCGCACGTAGAATTCGTGTGATGCCAATTCTCTGCCCTGTTCCTCTCACTACGACTAGGACTCCTGGTGGGTTCATCGGTCCTGGGCCTGCCTCAGCGAATGGCCCAACGACTCCACGGATCGAACCCCGGGGACTCGCTCTGCGTGGAGTTGTGAGAAGGGCTCAACGGTCTCCAGGGAGAAACTCCGAGTGCCCGGGCAGTAAATCGACGCATGACGCGAAGCGCAGCGAAGCTTCGTACCTGTCAAAGAGACAAGCGAGGGAAAATGCGAGTCAAGAACATGATGCGGACAGCCGCTGTCACGACTGTCGTCGCGGTCGCAGGGCTGGGTCTGACCCAGGCGGCTTCGGCCGCGCCGTCGAACCTCCACCCGAACACCCGGTACTACACGTCTTTCTATGGTGTTGAGGGCCAGCTCGACACGCACCCGGGTGACGGGGCGCAGAGCTGGGTCTGGGCCTACGGCGGGAGCACCGGCGGCTACGTGGAGTACCAGTTCTACGACAACTCCGTCGGCAGGGTCACCGCTGCCGCGCGGAAGGCGCATTCGGTCGAGACCGATGCTCCCGTGTGGCGGATCCGGGCCTGCTCTCCGCTGGGCTGCGGGCGATGGACCTGACGGGATCGATTGTGGTGAGGCGGGTCGTGGACCGAGCCACTGTCTGAGGACACCTCAGGCAGGCGCGACGGTCACCGTGTGAGCGGAACAGCACGGTAGCGGCGGATCGCGAACCCGCTGGACCGCGCGTGCCTCACCCGGGCCCCGGAGTCGAGCGACCACGACTCCGGGGACCTTTCCGTATGGTGTCCGACGAAATCCGGCCTCGGACCGAGGATGCACAAGGCACCGGTACGGAGCCGACCTGCGGGGACGGGATCCGGCCATCCCGTCGAGTCCGCCGCCGGGGCTGGCGGGGGATGACTACTATCGCTACGCGCGGGCGGGATGCGGCTCCAGCAACGATGCCGGACCTCGCTCGGCATGGCGTGTCTGGTCGGAACGGCGCAGAGGACGGCATGAGCATCTCCGTAGTGATCGCCGACGATCAGGCGATGGTCCGCACCGGATTCCGACTCATCCTCGAATCCGTGGCGGGCTTCGAGGTGGCCGGAGAAGCCGCCAACGGTGACGAGGCGGTCGAACTGGTGCGCCGGGTCCGCCCCGACGTCGTCCTCATGGACATCCGGATGCCGGGAATCGACGGTCTGCGCGCCACCGAGATCCTGACGCAGGAGAACCCGGACCTGCGAGTGGTCATCCTGACGACGTACGGCACCGAGAAGAACCTGTTCGCCGCACTCGGAGCGGGAGCCGTCGGATTTCTCCTCAAGGACTCCAGCCCGCGTCTGCTCGTGGCCGCCGTCCAGAACGCCGTTGACGGCACCGCGATGTTGTCGGCCGCTGTGGCTGTCCCGCTGATCCGGCACTTCAGTTCGACAAGCCGGCCGACTCGGGCGCTGGAGGAGCCTCTGACGCCGAAGGAGACCGACGTGGTCCGGGCGGTCGCCGAGGGCCGCACGAACGTGGAGATCAGCGAGCGACTGGGCATCTCCACGTCGGCCGTCAAAGCACGTCTGTGTGAGGCGCAACGCAAGCTCGGGACCCGGAATCGGACCGAAGTCGCCATCTGGGCCTGGCAGAATCGTCTGGTGGCCTGAGAGTCCAGCGCTTCGCCCCCCCGGCCCCGGCATCTCTCCGCGGGCGGACACCACGCTCGCCGAAGTCGCTTTCCACGCTTCGCGTCTGGCGGCGTCCGCTGAACCCCTGCGCGCGGCGGGGCGTAGACGCAGACGAGAGTCCAGCCGGTCCTCATCGTCGGGTACGGCCTCTCCCGTGTTCCGGCCGGCGTTCCATCCGGTCTGGTGGCGGCCGCTCCGACGGAAGGCGCTCTGTTGTCCAGAACACCCGAATTCGCCGCGTGGTTCATTGGCCCCCAGGACACGTGCGGTCCGGGTCCCGGTCCCAAGTGGCCTCGCTCGGACCCATTCGACCCTGGTCCGCCGGTGGCCGTTGGCCCGCGCCGGGGCATCGCGCTGAGCGTCGCCCTCGGCGCTTGCCTGGTCGGTTCCGCGTGCCTCGGGGGGCCGCTTCACGAGGGCCCCGCTGAGCCGGCTGTGAGGTCCGCCCCCGCTGCTTCGACCAACGTGGTCCACGAACCGCCCCTCGGCGAGGGCCGACCGCGCGGGACGGCGTTCGCCCTGCTGCCCGATACGCTGCGCACGGCGGGGCCTGTTCCGTTGGCACCAGCTCCGAAGCACCGGCCCGTCGTGCTGAAGCCGGCCACTCCGCCCGCGCCGACGAAGCCCGGACGCTCTGCGTCCGCCCAGCCCGCCCACGACCCGGTACCGCAGGGTGCGCCACGGCACACGGCGCGGACGGCGCACCGCCCCGCCCGCTCGACGGCGCCCCACCGCGCCACGACCACATCGGTCTCCCAAGCACAGCGGGCCGTCCGCTGGGCACTCGGCCAGGTCGGAACCCCTTACCAGTGGGGCGGCGCGTGCACCCGCCCCCACGGTGACGACCCCATGGGACGGTGCGACTGCTCGTCCCTCGTGCAACAGGCATACCGCAGTGCGGGGATACTCCTCGGCCGAACCACCTACGCCCAGGTCCAGGAGGGCTGGGCCGTACCGCTCGCCGCCCTGCGTCCCGGCGATCTCCTGTTCTACGAGGGGTCTGCCACCCGTCCCGAGCACGTGGCGATGTACACGGGTGACGGGAAGGTCGTACAGGCGCCGCGCCCCGGACGTGCCGTCGATGAGGTGGCACTCGCCTGGAACGGCACGGTGCTGGCCGTCCGCAGGGTCATCTGAGATCTGCGACCGACGGCGGCATGAACCCCTGGTTCCGGGGGCGCGTAGGAGTGGGCAGGGCGACGGTCCGTCGGGAGCGCGCCGTCCGCCGTTCGCCGACACCACTCGGACGTGGCCCCCTCCCAGACGGGCGGCTGGTCCACGGCACCCACCGCCGAAAGAGGAGAAGGATGGCTGGGAAAGACGCGGGGCCCGGCGCCCCCGGCCCGACCGCCGAGACGGGGCAGAGCCCGGGAGGTGGGCCGGCCTGGTTCCTCGCCGGGAGTGGCGGGCCGAGCGCGGGGGAGAGGGCCACCGTCGGCCCGCGCGCCGATACCGGGGTGAGGGAGAACCGGGCGGCCGGGAGCAGCGGGACCGGAGCCGCCGGTCGCGGGAGAACCCGCGGCCCCCTCCAGCCCCGCTCGGCCGATCCGCGACAGACCGGCTCCGGCCGACCCGGGACGACACAGGTGCTCCCCCGCACCGCAGCGCCGGCTCCGCGGGCGTCCGGACAGCGCGGCACGGACCGGGGCCGGCCGGAGGGACGGAGCAGCCATGTGCCGTCCGTCCGCCGATGGGCCGTATCCCCGTGGACCTGGCGGCTGCCGCCGAATCGGCTGATCCCTCTCGCGCTCGCCCTGGTCGTCCTGGGCGCTGTGGTGGCGACCGCCAGGAGCTGCGGTGCCCCCGGGAAGGCGGCGGCCGACAGCCGTGCGACAGCGGTCACGGCCTCCGGGTTCACCCTTCCCGCCACGTGCTGGGCCACCCGCTACGGGAACGGGATACCCGCGCACGCCCGCACCGCCGACGGCGAGGACTTCGATCCGCGCGCCCTCACCGCGGCCACCTCGTCGGGCAGGTCGCCCCAGTTGCCCTTCGGTACGGCGGTCCGGGTCTCGAACCCGGCGAACCACCGGTCGGTCGTCGTACGGGTCAACGACCGCGGCACCTTCTCCGCGTCGGCCCGCCGGCCGTTGTGCCTCAACCTCACGGAAGGGGCGTTCGCGCGGCTCGACGACGCCGACCCGGCCCCCGCGCACCTGGTCGTCACCGAAACGGTCCTCGGCCCCGACAGCACGCCGCCCGCGCCTTCCAGCGCCTCGGCGTCCCCCCGCCCTTCGACGTCACCCCGCGCCTCGGCGTCCCCCGGCACATCACCCCGGGTACCGGCACCACCCCCGACCACGGCGTCCGAGGCACCCGCACCGCACCCTTACCCGGCGGACCCGCCGGCCGCCGGAAGGCCGCGCCCGACGGCTACCCGGAAGCCGGTGAGGCCCCGCCCCGCCCCGCCACCCAAACCCTCCGGGAACCAGATCGTCGGCTTCGGCGGGAAGTGCGTGGACGTGCAGCACGCACTTCCCGCTCCCGGGGACCGGGTGGAGCTGAACACCTGCGGTGGCAACGCCTCGCAGCGCTGGATGTTCCCCGCGGACGGGACGGTCCGCGTGCTCGGACTCTGCCTGGACGTCACCGGGGCCGGCCATGCCGACGGCGTACCTGTGCAGCTGTGGACCTGCAACGGGACGGGCGCCCAGAAGTGGCGTACTGGTCCCGGCAACAGCCTGGTCAACGCAGGATCCGGGCGGTGTCTGGACGCCAAGGACAAGCAGTCCGCCGATGGCACGCCCCTGCAGGTCTGGCAGTGCTGGGGCGGCCGGAACCAGACCTGGCTGCGCCGCTGAGGACCGCACACCACACCCGCGGTGGCGGACCGGAACACCATCACGAAGGAGGACCAATGCGTCATCGACATGTCACGCTCCTTGCCGGAGCCGCCCTGCTGGCGGCCGCTGCCACGGGGGTGGTCGCGGCGGGCGGGAGCGCGCAGGCCACCGTGCAGGCCGGACCGGGTTTCCCGAAGAACTTCGCGGCGCCCTACGTGGAGGATCCGGTGTTCGTGCCCGCCGCGATGAATGCGGGCATCAAGTACTTCACCCTCGCCTTCGCGACCGCCTCCGGCGGGAAGTGCTCCGCCGACATGGGCGTCTGGGCATCCACGGTCAGACAGGTGCGCGCCGCCGGCGGTGACGTCACGGTCTCCTTCGGCGGAGCGGACGGAACCGACCTGGCGGTCGCGTGCCCATCGGTCGCCGCCCTCGAAGGCCAGTACCGGAAGATCATCGACCAGCTCAACGTGACCAGGCTCGACATGGACGTGGAGGGACAACCCCTCACGGACCAGCCCTCCGTGCGCAGGAGGAACCAGGCGCTGGCCGCGCTGCAGGGGCAGTACCGGAAGCAGGGCAGGAGGCTGGACATCGAATACACGCTCCCCGCCGACCCCGACGGCCTGACGCAGGACGGCCTGGTCGTCCTGCGGAGCGCCCACGAACACGGCCTCGATATCGACACGGTGAACCCGATGACCATGGATTACGGGTCCAGGGCGACGGACATGGGGCAAAAGGCCATCGACGCGGCGATCGCGCTGAACCGCCAACTCGGCCAGATCTGGGGTCAGCTGTCGGATGGTCAACGGTGGCAGATGGAGGGGAACACCCCCATGATCGGTCAGAACGACTCCCCCGGTGAGAAGTTCACCCTTGCCGACGCACGGTCGCTGACCGCCTTCGCGAAGTCGAAGGACATGCGTGAACTGTCCTATTGGGTGCTCGATCGCGACCGGCGGTGCACGGGGAAGGAGTCGAACGACTTCTGCAGTCACGACGACGGGCAGGCGCCGTACGCCTTCGCGATCGTCATGAACGACCTGACCGCGGTACGGCAGGATCCGGTGGTGGCACCGAACCCGCCGGCCGGGAACCCCCCGCCCGCCGGGCATGGGAAGAAGGCCGTTCTCAAGGGGTTCGCCTACAAGTGCGTCGACGCGGCGAAGGCCGACTCCTCCCCCCGGACCGCCGTCCAGTTGCGCACCTGTGACGGAACCGGCGGCCAGACGTGGACCTTCGCCGACGACGGCACCGTCCGCGTCTTCGGGAAGTGCCTGGCACCGGTCCTCGGCCCTCTGGGAAACGGCACGCAGGTCCAACTCCACCCCTGCGACGGCGACCCCTCCCAGAAGTGGCACGAGGACGAAGCTCACTTCTCCCCAGGCACGACGGACGGCTTCCTCATCGTCAACAGCCGGTCCGGACGCTGCCTCGACGACACCGACCGCAGGCCGGCCGAAGGGAACCCTCTTCAGATGTGGGACTGTTTCGCCGGCTCGAACCAGCGCTGGCACATCAACAAGGTGTAGTGCCCTGCGTCCTCCCCGCTCGGTTCTCTCCTCACTTCCTGCACCGGTGATCATCAAGCCCCGGCCCCGGACGCGGACCCGCCTCATCGGCGTGTCCGCGTCCGGGGCCGGCTGTCTGTCCGCCGTCGTCTCTATATGCTGTGTCGAGACATAGAAGGCCAACTCGCCTTCTAGGCGCAAAGATTGACGCACTGTCACCATCAGGACGTTCACGAGACGGTACCTGTCGGGTGGGCAGCGAGCCGCGCCGGACCGTGCGGCCGGCTCCCGGCGACCGGCCTGCTGAGGCGGCCGGTGCCACGGCGGGAAGGAACCGGCGGTCATGAATCTGGCACGTCTGCGCAAGTGGCGGCTCAAGCCGCAGCGTGACTCGGCGGTTCGCCCGGTGAACGCGGGCGACGCCCCCGGCGGGCGGTCCGATTCACCGGAGGAGGATCTGCTCGCCGGCCGTTCCGCCGGCCCGCGTGAGTTAGCGAGCACCGTGCACACCGCGCCCGTCCTGCCCCTGCTGACCGGTGTCGCGAGGGGCAGACTGGGAACCGGCCGTGAGAGCATTCTCGTCATCGCCGCCGCTTTCGTCACCGTGGCGACCGCGGTGGCGGCGCTCGTCCTGGCACTTCCGGCCATCAGGCACCACGCGGAAGGGTCTTCCGTCAAGGGCGACAAGTTCGGAGGCCCGCCGTCCCCTGCCGTTCCTCCGTCCGCCTCGGTCACGCCGTCCCGGCCATCGTCTCCCTCCCCGTCCTCCCCGCCCGCCTCATCCGCCACGCCGCCGCCGGACCCGTCCCCGAGCGCCGATGCCGGGCCCGGCACCGCCCCGGTACCCCGTCACTCGGCGCCGCAGGGGGGACGGCCGTCGCCCCGGACGCCCGCGCCGCCTTCGCCCCAGGCCGTCAAGGCCGTTCTCAAGGGGATCGCCTACATGTGCGTCGACGCGGCGAAGGCCGACACCTACCCGCAGATGGCCGTCCAGCTGCGCACCTGCGACGGAACCGACGCCCAGACCTGGACCCTCCCCGGCGACGGCACCGTCCGCGCCTTCGGGAAGTGTCTGGCACCGGCCCCCGGCCCTACGGCAAACGGCACGCAGGCCCAACTGCACACGTGCGACGGCGACGTTTCCCAGCGGTGGTCCGAGAGGGCCGACGCCACCATCGTCAACAGAGCGACCGGCCAATGCCTCGACGATACCGACCGAAAGGAAACGAACGGCAATCCGTTGCAGCTCTGGACGTGCTACGGCTACTCGAACCAGCGCTGGCACGTCTACGCCGTGTAGCGGACCGGGTCGGCTCGCCGCGCGGGCGGACCCCCACGCTGAACCCGCTTTCGCGTCGTGGCGTTGTCAGAGGCAGAAGACGCCCGTGCACGCCGCGGACGTAGGACGCCGTCGCTCCGAGGACCGTCGATGACCGATACGCATGCCGTGCCCTCCGAGGAGGACGGAAGGACCACGCCTGAAACCGCTCCCGCGGACGCTGAGCCGGCAGCTGTGCCCCGGTTCATCCTCTATCTCGAAGGGGAGGAGCTGCGGCACGTCACGGCCCTGCTCTCCCGGTGGGTGAACCATCTCCTTGTGCCCGTCTACGTGAAGGGCCACAGCTCGTCGTCACCGTGGTGCTCTCGGTGGTGGCTCCATGACGACGCGGTGGCCCATCTGTACGGCCTGTGGATGGCCTGGCTGGAGATGACGGATCCCGGTCAGGGGTTGTGCGGTCCGGCGAACTGGCACCGCGACTACCTCGCGCCGCTGATGGGCTTCCTCCGGGACCCCTCGGGCCCGTTCGCCGGTTGCCGACCCGGGACACATCGGGCGCAGGAGCGTCCGCCGATCGAGGACTACCCGATCTCCTGATCTGCCGGGCCAACGGTCTGCCGCCCCCTCACGGCGCTTCCCGGACGAGTGTCGGCCAGGCGCTCCGCGGTGCGCTGGGCGCAGTCGTAGAGGTACTCGTCGACGGGGGCGAGGCCGTCCGCGGCCAACTCGGACCAGAGACCGAAGAGCAGCTTCTCGTACGGCTTCGCCCGGGCCGGGCCGAGCATCATCCAGGCGATCGTGGCCCACTTCACGTCGTGGGGCGCACGTGAGTCGCCCGCCGCGTGGCGGATGCGGGCGGTCTCCAGGAACAGCGCCGTCGCCTGTCCGTGGTCGCCCCGCGTGTAGGCCACGTAGGCGGCGATTCCGTGTACCTCGGCGGTGTCGGCGGACTCAAGGCCGTACGTCGCATCGTCGGCCCAACCCGCCGTGGCCGACCGCCGGTCGCTCCCCGTGCCGAGGGGGTCGGGCTGCTCGGCGTCCGGTGCGGGGGTGGCCGCCGGTTCGCCCGTCGCCGGTTCCTCAGTCGCCGGTTCCTCGGCGTCCAGCAACTGGCTCGATCCGTCGGGCGCGACGGCGATGGTGGTGGCGTACCCCGCCGGACGGTCGTCGATCGCCACGACAATCGGTGTGCCCCGCGTCCTGGCCTGCTTCTGGGCGGTGTCGAGGATGAACTCGTGGAGCGTGTCCGCCGGAGGCACGCTGGTCGGTCTCCCGTCGAGGAGCAGCGCCCCCTCTTCGGTGATGCGGACGGAGAGAAGGGATAAGCCGTCCAGGAGGGCGGTCGCGTTCAGTCGGTCGGCGGGCACAGTCGGCCTCCCCAAGGGATCGGATCTGTCGGTCGTGCGGCGCGCTCGGCGCTCAGGATGCCTGGTCGGGCCCGGAGGGGCCCTCCGTCGGTGAGGAGCTGTCCGGAGGACCGTCCGAGGGAGCGGTGGAAGGAGTCGCCGTGGAAAGCGGCAGCGGGGGATAGACACCGGCGAACTCCGGGAACCAGACGCGGACGCCGGAGATGTAGGCGGGCGTTTCACCGGTGGCAGGGATGCCTCCCGTCCGTTCCAGGGCGTCCATGCCGCCGTGGTAGGCAGCCAGGGTGAGGTCGAGCACCGACCCGGTGAGCCGACGCTCGTCCACGAGCTGCCGGGCTTGCCCGGCCAGGGCGCACAAGTACTTTCCCTGAGCGGCTACGGAGTCCTCCGGGTCGAAGGGTGAGATCCTGCCGTTGCCGTCCGCGTCGGTGCCGTACTGCTGGAAGATCCTGGGATCCAGCCCGGAGATCCCCTGGGCCGACGGCGAACCGGAGTAATCGGGGGCGAACTTCGACTCGGCCTCGATCTGCGCGGCGATGACGACGGGCCCGATGGCTCCGCAGTCGCCGCCTGCCTGCTCGATCGGGTCGTACAGGTACTGCGGCACCGAGTCGGGCGCCAGGGCCTCCTTGCCGTCCCCCTGGATCACCTGTGCCGCCTTGGCGTAGTCGGGCAGCTGGGTGGAGGAGGGGGGAGAGCCGTGGAAGGCCATGATCAGGACGACCAGCGGCCACAGCAGGACCCCCAGCCCTCCGATGACGATCACGACGACGATCCCACCGGGAATGAACAGCAGGCACCCCAGACAGCCCGACGTACCGGCGCCCACGGCTGCCTTCGTCGCGACCGGGGTTCCCCGGCCCCCCACCGAACCGTTCTCGCCGTCCACCTCCGACACCGTCCCTTCCCCTTCGCGTTCCTCTGCCGTGGCCCCGGCCGAGCCGCCGGTTGAACCCCTTGCGGACCGGGTCCGTCGTGGTGGTCAGCGGCTCACCGCGCGGCTGTCGGCCACGGGGTCCCACACAGGGCTACGGGCCGGACCGGCTGAAGGGTTCAGGCCGCCATGGCAGCGCAGCGGAAGGGTGCACATGAGTAGCGCGATCAACGTCCCCAGGGGCCCTGGCCTCTGGGTCCGCGGGCCTTCCCGCCCGGTCCAGGAGGTCCCGTCGCCGGATGCGACACCCGCCGGTGCGGAGTCGGCGGCTGTACGGAACGGGGGGCGCTCTCCCGGCGGGGTGGCATGGATCGGTGTGCACGGGGGTTCTGGCGTGACCACCCTGTCCGTGCTCGTCGGCGGAGCCGACGTCGGGTGCCGATGGCCGAAGCCGGACGAGCCGAGCTCGGTCTACCTCGTCGCCCGGACCCACGCGGCCGGCCTGCGGGCGCTGTCGCAGATGCTGAACCTCCTCCAGCACGACGAAGCGGCCCCCGATCTGCGGTTGCTGGGGGCGGTGACGGTCGCTGACGCGCCTGGCCGCCTTCCCGTCCAGCTCAGGCGGAGGCTGCGGGTCGTGGGCTCCGCGGTGCCGGTGCACGCGATCCCGTGGATCCCGCAACTGCGGCTGGGGGGAACGCCTGACGACCTGCCGAAGGAGATGGCAGCCCTCGTCGCACGGACAGCGGAGCTGCGAGGTGCCCGGCCGTGATCCCCCGGATGCTCGCCGACGAGCAGTTCCATCCAGGGGAAAGCGCCGCTGAGCTGCTCGGCATACTCGCCTGGTGCGCCAGCGCGGCAGGGGTCGCCGGCGTGATCGTCGTTGGAATTCAGCTTGCGCTCCATATCCACCAAGGAGAGGCGCGCCATGGCGCCCGGCCTTTCCGGGAACTCGCTGTTGTCCTCGGGGCGTGTGTCCTCGCCTCCACAGCCGGCCCCTTGGTGAGATTCCTCGGCCCCCTCCTTCTTTCTTGATGACGAATAGGAGAAATCATGATGTCAACGATGGCCAGGCACATCCAGGTGATCCCCGTCCGGTATCTCGCGGCGGTGCCGAACCCGACGCGCCAGGCGCCCCCCGAGCTCGCCAACAAGGTCGGCACGGTCCTCGGGCTCGCCGCGTGGGCGGGCACGGCCGCCGGTGTGGCCGGTGTGCTGGTCACGGGATCGATGATGGCCATTTCGGTCAAGAGGGGTGAGAGCTCCGAGCACATGAGTCGTCTCGGGATGGTGTTGTGCGGTTGCGTGCTGATCGCCACCGCGGGCCCGTTGATCACCTGGGTCTTCGGTTAGGAGGGGTCGGTCATGAGGGGAGTGCTGCGCGGGCCGACCGGGCCCGAGGACGACCGGGCGTTCTGGCAACGGCCAGGGTGGGTCATCTCCGCGGGGTTCATGTCGGCCGTCCTGGTGTTCGGCCTGATGGCGTTCCTGATGTCGGGCGGGCAGGCCAGGGGCACGATGGCACCCGCGTCCGGACCGGCTGCCACAGGAGGTGAGCCGCCACCTGCGCGATGCGCGGCTGCCGACCGCGACCAGCGGCTTCCCACTGCCCCGCCGCCCCACATCGAGTGGATCACGGTGGCCGGCGTCCGGGTGCCGGCCTCCCCGGTTGCGGGGCCGCTGCTCCGTCGGGACGGCGTGTGGTCGTGCTACGCCCGGACCCCGCTGGGCGCGGTGATGGCGGCTCACGGCATCACCGCGCACCTGAGCACCGCCTCGTGGCGCAGCGTCGCGGAGCAGCAGATCGTCCCTGGGGTCGGACGGGACCGCTTTGTCTTCCAGCGAGGGTTCGTCGATGTACCGGACACACCGATCACCGGCGGCTATGCCGGATTCTCCGTGTCCGACTATTCAAGGACATCCGCGGTGGTGGGAATGTTGATACGGCGCGAAGAGAGCTATTTCTCCACGTACATCTGGATGAAGTGGGTCGCCGGCGACTGGAGGATCGAACCGGATCCGAGCGGGTCGTTGTACTCACCACTGGAATCGAGAATGACGGCGGACGGTTTCACGCTGTGGGAGTCCTGACATGAAGTGCGACGCGGGTAATCCTCTGGCCAAATTCTTATCCGGATTCTTCGGATTCCTCGGCGACCCGATCGGACAGATCATCAAGGGGATCGCGAGCGCGATTCTCGGCGCCGCCGTCACAATTTTCGGCGACTTGTCGGTCTCGGTGCCGAGCCTGGGCGCCGAAAGCTCCTACCAGAATATCAACGTAGAGACCAACTGGCTCGTTGTATACACAGCCGTGGCCTCCCTTCTCTTCGCATCCGTGCGGATGGCCCTCGACCGAAGGGGGGATGCGGGGTTCACCGCGCTGAAGGGACTGCTGCGGGTCGTCCTGGTCGCCGGCGGAGCGACCACCGTCATCACCGCTTTGGCGGACCTCTCTGACAGCTACTCGGACCATCTGTACATGCAGGCCGGCAGCAAGACGATCCAGGGCGTCGGTTGCGGCCAGAACGACGTCGATCCGTTCCTCCTCCTCGTCGTCGCGTTCCTGCTGCTGCTGGCTGCCATCGTCCAAGTCGTCCTCATGTACATCCGGCTCGGCGTTCTGATCCTCCTGCTCGGGACTCTGCCACTCGCAGCAGCGGCCTCGATGACCGATTGGGGTGGGAACTGGTGGCGCAAGCACCTCAACTGGCTGGCGGCATGGCTCATGTACAAACCCGCTGCTGCCCTGGTGATCTCCGCCGGAGCAACCATGATCGGGACGGGGAACAGCGACCATGAGCCGAAGAACGCCGCGACGGTGATCGCAGGCATCGGCGTCCTCCTGCTCGCGGCCCTCGCTCTGCCGGCGCTGCTGAAGCTGGTGGCACCCGCGACGGCCGCCCTCGGTGGAGGCGCCGGCGCCGGCCAACTGCTTTCCGCCGGCGCCTCCCTGGCATCGGGCGCCCGTTCCTCGTCTGGTCCGGGCGGGAGCTTCGGCGCGCAGGCCGGAGGCGCCCCCCGGTCGGCACCGAGCGGGTCGGTGGGGTCGTCCGCGACCGGCCGCAGCTCTGCACCGGGGACGGACAGCGGCACCCACGGCTCCGGCTCTCCGCCCCGCACCGACCCCGCGCCGCGGTCCGCCGCCGCCCGTCCCGACATCGGGGCCGCCGGGGTGATCGGCATCGCCGGCGGGGCGGCTCGGGCAGCGGGCGACATCGTGCGATCAGCCGTTGAGGGAGTCGGCGGCGACCCCGGTGACCCTCAATAGCACCCGTACCAGAACCTACCGACGCGAACCATCGAAGGGAGACCCGAGCGCCATGGCGGCAGACCCCGCAACCGCACCACCGACATACGGGAATTGGAGGCAACCCCGCCGCCCCGGCCTGGGGTCCCTGGGGCTCCTCGGCACTTTCATCGCCTTCGGCGGCATCATGGTCACCCTGCTGGCCTCGCTGATCTCGTTGCCGGCCGCCGCCTGCGTCCTGGTGCCCACGGCCTTCGCCCTGCTGCCGCTCCTCATCCGCACCCAGGACGGCCGCAACCTGTACCAGCTCCTCGCCCTGCGGATCGGCTGGCTCCGGCGCAAGGGCAACGGAGCACACCTGTACTCCTCGGGGCCCCTCTCCTCCCGGCCGGAGGGCCGCTTCCGGCCGCCGGGACTGCTCAGCCGCGTGGATCTCACCGAGGGACGCGACGCGTACGACCGGCCGTTCGGCGTGCTCCACCACCGGATGAACAACACCTGCACCGTCGTGCTCGGATGCGAACCGGACGGCGGCTCGCTCGTCGATCCCGAGCAGCACGACCAGTGGGTGGCCTCCTGGGGGCAGTGGCTTGCGCGCCTGTCCCACGAACCGGACCTGAGGGGTGCCGGTGTGACCGTCGAGACGGCGCCCGACCCCGGGACCCGGCTCGCCGCCGAGACGCTGCCGCGGATCAGCCCCACGGCACCCGATCTCGCGAAGGCGGTCCTGCGGGAGGTCGTCGAGACCTACCCGTCCGCCTCGTCGGAGATGTACACCTACGTCACTCTCACTTACGGCGTGCCCTCCGGGCGCCGGCGCGGCCACGAGGACATGGCGACCGAGCTGGCCGTGCGCATCCCCGGTCTGCTGGCCGGACTCGTCGAGGCCGGGGGCGGCTCCGCCCTTCCCCTGTCGGCTGAGCGCATCGCCGAGGTCGTGCGGGTCTCCTACGATCCGGCCGCCGCGACCACAGTCCTCAACGCCCGTGCCTTCGAGGGCGGCACGGGCCTGGACTGGGAGGATGCGGGGCCAGTGGCGGCGGTGGAGGACACGAACGCCTACCACCACGACTCCGCTTGCTCCCGCACATGGATGCTGTCGCTGGCCCCTCGGGGGACCGTACGGTCCAACGTTCTGCGCAATCTCCTGGAGCCGGCCCCCGATACCCGTCGCAAGCGCGTCACGCTGCTCTACCGTCCGATCGACCCGGCGACCTCCGCCCGTATCGTCGAGGCGGACCGGCGTGCGGCCCAGTTCATGGCGAGCTCCGGCCGCGGACTGGTCCGGGCCCGTGCCGCGTCAGCGGTGGCCGCGGCCGAGCAGACGGCCGCGGAGGAGGCGGCGGGGGCCGGGCTCGTCGAGTTCTCCTTGATGGTCACGGTGACCGTGGACGACGAGGGTCAGCTCCCCGACACCGATGTGCTGGTTCGCAATCTTCAGGCCAACGCCCGGCTGGCGCTGCGTCCGGCCGACCGCATGCAGGCGGCCGCCTTCAGCTGCACGCTCCCGGTGGGCATCCTGCCCTGGGAGTACGTCCTGGTTCCCGGCTCCCTGCGGGAGGCGCTGTGAGGGGCGGACCCCGGGTGCGCTCCCGGTCCGGGACCGACCTGGCGAAGGGCTCACCGCGGGGCTGGTACGGGCCCGGCGGTGGCTTCGTGGGCAACTTCTCCCCGCCGGCGATGTGGCGGGCCACCACCGTGCAGGCATGCGGCCTGTGGCCGTTCAGCGCCGGATCGGGTGCGCCCGCGGTCGGGGTCCCTCTCGGCCGGCACTTGTTCACGGGAGCGACGGTGTGCGGGGACCCGCTGTCGTGGTTCTCCCGGGCCCGGTACATCTCGAACCCCTCGCTGTTCATGCTCGGCATGCCGGGACTGGGAAAGTCCACCCTGGTCAACCGGATGCTCATCGGTCTGTCGGCGATGGGAGTGGTCCCCCTCGTGCTGGGCGACCTCAAGCCCGACTACGCGGACACCGTCCGCGCGCTGGGCGGTCAGGTCATCAGCATCGGGCGGGGCGTCGGCGGGATCAACGTGCTCGACCCGGGGGCCATCGGTGCGGCCGCCCGCAGGATCGGCGGACCGGCGGGCGACGAACTCCGCGCGGAGGCGCACGGACGGGTACTGAACATGGTGGCCGCGCTGGTGGCCATCGTGCGCGGGCAGCCGATGACCGACCACGAACAGTCCGTGCTGTCGGCCTCGCTGCACCTGCTGCGTGAGCGCACCCCGCAGCACCGCAGCCCTCTGCTGCCGGACCTGCTGGCCCTGCTGGACGAGGGCCCGGAGCGGGTACGCGCCATGACACTGGACCGTGGGGACGAGACCAGATACCGCGAGGCGGTCGATCCCCTGCACCGGTCCCTGTTGGGGATCCTGGACGGTCCCCTGGGCGGCACGTTCGCCTCGGAGACCTCCACCCGGATCGACCCGGCCGCTCCCGCGGTGTGCATCGACATCTCCCGGATCGGGGAGTCGGACACCCAGCTCACCGCGGCGGCCATGCTCGCCGCCTGGTCCGACGGGCTGGGCAGCGTGGCGGCGGCGCACGCGCTGGCGGACGCGGGCCTGACCCCCCGTCGCTGGTTCTTCACCGTCCTCGACGAGCTGTGGCGGCCGCTGCGGGCGGCCTCCGGCATCGTCGACCGGATCGACGCGCTGACGCGTCTGAACCGGTCGCTCGGACTGGGCGACGCCAAGATCACCCACACGCTCAAGGACGCCGAGGCGCTGAGCAGCGACTCGGACCGCGCGAAGGCCAGGGGCTTCGTCGAACGGGCCGGGATGGTGGTCTGTGCGGGGCTGCCGCGCAGCGAGATGCAGGAGCTGGGAAAGGTGATCGGCCTGTCGGAGCGGGAGGTCGAACTGGTCTCCTCCTGGTCGTCCCCTCCGGGCTGGGCCGCGGACGTCAGATCGGAGGAGCCGCCGGGTCGTGGGCGATTCCTCATCAAGGTGGGCGGCCGTCCTGGTATCCCGATCCAGGCGACGATCACCTCGGCAGAGCGGAAGTTGCACGACACGAACACCCGCTGGGCAGACACGCACGGCACGGCGGCGTCGGGAGAGGGGGACATGAGATGAACTCAGGACGAGGGGAGGCGCTGACCCCGTCGGTCGTGATGGCCTGGGCCATTGTCGCCTTGGCGGCGGGGGCCTGGACACTGTCGGGGCTCGTGTGGCTGGGCGGGACACTGGCAGGCGACCTGTGCGGATACGGGTGGTATCCGCCGAAGCTGAGCCCGCTGACGGTGGCGGCGCTCTTCGACCGGGGACCCGGGGCCATGTGGCCCGGGCAGCCCGCGACCGTCACGATCGGCGGGATCGTGGCCCTCACCTGCGCGATCGGATACGGGCTCAGTCTGCCCGTCCGCCGGGTGTACCGCCGCCGGCCGACCCGCGACGGGCTCTCGGGCGTCGGAGACCTAGCCGCCTTCACCCCTGAGGGCATCACCCGGCGAGCTCTTGAACTGCGTCCGTCCCTGGCGGGGATGACCGACATCCCCGCGGACGAGACCGGCAACCTCCTCGGTGACCTCTCCCCGAACGGCCCCGAACTCCGCTCATCGTTCGAGGATGTCGAGCTCGACCTGATGGCCCCCCGCGCGGGCAAGTCCACGGGAATCGCGATCCCCCGGGTCCTGCGCGCCCCCGGCGCGGTCCTCCTCACGTCCAACAAGTCGGATGTGTACGTAGCGACCGTCGCTGAGCGCCGCGAGGCCGGCACCGTATGGATCTTCGACCCGCAGGGTATCGCCTACACCGAGCGCGGGATGTGGTGGGACATCCTCGGCGACTGCGGCACGATCGAGGGCGCCCGGCGGCTGGCCGGCCACTTCGTGGCCTCGGTGAACGACGACGCGTCGAAGAAGGACTTCTGGATCTCCGCGGCCCAGAACACCTTGACGGCACTGTTCCTGGCCGCCGCCAGGGGCGGAGCGCCGGTCGCGCAGTTGCTGGCCTGGCTCGCCGACCCGGCCGACCGGACGCCGGTAGACCTGCTCATGGACTCCGGACTCCCGGCCATGGGCGAGCAGTTGCGGGGAACCGTACTGGGCGCCGTGGAGACCAGGGACGGTATCTACGAGACCGCCCGCCAGTGCGTGTCCTGCCTGCTGGACCCGGAGATCCTCGCGTGGGTCACCCCCGACCCCGCGCTGCCCCAGTTCCGTCCCGGGCGCCACGTCCTGGGCCGGGACACCCTTTATCTGCTGTCGAAGGACGGCGGGGGTTCGGCCGCCGGGGTGATCGCGGGCCTGGCCGACACGACCATGAGGGCCGGCGTGGTGGCCGCCGAGAAGAGTGGCGGACGGCTCGATCCGCCCATGACCGCGGTTCTGGACGAAGCTGCGAACGTCTGCCGGATCTCCGATCTGCCGGACCTCTACAGCCACTTGGGATCCCGCGGCATCAACGTGGTGACGCTGCTGCAGAGTTACCGGCAGGGCAGCCGCGTGTGGGGTGAGGCGGGGATGGACGCGATGTGGGGTGCGGCGACCGTCAAGTTGCTCGGGGCGGGGCTGGACGACGCGGACTTCGTCGACAAGATGTCGAAGCTGGTGGGTCAGCACGAGGTGAAGACCTCAAGCCTCTCCCGGAGCAAGGACGGGACCTCCAGGTCGGTGTCGTACCGGCTGGACCCGATCCTGGCGCCCGACGCCATCCGCGCCTTGCCGAAAGGCACGGCCCTGCTGCTCGCCACCGGAGTCCGCCCCGCACTCCTCACGCTGCGGCCCTGGTACCGGGAGCCGAACGCCGGCGCCATCGCGGCAGCGGCGAGATCCGAGACAAAGGCCATCACCGAACGCGCGGTTGAGAGGGACCTCGCGTCCGGCGCGGGGGCGTGGGGGCCTGCGGACGGCGGACGGGGGAGCACGAAGGCAGAGGCAGACCAGTGACGAGTGGCCTGAAGAACACGGTTCCTCGGCCCCGCACGGATCGACCGGACCGCACGGAAGCACTCACCGGCCGCACGGGAGGCGTGGGCGGCCGGCTCGCGGAGATCGACGTGCTGCGGGGGTTCGGCCTCCTCGGTGTGGCCATCTGCAACGGGCAGCTCATCGCCGGAGTGGCATGGGCCGGCTCCGCGGCGGGTCCGGTCCATGAGCTCGATCGCGCCACCGTCTGGGCCGTGGACCTGTTCCTGGCCGCGAAGTTCTTTCCCCTGATGGCCTTCCTGCTCGGATACAGCTACCGGCTCCAGGCGGCCGACCCCCGGTACGGGGGCCCCGGATTCCACCGTCGGCAGGGGCGGCGGCTGTGCGGGCTCCTGCTGCTGGGGGCTGCCAACGCCGTCCTGCTGTTCGCCGGCGACATCTTGACCACCTACGCCGTCCTGGGGCTCCTGGTGCTGCTGGCCCTCGAACGGATGTCGCCGCGCGGATGCTTGCTGATGGCCGGGGTATGCGTCGCGCTTGTCACCGCGGAGGTGTCGGCCGGTGCTTTCCTGACCGCCGGCGCGGTGGGTCACGTACCGGTCGGGGCCCGGTCCACGATCGTGGCCCTCTACCGTGACGGTCCGCTGACCGCGCTGGCCGCCCGGCTCCGGGAGCTCCCGGTGGAGGCCAAGGGGGATTTCGTCATGGCTCCCGATGTACTGGCCGCCCTGCTCGCGGGGCTTGCGGCCGGACAGACACGTTTTCTCGACAAGGAACTGCCTCACCGCTTCGCCGCGCGCGGGGCCGGGTGGGTGTGCCTGGGGGTTGGGCTGACCGGAAGCGTCGTCGCCACGGTCTTTCAGCACATGGATCCGGCCGACGGCCGACCGCTGGCCGGACTCGCGGTCGAGGTCGCCACGGCTCCTGCCCTCACCGCCGCGTACGCGCTCGGGCTGCTGGCCCTGATGCGCGCCGGGAGGTGCGGTCCCGTGCTGCGGGCGTTCGCCGCCGCGGGGCGGATGTCTCTGACCAACTACCTCGGTCAGTCGCTGCTGTTGGACATCGTCTACACCGGTTACGGTCTCCGTCTCTACGGGCGTGTCGGGGCCGCTGCGGCGGCAGGCGCGGCGCTGGCCGTGTACGTCCTCGGGCTGTGGGCGAGCACCGCCCTGGTACGCAGGGGGCGGCACGGTCCGGCCGAGGTGTTCCTGCGGCGGCTCACGAACGGCGCCCTCCGGCCCATGACCCCGGGAGCGCGGTGACCCGGCCGGGTGTCCGGGACGGAGGGGAAGAGGCGGGAGGGCGGACCGGCAGGAGAGCGGACGCCCTCAGATGACCTGGCGGGAGAACCGCGACCTGCCCTCTGTCAGATCGAGCGGGAGCGCCACGGTCACCTTCCACCGATCCTGGTCGTACGGACCCGCTTCCAGCCTTCCGCCGATCATGCGGGCCCTCTCGCTCATCCCGACAAGACCGAAGCCGCCCCGGGCGGCCGGGGCGGCCACCGAGGTCCCGCGTTCGTTGACGACCTCGACGACGAGCGCGTCGGTGAGGCCGAGGACCGAGCCCACCTGCACGGTGACCGCCACCGGACTGCCGGTGGCGGAGTACTTGCGCGCGTTGGTCAGCGACTCCAGCACGATCCGGTGCAGCGTCACAACGAGTTCGGCCGGGCACTCCAGGGCGCTCAGGTCGCTCGGCAGCGACAAGTACACAGGCTGCTGGTCGTCGTCGCCGACGGCGTTCAGGACCGCCTCGTGGAGATTCGTCGCGGTCGCCCCGCTGTCCGACCGGGCAGTGCCGATCAGGTAGCGGATCGCCTGCAAGGCCTTGGACCCGGCCTGGGCGATATCCGTGATCATGTCCAGCTCGTCTGTCCTCTCACGGCCCTGGAGGACTGCCACAGTCTCCACCGCCTGGGCCTGCACGACGATGCCCGCCACATGGTGGGCGACCAGATCGTGCAGGTCACGGGCGAGGGACAGCCGTTCATCCGAGCGTATCGAGGAGAGCTCGGCTACCTGCCGATGATCGGCGTCCCGGAGCATCGTTCCGGTCGCCACGGCGAACCCCCAGCTCAGGGCTACGCCGAGGACTGCTGTCCGGCCGAGCCCGCCGGGAGCCTGCAAGGTCAGGTCCGCGGTAGTGACCACTCCCGCCACCAGGCTGAAGGAGGAGGCGCAGACCAGGGAGCGGCGGCGGCACAGGGCGCTCACGACGACCAGCAGGCACAGCACCTGGGTGGCGAACGGCTGCGTTAACCGGTGGGCGTCGCCGGTGTCCCAGAAGCGCTGAACGACCGCGGCGGCGAGGCCCAGCGCGCAGAAGAAGAGCACCCATAGGCCGAGGAACAACGTCCGGCGGGGGAACCACCGCCGCAGCAGTGTCAGCGTCGCGATGCTCGGGACCCAGACGGCGGACAGCACGTGCCAGCCGGTACTGGAGTGGCCGGCGTAACCCGTCGGCCGCAGCAGGAGTGCGGCGTCGATCCCGACCGCGACCGCCAGGGCGGTCAGTTCGACCAACAGCGACCGGGTGGCGGGAACAGGGCCGCCGGCTGCCCGCGGATCGGCGACAGCCTGCTGCTCAGGGAACATGGAACTCTTCTCCAGCCGTCGTGCACCACGCGGTGGGACTGGTCGAACGGCGAACTCCGGTCGCCAGCCTGTCTACCCGCCCCGTCCCGCGGTGTCCAGCCAGGGTTCCGAGCCATCCCGCTGTCGTGCCGCAGGGCGAGGACGGGCCGTTCAGCCGGGTCAAGCCGCTTCCACCATCGCCTCGCGCAGCATCCGGAGCGCGTAATGGGACCGGCTCTTGACGGTTCCCAGTGGGATGTTCAGGTCACGTGCGGCCTCCAGGCCGGTGTCGCCCATCAGGTAGACCTGCACGACGACCCGCCGATGTGACGCGCTCAGCGTGGACAGCGCCTCCGCCAGGACGAGCGCGTCCATGGTCCGCCGGATACCGTCGTCCTCACATCCCAGGGCGTCCTGCGCGGGTTCCGTGTGCACCTCGGTCGGCCTCACCAGGGTGCGGCGATGGGCGTCGATCACCACGCGGTGCGCGACCTTGAAGAGCCAGGGGCGCACGGCCTCGTCCTCCAGGAGGAGGCCCTTCTGCCAGAAGCGCAGCATGGTCTCCTGGACGACGTCCTCCGCCTTGAACCTGTCGCCCCCGACCAGGCGGAGAACGTACGCGTACAGGGCATCCCCGTAGGCGTCGTAGGCATGCCGGACAGCGCGTTCGGCCGGAGTTCCCGAACCATTTGATCCCATGACTGTGCGCATGCTGCATCAGCTCCCGAGTGGATGTGGTGTTCCGGCCTCGTGGGAGGGCACCGCTGGCAGCCCGTTGTCTTTACGCGTCCCGCGCCGGACGGATCGGTGCGCGGGGCGGCTGCGGGGTGCGTCTCCCTGACCGGCGGCGGGAGTCTCTCCTGCCGCACTTCAAGCCAACCGTGAGCCGGTAGCGGTCACATCACCGTGCGTGATGATCCGGGAGACGTCCAATGGCTGGAGCACTTGGCTGAATGGCCAAGCCGCATGGCCACTTCGGTGAGGAACTGTTCGTCCGACACCGTGGCCGACCGGTCTCGCCACGCATATGGCCTTCAAGCAGCGTTGTCGCTCCGGCCAGTTGAATCCCGGCTGAACCGAATGCGTATGTCCCGCGTTGGTCCGAAGTGAGACCTTCCCCGTCGCTCCGGGCCGGACGGCCGGACCGTCCGGCAAGGCCGGCGCCGCGCCGCTTGGAGCTGCGACGGGGCAGGAGCACGGTCCACGTACCCGATCGACAGCAGGTAACCAATGAGCGACAACGTCGAGCCCGCGACCCTACTCGTGCGGTCGTTCCCCAACGTGCTGAGCCTGAGAGGAGAGCCCAACGAACCTCAGATGCCTCGCGAGAAATCCTTCGCCCACATCCGCAACGTGCTTCTCCGGAACGGTCTGCAGGATTTTCAGACAGTGGGCTCTGATATCGCGGCCACGATCGAGGCCCTGTGGCTGGTGGCCGGAGAGCACGGCGCACGCCGGATCGACACCTATTTCATGGATCGCGCGAACGACACGTACTACACCGCGATCAAGGGAACTCCCGCGTACGACACCGGCATGCAGGCCATGGCATTGGGCGAAGCCAAGCGCTGGGCAACCGAACACAGCAACAGCCCCTCCGCGGGAACGGAATTCGCCACCAACCTCACCGTCCCTCAGCGCATCGAGATGACCAAGCTCATCGGCAACGCGTTCGATGTCGCCCGGAGGTTCGAACATCACGGGCGGGCGCAAGGCGACTCGTTCGGCGGCCCCGCCATCTCGCCGTCCGAGTTGCGCTCGTCGGTTGCCGGCCTGATGAGACCGGTGTCGGGACTCAATAGCTCCGGCACAGCGAGTCACCGCACGCCCGCGGGCGCCGACCAGGTCCAGACACGGCACCGGAGCAAGGGAAGCGGTCACAGCAACGGTCGGTGACCCATCCGGGGGCCCGTGGCGGCGTCGGGGTTGGTGGTGAAGAAGGGCAGTTCTTCGGGCGGCTACCCGGAGCCTGAGTTTGCGGCCGGCGGCGGCCCCGTTCCGCGTGGTCAGCGTCGTCGCTCTGCTCCTCGTGCCGCCGCACCTCCTGCGGGCCCCGCGGATCCGGCCGGTTGGCGTACTGGCAGGTGGGAACCGTTGCCCGGGTCATCCGGGGCCCGGGGTCGAACACGCTCACCTGGCGGCTGTGGCGCCGTTGTTGGTGCAGCGCGTGAGCTTGGCGACTTGGGCCGGGATGAGTTGCGGGGGATGACCGCCGGCCGCGTGCGGTCTTCGGCGCTTGTGTTCCAGACGGTGGCGACGGTTGAGCCGACACGGACGACGGTGAAGGCCATGGGGAGGCGCGGTGCGGTGGGCGATACTCCCAGCGCTGCCGTGGCGCCGAGACGCGCACAGGCAGAGCCCTTGTTTGCCCAGCGGATATTGCCCGGCGTCGAACGTCCGCGTGGCATCCGGCTGAATTGAGCTTTGCCCGGCTCCGCTCGGGTATTTCCTGCCCAATGGCACGGATGCGGAATGCGCATCTCGAATCAGCCTGAATCAAAGAATCCCCAGGTCTTCGACCTGGGACTTTGATAAAGAGCGGATGACGGGAGCCCGAACCCGCGCTTGGCCGTGGCTGTCCGCGGTGTGCCGCTGGATCTGGCGCGGAAGCGGCACGACAACGTGCTGCTTGCAGGGTGCTGTGCGTGAGGACGCACCCCGCGTCGGGCCACGGGCTGAGACGTGCCTGCGCTTGAACGCGGGTCGATGGGTGCCGTTGACAGCGTCAACGGCACGGAGTAAACACGAGAGGCTGCCCGATGGGAGCGCTCTCATCAGGTGGTGTACCCATGCACCAGGGCACTTCCGGCTCCGCGGTAGACCACGGCTCACGCTCTTAAGAGACACGCTCACGAGACCACGTCAAGGCTCACGAGACCACGCTCAGGAGGCGCCATGTCGATTCCCGCCCTTGCGCCAATCGGACTGCGCCCCGGCCGCCGCCGACCGGAACTCCGCCTGTTCAGCGCGTTGACCGCCACCGTGCTGGCTGTCCTGCTCGGCGCGTTCACCACCCCACCTGCCCATGCGGCCGGCAATCCGACCGGTGACGCCTTCTGGGGGGACACCAGCACCATTCCCGCCGCTCACAACGCGATCGAGGTGAAGATCCTCAACCGTATGGACGGGGCCTATCCGGACAGCAAGGTCTTCTGGAGCTTCAACGGCCAGACGCACTCCATCGCCGACCAGCCGTATCTGGACATGCCGGCCAACTCCGCCGGCCGGATGTACTTTTACGTCGGCTCAGCCACAAGTCAGTACAGCGACTTCGTCGAGTTCACGGTCGGCGGCGACGTCTTCAACGGGAACACCACCCGCGTGGACGCCTGGGGTCTGCCGATCGCGATGAGGCTGCATGCCAAGGACGGATACGACGTCAAGGTCGGTGACACGCAGAAGCTGTTCGACGAACCGCGCACTCAGGTCTTCACGGATTTCAGCAACGCGGTCCCGCAGCCGTTCAAGGCGCTCGCCCAGGCCCAGGCGCCCTACCGCATCATCGCGCCGGGCAGCGCGGCCAACTTCCGCGCCAGCGGGGCGAATGCCGGCTACTACACCGCCTACGCCAAGTCAGCCGGAGTCAACGAATCCACCCAGAACATCTTCGGGTGCGCCGGCTCCCTGGCCGCGAACGCCACGATGTGCGCGGCATTGAACCGGCACGTCGCCACCCTGCCGGCCGCGCAACAGGCGGATCCGAGCCGCTACTACAAGGCCGGGCCAGCCAACTACTACGCGCGGTTCTGGCACGACAACGGGATCGGCGGGCTCGCGTACGGCTTCCCCTACGACGACGTCGCCGGGCAGTCCACCTTCGTTTCGCACGCCTCCCCGAAGTGGTTGGAGGTCGCGGTCGGCTACTGACCTCGGCCGTCGCGGTGTCGCGCCACGCCCTCGCCCACCCCCTCAGGAGGCCCCGCATGAGCCCGTTGACAAGCCGCCGACGCCAGCCGGGCGGCCCCGTTCCCAGTTCCTCGCTGCTGCGCACGGTCCGCCGCTGCGCCGCGGCGGCAGCAGTCTGCCTGCTCGCCGCCCTCACGCTGCCCGGTACGGCGAACGCCACTCCCGTGCCTCCGCCCCCCAGCGGATGGTCCACCGTCTTCAGCGACAACTTCGCCGGCGCGTCGGGGAACGCGCCCAACTCCGCCAAGTGGAAGTTCGACACCGGGCCCGGATCGTCCTTCGGTACCGGCGAGATCGAGACCATGACCCGCTCGTCGTCGAACGTCCACCTCGACGGCAGCGGTCACCTGGCGATCACCGCGCTGAAGTCCGGCGGCGACTGGACATCCGGCCGCATCGAGACGCCGACCGCTGTCGCGGGAGCCCCGGCCGGCGGCAAGCTCAAAGTGGCCGCCTCGATCAGGCAGCCGGCCCCCGCCGCCGGAACCGGCTACTGGCCGGCCTTCTGGATGCTCGGTCCCGGCCAGTGGCCGGAGAACGGCGAGATCGACATCATGGAGGATGTCAACGCCCTCTCGAAGCTGTCAGGTACGGTCCACTGCGGGACCAACCCGGGCGGCCCGTGCAACGAGAGCAACGGCATCGGCAGCGGTCTGCGGGCCTGCGCGGGCTGCCAGGCCGCCTACCACACCTACGCGATGGTCCTCGACCGCACGAACGCGTCGAATGAGTCGATCACCTTCTCCCTGGACGGGAAGGCGTACTTCACGGTCACGGAGAACCAGGTGGGGGGTGCGACCTGGAAGCAGGCATTCGACCACAAGATGTCGATCATCCTCGACCTGGCGATGGGCGGGGGCTATCCCAACGGGGTGTGCGGCTGCACTTCGCCGAACGCCGCCACCGCCTCCGGCGGCACGATGCACGTCGGCTGGGTCGCGGCCTGGACGACCGGCTGACCGGCCGCACCCCTCGTCACCCGGTAGGTCACCGCCGGCGCGCGGCCCGTCCGCGCGTCGGCGGTGACCTCGGGCGTCTTGCCCCGACGGATGTTGCCGGATCGGTGGTCGGCGCTGGAGATGTGGTGCCCAGTCCTTCCCCACGCGCGGGGATGGATCCCCGGGTGACGACGTGTGTCGTGTCTACAAGGGCATGGGACGCTCATAGCCCTATGAGCCAGCCGTAGAGAATCGACAAGAACGCTGCTCCTGTGTCACAACTGCGCGCGGTCTTCGAAATGGCCTGCGCAAATAATGCGACCCCGGCTCTATGGCCTGGGCCTTTTCTTTGGAGCGGATGACGGGAATCGAACCCGCGCTCTGAGCTTGGGAAGCTCATGTTCTACCATTAAACTACATCCGCGTAATCGTGCGGGACGCGCCTGGTGCGGGGCGGTCCAGGGATACTGTACCGCATGGCTCGTGGGGGTGGGGCGGGGGAAACGCGGGGTGGGGCGGGGTGCTGAGGTCGGGGTGGGAGATCCCCTAATGTGTGGGTTTGTCGGCCACGCGGAGCGGGGGAAGGGACGCCATGGAACGCACCGTTGTTCGTTGTGCGGAGGGGCACGTGTTCAGTACGGCCTCGTTTCCGCTGCGGCACCTGGGGGCCGATCGGCTGGGCCCGGGGCGGCTGTTGAGGTGTCCGAGGTGCGCGCGGCTTCGGCACGCGGTGCCGGTCGGGGCGCAGGGCGCCGGGAAGTAGCGCGACCACGCCCGGTGGGCGGGCGCGGGCGCCCACCTGTTGGGCGTTAGTCTCGGGGGGTGCTTCTCTCAGACAAGGACATCAGGACCGAAATCGACAACGGGCGCGTGCGCGTGGACCCGTTCGAGCCGACGATGGTGCAGCCGTCCAGTATCGACGTACGGCTGGACCGGTTCTTCCGGGTCTTCGAGAACCACCGCTACCCGCACATCGACCCCGCGGTCGAACAGCCCGATCTGACCCGGCTGGTGGAGCCGGACGGCGACGACGCGTTCATCCTGCACCCGGGCGAGTTCGTCCTCGCGTCGACGTACGAGGTGATCACGCTTCCGGAGGACATCGCCTCGCGGCTGGAGGGCAAGTCGAGCCTCGGCCGGCTCGGGCTGCTCACGCACTCCACCGCCGGGTTCATCGACCCCGGCTTCTCCGGGCACGTCACGCTGGAGCTGTCCAACGTCGCGACGCTGCCGATCAAGTTGTGGCCCGGGATGAAGATCGGGCAGCTGTGCCTGTTCCGGCTCAGCTCGCCCGCCGAGTTCCCGTACGGCTCCGACAAGTACGGCTCCCGCTACCAGGGGCAGCGCGGTCCGACGGCCTCCCGCTCGTACCTCAACTTCCACCGCACCCAGGTCTGACGCCCGCCACCGGCGCCGTACGGTCACGGGTGCATCCGGGCGCCCTTCATCACCTTGTCCACCCCGTTCCGCGGCCCGTACACGGCGAGGCCCACCAGGTCGAGCGAGGTGCGCGGCACCGCACGCACCGCCGCGCGGTTGGCCGCGTCGTGGCCGGTCGCGAAGAGGTCGGACGTGAACAGCGCCCGCGGCAGCGCGCGGGTCAGCGCCCGGTCCAGCGCGGTGGCCAGCAACTCCTTCGTGCCCTGGAAGACCATCACCGGCTGCCGGAACATCGGCAGGTACGCGGTGCCGTCCGCGTCGGCGTACGGCTCGCCGACCACTTCGGGCAGCGTCGGACCGAGCCCGCTGACCAGGAACGCGGTGGCGTTCAGCCGCTGCCACGGCTCCAGGTCCTCCCGCAGCAGGACGGCGATCTTGGTCTCGAAGCGCGGCGCGGCGGTGGGTGCGGCCGAAGTGGTGTGCTCTGTGCTCATGCCCCTCAAACTGGCTGCTCCGGGGCCTCCCCGTCTTGTACGTTCCTTGCGTGACGGCGACCGTATCCCTCGCGCACCTCAGCGACCCCCATGTGACCACCGGCGTGCTCGGCGCCGCCCCCGCGATGGCGCTGCGCTTCGCGCTCGGCCGGGCCAGGAGGCTCGATCCGCGGCCTGACGCGTTGGTGATCACCGGAGACCTGGTGGACCACGGGCGGCGCGACGAGTACGAGGCGCTGCGCGAGGTGCTCGGGTCCTTCCCGATGCCCGTGCACCTGGTCGCCGGCAACCACGACGACCCCGCGGCGCTGCTCGACGTGTTCGCCGGGACGCCGTTCCTGCCGGCCGAGGCCGAGAAGCGGCTGCGCGAGCCGGGTGGCCGGCTGCGCTACGCCGTCGAACACCCGGCGTTCACCGTCGCCGTACTGGACTCACGGGTCGAGGGCGAGCCGGGCGGGCTGCTCGGGGACGCGCAACTCGACTGGCTGGACGCGACGCTGGCGGCCCGCCCCGACACGCCGGCGTTCGTCTGCCTGCACCACCCGCCGCTGCCGATCGGCGTGCCGATGGCCGACGGGATGCGGCTGGCGGACGGCGACGCGCTCGCCGCGGTCGTCGCGCGGCACCCGCACGTCGCCCGGGTACTGGCCGGCCACGTGCACCGGCCGACCGCCGCGGCCTTCGCCGGCACCACCCTGGTCACCGCGCCGAGCACGCACCTGCAGAGCGACCTGCGGCTGACCGAGGGCGCCCCCGGCTTCGTCCCCGAGCCCACCGCCTTCCAGCTGCACCTGCGGCCCGCGGGCGGGTCCGCCTGGGTGACGCACACGGTCGCCGTCAGCCACGCGGCGGCTCCGGTGCTCTAGCGGTACCGGTACCGGTACCGGCAGACGCGGCGACCCGCGCCGCCATGGCGTCAGATCAGCGGCAGCTTGAACAGCATCAGCAGCGCCACCAGCTGGATCGACGACGCACCGAGCGCCTTGAGCCACGGCAGGTCGTGGGACTTGCCGACCATGGACGTCAGCAGGGTCGCGCAGGCCAGCCAGGTGAGCCAGCCGAGGAGCTGGACGAAGCCGTTGCCGCCGCCGAGGAAGAGCGCGAAGAAGAGCCGCGGCGCGTCCGTCAGCGAGGTGATGAGCATCGCCAGGCCGATGGTCGGCGCCCAGGCTCCGTCGCCGCCGAGCTGGCGGGCCAGGGTGTTGGTGACCGCGCCGAGCGTCACCGCGCACAGCACGACCGCGACGCCGGTGGTCAGCACCCACGGGACGCTCGTCGCGAGGGTGGCGCTGAGCACGTCGCTGCGGGCGGCGTCGAAGCCGAAGACGGCGAGCAGCCCGTAGACGAAGGTGACGGTGAGGGCCGGGCCCCACACGGTGTGGTCGCGCATCTGCCAGAAGGTCTGGCCGGGGCGCAGCACGATGCCGCTGAGCAGCTGCTTCCAGTGCAGGCGCGGTCCTGCGGGCGGCGCGGCGGCCCGGCCGGCGCGGTAGGTCGCCACGTTGTCGTAGCCGTCGCCCGTGCCCGCGCCGAAACCCCCGTCGAAACCCTCGGCCGCGCCGTCGGCGAGCGCCTGCGGCTCGCCGAGGGTGAACGCCCGGGTGTGACCGGGCGCGTCGTCGTAGCCCTGGGCGCCGGCCTGACCGAAGTACTCGGGCTCGCCGGTCGGCGCCGCGTACGGCTGGTACGGCTGCTGCGCCGGCCCCGGCCCGTACCCCGGCCCGGGGGCCTGGCTGTGCCCGTGCCCGGGTCCCTGTGCCGGTCCCTGCGGCGGCTGCGACGGTCGCGGCCGCTTCCTGCCGTACCGGGACCGGGGCGAGCCCTGCCCGTATCCGGGCGGATATCCGCCGCCCTCGCCCTGTCGATGCGTCTGTCCAGCCACCCTTCGAACGTACCCGCTCCCCGTGACACCCGTGCCGGAGCCCGTACGCGAGCGGGCCATTGGGGCCAAGCTGTGACACGCCGGGTAGCGTTCCGCCTATCGGACCTGGGGGAGGGAACGTGCCGATGACGACGCGCGAGCGCGGCAAGGCGGACACGGCGCGCAGCAGGCGTACGGCTACGGCTACGGCAACGGCTGTGCGCTCGGGCGTGGCCCTGCTGGCGGCGATGGTCCTCGCCGGGTGCGGCGGATCGGGTTCGGGCGGCGCGCACGCCCAGGGCAAGGCATCCGCGTCCGCCTCCGCCTCGACGGCCACCGCCTCCGCACCGACCGGCGGCGCGAGCGCGCCTCCACCGCCGCCAGCGCCGCCCGCCTCCACCGCCCCGCCGGCCCCGCCGACGACGCCCCCGCCGGCCGCGGGGACGCTGCCCTCCCGGCTGGAGGCGGACGGCACGACGATCACCGTCGGCGATCCGGCGGCGCCGCACACCGTCGCGGTCTACGAGGACCCGCGCTGCCCGGTCTGCGCGCGCTTCGAGGCGGCCAACGCGAAGAAGCTGACCGCGCTGGCGGCGTCCGGGAAGGTCAGGCTGCAGTACACCCTCGCGTCCTTCCTCGACGTGAACTTCGGCGGCGGCGGCTCGAAGCGCGCGGTCAACGCGCTGCGCGCGGCCGTGCCGGAGAACCGTTTCGCGCCGTTGCACGCGCTGGTCTACGCCCACCAGCCGGACGAGTCGCAGGACGGCTTCACCGTCGCGTACCTGCTGGAGCTGGCCGGCCGGGTGCCGGGCCTGCGCACCCCCGCCTTCGACGCGGCGGTGCGCGGCCAGTCGTACGGCTCGTTCGTCACGCGCTCGGAGACCGCGTTCACCGCGTCGGGCGCGACGGGCACGCCGACGGTGCGCATCGACGGCACGGTGGTCTCCGGCGGCGGCGCGGACATCGTCACCGCCGCCGGTTTCGCGCGCGTGCTCAGGCAGCACGGCCTCGGCTGACCGGCCCGGCCCGGCAGCCGGGCGGCCCGGCTGCCAGGGCGTCAGGCGGTGCCGGCCGACGCCCCCTGCGCGGCGTCGTCGTCCCCGTCGTCCCCGTCGCTCGCGGCGCTCGCGTCGCCCCCGGCGACACCGGCCGCGACCGCCACCGGCGTCCGCACCGAGTCGAGCAGCAGCTGCGCCACGTCCACGACCTGGAGCGACTCCTTCGCCGAGCCGTCGTTCTTCTTGCCGTTGACCGAGTCGGAGAGCATCACCAGGCAGAACGGGCAGGCGGTGGAGATGATGTCCGGGTCGAGGGACAGCGCCTCGTCGACGCGCTCGTTGTTGATGCGCTTGCCGATCCGCTCCTCCATCCACATCCGGGCGCCGCCCGCGCCGCAGCAGAAGCCGCGCTCCTTGTGGCGGTGCATCTCCTCGTTGCGCAGCCCCGGCACCTTCGCGATGATCTCGCGCGGCGGCGTGTAGACCTTGTTGTGGCGGCCGAGGTAGCAGGGGTCGTGGTAGGTGATCAGGCCCTCGACCGGGGTGACCGGCACCAGCCGGCCGTCGTCCACCAGGTGCTGGAGCAGCTGGGTGTGGTGGATGACCTCGTACTCGCCGCCGAGCTGCGGGTACTCGTTGGCGATGGTGTTGAAGCAGTGCGGGCAGGTGGCGACGATCTTCTTCGACGCCTTGGGCCGCGCGCTGCCGGGGACGACCTTGCCGTCGTCGTCCAGTTCCTCGCCGAAGGCCATGTTGAGCAGGGCCACGTTCTCCTGGCCGAGCTGCTGGAAGAGGAACTCGTTGCCCAGCCGGCGGGCGGAGTCGCCGGTGCAGTTCTCGTCGCCGCCCATGACGGCGAAGTTGACGCCGGCGATGTGCAGCAGCTCGGCGAACGCCTTGGTGGTCTTCTTCGCGCGGTCCTCCAGCGAGCCGGCGCAGCCGACCCAGTAGAGGTAGTCCACCTCGGTGAGGTCCTCGACGTCCTCGCCGACGACCGGGACCTCGAAGCCCGCTTCCCGCTGGAGTTCCTGGACCCAGGCCAGGCGCTGCTTCTTCGGCAGGCCCCAGGGGTTGCCCTTCTTCTCCAGGTTCTTGAGCATCGTGCCGGCCTCGGAGGGGAAGGACGACTCGATCATCACCTGGTAGCGGCGCATGTCGACGATGTGGTCGACGTGCTCGATGTCCACCGGGCACTGCTCGACGCAGGCGCCGCAGGTGGTGCAGGACCACAGCACGTCGGGGTCGATGACGCCGCCCAGGCCGTTCGGGCCGTCGGCCGCGGTGCCGACCAGCGGGCGCTCGGCCTCGGCGAGCGCGGCGGCGGGGACGCCGGCCAGCTGCTCGGGGGTGCCCTTCTCCTCGCCCTCGGCGGTCTTGCCGCCGCCGGCCAGCAGGTAGGGCGCCTTGGCGTGGGCGTGGTCGCGCAGGCTCATGATGAGCAGCTTGGGGGAGAGCGGCTTGCCGGTGTTCCAGGCCGGGCACTGCGACTGGCAGCGGCCGCACTCGGTGCAGGTGGAGAAGTCGAGGATGCCCTTCCAGGAGAAGTGCTCGATCTGGGAGACGCCGAACTGGTCGTCCTCGCCCGGGTCCTCGAAGTCGATGGGCGCGCCGCCGCTGGTCATCGGCTGGAGTGCGCCGAGGGCGACCGGTCCGGTGGCGTTGCGCTTGAACCAGATGTTCGGGAAGGCCAGGAAGCGGTGCCAGGCCACGCTCATCGTGGTGTTCAGGCCCAGCACGATGGCCCAGATCATGGTGACGCTCAGCTTGATCATCGCGGTGAGGTACACGACGTTCTGCAGCGTGCCGGTGCTCAGCCCGCGGAAGGCGGCGACCAGCGGGTAGGACGCGAAGTAGCCGGCCTCGTAGTGGTCGACGCCGTGCAGGGCGCCTTCCAGGCCGCGCAGCGTCATGATCGCCAGGCCGATGACGAGCACCACGTACTCGACGAAGTACGCCTGCCAGGCGGTCGAGCCGGCGAAGCGGGACTTGCGGCCGGCCCGGGAGGGCAGGTTGAGCAGCCGGATCACGATCAGGGTGATGATGCCGAGGGTGGTGAGCGTCGCGATGAACTCGGTGTACAGCTCGTACGGGAGCCAGGTGCCGATCCACGGCAGGATCCAGTCGGCCTTGAAGAGCTGGCCGTAGGCGTTGACGATGGTCAGCGCCAGGGTGAGGAAGCCGACCGCCACGAACCAGTGGGCGATGCCGATGACGCCCCACTTGTTCATCCGGGTGTGCAGGGCGAACTCACGGGCGAGCGTCTTGGTGCGGCTCAGCGGGTCGTCGGTGCGCGTGCCCTCGGGCACCGGCTGGCCGATCCGGACGACCCGGTAGATCTGCGCGACGGCGAGGCTGATGAGCGCGACGCCGACCGCGGTGAGGACCAGCGACACGATGATCGCGGCGAGTTGCATGGGGGCTCCTCGGGCCTGCGCAATCCGAAACGTACTAAGCGGTAACTTACTCCGGTCTCGGCTGAGGTTACCCGGGTTTCCCGGGTCCATGAAGCCGCGCCGCTGGTGATCTGTGTCGCGCGGCACAGTGGCGCCGCCGGCGCTTCCCCGGCTGTGGGGGAGCGTACGCCGTGGCGGCGCGATTGAAGGCGCGTCAATCGTGACAAACATGGAGACGGCGGACAACGGTCCGCGGCGTCCGCAGGCGGCCGGGAACGGCCGGGAGGTGACCGGGAGATGCGCGCGGTGCTGCGCTGGGCGGCGATCGGCGCCGGCCTCGTCCTGGTGGTGGCGTGCGGTCTCGGCCTGGCCGCCTACCGCAAGTTCAGCGGCAACATCCGTACGGACACCACCGCCGAACGGGTGCTCGCCCAGGACGCGGCGCAGCGCCCGCCCGCGCTGGTCCCGGGCGCGCGGAACATCCTCGTGATGAGCGCGCGGCCGACCGGCGGGCCCGCCCGCCGCGGCGGCCGCCCGGGGCGCGGCGAGGCCGAGGCGGCCGTACTTCTGCACCTGTCCGCCGACCGGCGGCGCGCCGCGGTGGTCGGCGTCCCGCCGACGCTGCGGGTCAGGATTCCGGCGGCCTGCGGGGCGGACGCCGGCCTGCGCGCGGCGGCCGCCCCCGGCGCGGCCCCGGGCGGCGGCGCGGGGCGGGGGACGGGGTCGGGGGGCGCTCCCGGCGAGTCCCCGGCCCGCTACGGGCCCTTCGCCGACGCCTTCCGCGAGGGCGGCGCGGCCTGTTCCATCCGGGCCTTCGAGGAGCTGAGCGGCATCCGGGTCGACCACCACCTGGTGGTGGACGCGCGCGGCTACCAGCGGATCGCGGCGCCGGTGTCCGCGGCAGGCCGCCGCACCAGCGACCGGCGCGGCGACCTGCTGCGCGCGCTGGCCCGCGAGGCCCGCGGCGGCGACGGCGGCCTCGCCCACCCGGCCAGGCTCTACGGCTTCCTCGACACCGCGACCTCCGCGATCACCGCGGACCCGGGCCTCAGCTCGCTGCCCGCGCTGTACGAACTGGCCGGCAGCCTGCGCGCGCTGCCGCCGGACGGCCTGGTCTTCCTCACCGTCCCGGGGGGCCCGGGAAGCTCAGGGGATGCAGGGGATGCAGGGGATGCAGGGGGCTCATGGGAGACGGCCGGCGCGGCCGGTGTGGGCGGCGCGACGGCGGGTACGGGCCGTGCGGACGCCGCCCGGCTGTTCGCGGCGGTACGGGCGGATCGGCCGCCTGCGCAAGGCTCGCGCCGCTAAGTTGAGCCGACCGCGCTCATGTCATTTGACTCTCCTGACGCGCTCAGGCACTCTTGAGCGAGATTCACTCAAGTCGGTCAGCTGGAGGATTCACCATGGCACGTGCGGTCGGCATCGACCTGGGCACGACTAATTCCGTCGTCAGCGTTCTCGAAGGCGGCGAGCCCACCGTCATCACCAACGCAGAGGGCGCCAGGACCACGCCGTCCGTCGTCGCCTTCGCCAAGAACGGCGAGGTGCTCGTCGGCGAGGTCGCGAAGCGCCAGGCGGTCACCAACGTCGACAGGACCGTCCGGTCGGTCAAGCGCCACATGGGCACCGACTGGAAGATCAACCTGGACGGCAAGGACTTCAACCCGCAGCAGATGAGCGCCTTCATCCTGCAGAAGCTCAAGCGGGACGCGGAGTCGTACCTGGGCGAGAAGGTCACCGACGCGGTGATCACCGTCCCCGCGTACTTCAACGACTCCGAGCGCCAGGCCACCAAGGAGGCCGGCGAGATCGCCGGCCTGAACGTGCTGCGGATCGTCAACGAGCCGACCGCGGCGGCCCTCGCCTACGGCCTGGACAAGGACGACCAGACCATCCTCGTCTTCGACCTCGGCGGCGGCACCTTCGACGTGTCCCTGCTGGAGATCGGCGACGGCGTGGTGGAGGTCAAGGCCACCAACGGCGACAACCACCTCGGCGGCGACGACTGGGACCAGCGCGTCGTCGACTACCTGGTCAAGCAGTTCCAGTCCGGCCACGGCGTGGACCTGGGCAGGGACAAGATGGCCCTCCAGCGCCTGCGCGAGGCCGCGGAGAAGGCGAAGATCGAGCTGTCCAGCTCCACCGAGACCTCGATCAACCTGCCGTACATCACCGCCTCGGCCGAGGGCCCGCTGCACCTGGACGAGAAGCTCACCCGGGCGCAGTTCCAGCAGCTGACCAGCGACCTGCTGGAGCGCTGCAAGACCCCGTTCCACAACGTCATCAAGGACGCCGGCATCCAGCTGTCCGAGATCGACCACGTGGTCCTGGTCGGCGGCTCGACCCGGATGCCGGCCGTCGCCGAGCTGGTACGCGAGCTGACCGGCGGCAAGGACGCCAACAAGGGCGTCAACCCCGACGAGGTCGTCGCGATCGGCGCGTCCCTGCAGGCCGGCGTCCTCAAGGGCGAGGTCAAGGACGTCCTGCTGCTCGACGTCACCCCGCTGTCCCTGGGCATCGAGACCAAGGGCGGCATCATGACCAAGCTGATCGAGCGCAACACCACGATCCCGACCAAGCGCTCGGAGATCTTCACCACCGCGGAGGACAACCAGCCGTCGGTGCAGATCCAGGTCTACCAGGGCGAGCGCGAGATCGCCGCGTACAACAAGAAGCTCGGGATGTTCGAGCTGACCGGCCTGCCGCCGGCGCCGCGCGGGATGCCCCAGATCGAGGTCACCTTCGACATCGACGCCAACGGCATCATGCACGTCGGCGCGAAGGACCTGGGCACCGGCAAGGAGCAGCGGATGACCGTCACCGGCGGCTCCTCGCTGCCCAAGGACGAGGTCGACCGGATGCGCCAGGAGGCCGAGCAGTACGCGGACGAGGACCACCGCCGCCGCGAGGCCGCCGAGACCCGCAACCAGGGTGAGCAGCTCGTCTACCAGACCGAGAAGTTCATCGCGGACAACAAGGACAAGCTCCCCGAGGACGTGAAGTCCGAGGTCGAGGACGCGCTCGCGGACCTCAAGGAGAAGCTGAAGAACGAGTCGACCGACGACGGCAACACCGCGGCGATCCGCGAGGCCACCGAGAAGGTCGCCGCCACCAGCCAGAAGCTCGGCCAGGCGCTGTACGCCAACGCGCAGGCCGAGGGCGGCGCGGCGGGTCCCGGCGCGGACGCCCCGGGCGCCGAGCAGGCCGCCGCTGACGACGACGTGGTGGACGCCGAGATCGTCGACGACGAGAACGGCCAGAAGAGGGACGGTGCCGCGTGACGGAGGAGTCGAAGGGCTTCGAGGAGCCCGACGTCCCTTCCGAGGCCGCCGAGGCGCCGGAGTCCGGCACGCCGGACAAGGCCGCTGAGGCAGGGCCCGCGGGGTCTGCCGGTTCCGCCGACGAGGCGGGCCCGGCGGCCCCGGGCGGGGACGCCGTCGCGCAGCAGCTGACCGCCGCGCGGGCGCAGCTGGACCAGGTGCGGACCGCGCTCAACGAGCGCACCGCCGACCTCCAGCGGCTCCAGGCCGAGTACCAGAACTACCGCAGGCGGGTGGAGCGGGACCGGGTCGCCGTCAAGGAGATCGCGATCGCCAACCTGCTCACCGAACTGCTCCCGGTGCTGGACGACATCGGCCGGGCGCGGGAGCACGGAGAGCTGGTCGGCGGCTTCAAGTCGGTCGCCGAGTCGCTGGAGACGGTCGCGGCGAAGCTGGGGCTGCAGCAGTTCGGCAAGGAGGGCGAGGCCTTCGACCCGCTGGTGCACGAGGCGCTGATGCACAGTTACTCGCCGGATGTCACACAGACGACATGCGTGCAGATCCTCCAGCCCGGGTACCGCATCGGGGAGCGCAACCTGCGCCCCGCGCGGGTCGCGGTCGCCGAGCCGCAGCCCGGCAGCCCCGCCAAGGACGAGGCGGAGCAGGACAAGAAGGCGGACGACGAGGAGACCGGTGGCCCGGACGAGGGCTGACGGACACAGGAGAGCGCAGGCCGGAGAGGAGGGACGTCGGGGATGAGCATCAGCAGGGACCTGTTGGAGAAGGACCTGTACAAGGTCCTCGGCGTCCCCAAGGACGCGACCGACGCCGAGATCAAGAAGGCGTACCGCAAGCTGGCGCGCGAGTTCCACCCGGACGCCAACAAGGGCGACGCCAAGGCCGAGGAGCGCTTCAAGGAGATCTCCGAGGCCAACGACGTGCTCTCCGACGCCAAGCGGCGCAAGGAGTACGACGAGGGCCGCGCGCTGTTCGGCAACGGCGGCTTCCGGCCGGGTCCGGGCGCGGGCGGCACGGGCGGCTTCAACTTCGACCTCGGCGACCTCTTCGGCGGCGCGGGCGGACCCGGCGGCCCCGGCGGGCCCACCACGAGCGGGCAGGGCGGCGGCTTCGGCGGCGGCCTGGGCGACGTCTTCGGCGGGCTGTTCAACCGGGGCGGCGGCACTCGCGTGCAGCCGCGCCGCGGCCAGGACATCGAGTCCGAGGTGACGCTCAGCTTCACTGAGGCGGTGGACGGGGCCACGGTCCCGCTGCGGATGTCCTCGCAGGCGCCGTGCAAGGCGTGCTCCGGCACCGGCGACAAGAACGGCACCCCCCGGGTGTGCCCGACCTGCGTCGGCACCGGGCAGGTCTCGCGCGGCGGCGGTGGCGGCTTCTCGCTCACCGACCCGTGCGTGGACTGCAAGGGCCGCGGCCTGATCGCGGAGAGCCCCTGCGAGGTCTGCCACGGCAGCGGCCGGGCCAAGAGCTCGCGCACCATGCAGGTCCGCATTCCCGCCGGGGTCACCGACGGGCAGCGGATCCGGCTGCGCGGCAAGGGCGCTCCCGGTGAGCGCGGCGGTCCGGCGGGCGACCTGTACGTCGTCGTGCACGTCGGACGCCACTCGGTGTTCGGCCGCAAGGACGCGAACCTGACGGTGACCGTCCCGGTGAGCTTCACCGAGGCGGCGCTCGGCGGCGAGATCAAGGTGCCCACCCTCGGCGGGCCCCCGGTCACGCTGAAGCTGCCGGCCGGCACGCCCAACGGCCGTACCCTGCGCGCCCGCGGCAAGGGCGCGCTGCGCAAGGACGGTTCGCGCGGCGACCTGCTGGTCACCATAGAGGTCGCGGTGCCGGACAGGACCGAGGGCGAGGCGCTGGACGCCCTTGAGGCGTATCGCGAGGCCACCGCGGACACCGACCCGCGGGCGGAGCTGTTCAAGGCCGCAAAGGGAGCGTGAGCAGATGAGCATCGACGGCGGGATGGGAGGCGGGCCGCGCGGTCCGCGGGTGTCCCGCAACCCCTACCAGCTGACCGAGGAGTCCCCGGTCTACGTCATCTCGGTGGCGGCCGAGCTGTCCGGGCTGCACCCGCAGACCCTGCGGCAGTACGACCGCCTCGGGCTGGTGTCCCCGGACCGCACGGCCGGCCGCGGCCGCCGCTACTCGGCGCGGGACATCGAGCAGCTGCGCGAGGTGCAGCGGCTGTCGCAGGACCAGGGCATCAACCTGGCGGGCATCAAGCGGATCATCGAGCTGGAGAACCAGGTCGCCGCGCTCCAGGCCCGCGTCGCCGAGCTGTCCGCCGCCGTCGAGGGGGCGGCCGCCGTCATCCAGCAGCGGGAGGCGGCGGTGCACGCCTCCTACCGCCGCGACCTCGTCCCGTACCAGGACGTCCAGCACACCAGCGCTCTGGTGGTGTGGCGCCCGAAGCGGGACGGCTGAGCGGCCGCCCCCGCGCGCTGCCGCGCTTTCCGCATGACCAGGCCCGCCGCCCCGCCCCGGGGCGGCGGGCCTGGTCGTGTCCGCGGTCCTGGTCCCCCCCGGGGGTGGCGGCGGGCGAAATTGCGGCGACAGCGTGCGGACGGGCCGCGTAGCGTCGCGGACATGGACGCCCTCACGGAAGCCGAGATCCGCGCCTGCTTCGTCAACTGTTCGAAGGGTGAGGCGAAGCGGCTGAGCTTGCCGCGCGACCTGGCGGAGCGGCCCTGGGGGCACCTGGACTTCCTGGGCTGGCGCGATCCGGGCGCGCCGGACCGGGCGTATCTGGTCGCGCCGGCCGAGGGCGGCCCGGTCGGGCTGACGCTGCGGGTCGCGCCGGGGGCGCGGCGCAATCTGCTGCGCAGCAGCCTGTGCGGGCTCTGCCTGACCGGGCACTCCGGCGGCGGCGTGGACCTGCTGGTGGCGCCGCTGGCCGGCCCGGCCGGCCGGCAGGGCAACACCGTCGGCCTCTACATGTGCGCGGACCTGGCCTGCTCGCTCTACATCCGCGGCAAGAAGTCCTCGGCGCTCGCCAAGCGCCTGGAGGAGACGCTGACCCTGGACGAGCAGATCGCGCGCACCCGCCGCAACCTGGCGGCCTTCGTGGACAAGGTCACCCAGGGCGGCCGGCCGGCCGCCGCGACCCACCGGTCCGGCGCGTCCTCCTGACCCGCACGCTCACGCGCTGCCCATCGCCCGGGTCAGGGCGATCTCGATGACCACCCGGTCCGGCTTGTACGCGAGCGCGCGACCGTAGCGCTCGCCGTAGCGGCGTACCGCCTCGGCGATCCGCTCCGGGTCCTCGCTGACGGTCGCGACGCCCTCCAGCGTGGCCCAGCGGCCGCGCTCCACCTGGCAGACGGCGACGCGCGCGCCGCCGGGGCCCGCGGCGCGGATGTGCCCGGCCTTGGCGCTCGCGGTGTTCGTGGTGATCCGGGCGAGGCCCGCCTCGGGGTCGTAGGTGACGCCGACCGGGACGACGTGCGGGGAGCCGTCGGCGCGGTGGGTGGTCAGCGTGCACAGGTGGTACTCGCGCCAGAAGGCGAGGTAGCCGGCGTCGGGGGCGCGGGGATCGCGGCGTTCCATGACCAGGACCCTAGGACATCGCGGCACTGGGACATCGGGACGCTAGCGGTCGGCACACGGGGCCGTCGGCCCACTAGGCGGTCGGCGGCGCCAGCCGTACCGGCAGCGCGGCGACGCTCGCGCCGATGAAGCCGGGCAGCGGCGGCAGCTCCTCGTCCGGCGCCGCCAGCCGCAGCCCGGGGTAGGCGGCGTAGAGGTCCCGCAGCGCGGTCACCGCTTCGAGGCGGGCCAGCGGCGCCCCGAGGCAGTAGTGGGCGCCGTGCCCGAAGGCCAGGTGCCGGCTGGGCGGCCGGGTGATGTCGAACCGGTCGGCGTCGGGCCCGTACTCGCGCGGGTCGCGGCCGGCCGCGGCGTACCCGGCGAGCACCGGGATGCCGCGCGGCACGGTGACGCCGTCCACCACGAGGTCGGTGGTGGGGTAGCGGAAGGGGAAGTTGGCGACCGGGCTGTCCCAGCGCAGGGTCTCCTCGACCACCGCGTCCCAGGACACCTCGCCGGACAGCGCCAGCTCCCGCTGCTCGGGGTGGCGGCACAGCGCGCGGACCGCGTTGGTGATCAGGTTCAGGGTGGTCTCGTGGCCGGCGACGATCATCAGCAGCAGAGTGCCGGTCAGCTCCTCGTCGCTGAGCCGCTCGGCGCCGTCGTGCAGGGCGTCGTCGCGGGCCGCGATCAGCGCGCTGGTCAGGTCGTCGCCGGGATCGGCCCTGCGCTCCTGCACCACGCGGCCGAGGATCGCGTGGATCTCGCGCTGCGCGGCCATCGCGTCGCCGCCGCCGCTCGACGTGCTGACCATGCGGTGGGTGAGGGTGTGCAGCCGGTCGCGGTAGCCGCTGCCGACCCCTAGCAGCTCGCAGATCACGCCCATCGGCAGCGGGTACGCGAAGTGCCGGCGCAGGTCCACCACGCCGTCGGCGTCCGCGTGTCCGGGCAGCGCCGCCAGCAGGTCGCCGGTGAGCTTCTCGATCCACGGCCGCAGCGAGGCCACCCGGCGCGGCGTGAACGCCTTGCCGGCCAGCCCGCGCAGCCGCCTGTGGTCGTCGCCGTCCGCCGTGATCATCCCGCTGACCAGCGCGAAGGCGTTCAGCTGCCACTGCTCGGGGACCCGGCCCTCCTGGTACGCGGCGAAGTGGCGGGCGTTCTTGGCGACCTTCGGGTCGGCGAGGAAGTCGCGCAGTTCCTTGTGCCGGGAGACGATCATCCCGTCGACGCCGCCGGGCAGTGCCACCGGGCACGCGGCGGCGCTCTCGCGCAGCGCCGCGGCCTGCGTGTGCACGCCGGCGCCGGACGGGTCCAGGGAGTGCGCAGTGCTCATAGGAGTCCTCACACGCGCAGGAGAAAGGGTCAACTCCGGTCATTCCCGGTGGAGTTGCGCCCGATTCTCGCACTGCTGCGCGCGCTTCCTCAACGTTCACCCGGTATTCGGCCGTTCGATCGCCCGGAATCAGCCGGTCCCCGGCACAAAAGGGGTTGCCCGCCACGGGTCGGCCTCGCGTCCGCTCCGGGTCCGCCTCGGGTCTGCTCGGTGGGGCGCCCGAAAACCGCCTTGAGTGGGATAGACTCAACTTGCTTCATGGTGCCGAAGGCAAGTCGTGGTGGCCACCGACCGTCACGACGTCGACGGCCGTCACATCCGTCACGACCGAAAGGAACCCGCCCTCGTGGACGCCGAGCTGACCAACAAGAGCCGGGAGGCGATCAACGCCGCCAACACGCGGGCCGTGTCGGAGGGCAACCCGGACCTGACGCCCGCCCACCTGCTGCTCGCCCTGATGGGCGGCGCGGAGAACGAGAACGTCCTCGACCTGCTGACCGCCGCCGGCGCCGACCCGGCCGCGGTCCGCGCGGACGCCGAGCGGCTCGTCGCGGCGCTGCCCAAGGTGCAGGGCTCCACGGTGGCGCCGCCGCAGGCCAACCGTGACATGCTCGCGGTGATCGCCGACGCCTCGGAGCGGGCCAAGGACCTCGGCGACGCGTATCTGTCGACCGAGCACCTGCTGATCGGGATCGCCGTCAAGGGCGGCCCGGCCGGTGAGGCGCTGACCAGGGAGGGCGCGAGCGGCCGCAAGCTGCTCGACGCCTTCGAGACCTCGCGGGGAGGGCAGCGCGTGACCAGCCAGGACCCGGAGGGCACGTACAAGGCGCTGGAGAAGTACGGGACGGACTTCACCGCGGCGGCCCGCGAGGGCAGGCTCGACCCGGTGATCGGGCGCGACCAGGAGATCCGCCGCGTCGTCCAGGTGCTCTCCCGGCGCACCAAGAACAACCCGGTGCTGATCGGCGAGCCCGGCGTCGGCAAGACCGCGGTGGTCGAGGGCCTGGCCCAGCGCATCGTCAAGGGCGACGTGCCCGAGTCGCTGCGCAACAAGCGGCTGGTCTCGCTCGACCTCGGCGCGATGGTGGCGGGGGCGAAGTTCCGCGGCGAGTTCGAGGAGCGGCTGAAGGCCGTGCTCGCCGAGATCAAGGACAGCGACGGCCGGATCGTCACCTTCATCGACGAGCTCCACACCGTCGTCGGCGCGGGCGCCGGCGGCGACTCCGCGATGGACGCGGGCAACATGCTCAAGCCCATGCTGGCCCGCGGCGAGCTGCGCATGGTCGGCGCCACCACGCTGGACGAGTACCGCGAGCGGATCGAGAAGGACCCGGCCCTGGAGCGCCGCTTCCAGCAGGTGCTGGTCGCCGAGCCGACCGTCGAGGACACCGTGGCGATCCTGCGCGGCCTCAAGGGACGCTACGAGGCGCACCACAAGGTGCAGATCGCGGACTCCGCGCTGGTCGCCGCGGCCACCATGTCCGACCGCTACATCACCTCCCGCTTCCTGCCCGACAAGGCCATCGACCTGGTCGACGAGTCCGCGTCGCGGCTGCGCATGGAGATCGACTCCTCCCCGGTCGAGATCGACGAGCTGCAGCGCTCCGTCGACCGGCTGCGGATGGAGGAGATGGCGCTGAAGAACGAGACCGACCCCGGGTCGGTCCAGCGGCTGGACAAGCTGCGCAAGGACCTCGCCGACCGCGAGGAGGAGCTGCGCGGCCTGACCGCCCGCTGGGAGAAGGAGAAGCAGGGCCTGAACCGGGTCGGCGAGCTGAAGGAGCGCCTCGACGACATCGACACCCGGATCGACCGCGCCCAGCGCGACGGCGACTTCGAGACCGCCTCCAAGCTGCTCTACGCCGAGAAGCCGAAGCTGGAGGCCGAGCTGGAGGAGGCCACCCGCGAGGAGCAGGAGGCGGCGGCCCAGGGCCCCTCGACCAACATGGTCAAGGAGGAGGTCGGACCCGACGACATCGCCGACGTGGTCGCCGCCTGGACCGGCATCCCGGCCGGCCGGCTGCTGGAGGGCGAGACGCAGAAGCTGCTGCGCATGGAGGACGAGCTGGGCCGGCGGCTGATCGGCCAGAGCGAGGCCGTGCGCGCGGTGTCCGACGCGGTACGCCGCTCCCGCTCCGGCATCGCCGACCCGGACCGCCCCACCGGCTCCTTCCTCTTCCTCGGCCCGACCGGCGTCGGCAAGACCGAGCTGGCCAAGGCGCTGGCCGACTTCCTCTTCGACGACGAGCGGGCGATGGTCCGCATCGACATGAGCGAGTACGGCGAGAAGCACTCCGTCGCCCGCCTGGTCGGGGCGCCCCCCGGCTACGTCGGCTACGAGGAGGGCGGCCAGCTCACCGAGGCGGTGCGCCGCCGCCCGTACAGCGTGGTGCTGCTCGACGAGGTGGAGAAGGCGCACCCCGAGGTCTTCGACGTGCTGCTGCAGGTGCTCGACGACGGCCGGCTCACCGACGGCCAGGGCCGCACCGTCGACTTCCGCAACGTCATCCTGATCCTCACCTCCAACCTGGGCAGCCAGTACCTGGTCGACCCGTCGCTGGGCGCCGACCAGAAGCGGGAGAACGTGCTGAGCACGGTCCGGGCGTCCTTCAAGCCGGAGTTCCTGAACCGGCTGGACGACATCGTGGTCTTCTCCGCGCTGAGCAAGGCCGAGCTGCGCAGGATCGCCCGGCTGCAGACCGACCGGCTCGGCGACCGGCTCCGCGAGCGCCGGCTGACCCTGGAGGTCACCGACGAGGCGCTGGACTGGCTGGCCGAGGAGGGCAACGACCCGGCCTACGGTGCGAGGCCGCTGCGCCGCCTGGTGCAGACCGCCATCGGCGACCCGCTGGCCCGCGCGATCCTGTCCGGCGAGGTGCTCGACGGCCAGACCGTACGGGCCGACCGGGCGGCCGGCGGACTGATCGTCGGCCCGGTGACCGGGCCGGATCTCAGCAAGTGACCGCGCGGTTGCCACTTGCGCCCCGAGATGGGGGAGGATGGCTGGGAGACGTCACGAAGGGACTTCACGGTGAGCATCGACCCGTCCTCGATTCCTAGTTTCGGGGGCCAGCCGGACCCCGAGCCGACCGGCCCCGGCCAGGTCGTCATCCCCGACCAGGAGCTGGTGAAGCAGCTGCTGGACCAGATGGAGCTGAAGTACCTCGTCGACGAGGAGGGCGACCTGGCGGCCCCCTGGGAGGAGTTCCGCACCTACTTCATGTTCCGCGGGGAGGGTGACCAGGCGGTCTTCGCCGTGCGCACCTTCTACGAGCGTGCGTACAGCGTCGACGAGAAGCCGCAGCTGCACGAGGTCATCGACGACTGGAACCGCCGCACCCTGTGGCCCAAGGTCTACACGCACACCCACGACGACGGCTCGGTCCGCCTGATCGGCGAGGCGCAGACGCTGATCGGCCTGGGCGTCAGCCTGGAGCACTTCGTGTCCAGCACGGTGAGCTGGGTGCGGGCGTCGATCGAGTTCGACAAGTGGGTGGGCGAGACCCTGGGCCTGGAGAAGGACGCGGAGGGCGACTCCGACGCCGATCCCGGCTCCGACGAGGAGTGACCCCGGGGCGGCGGGCGGCCGTGCCGCCGGCGCTCGGCCCGGCGTTCGGGCCGGCGTTCAGACCGGCATGCTGACCGCGGTCAGCACGTACGCCCCGTAGCCCAGGGAGATCCCGGCCAGCGCGACCACCGCCACGGCGGCGGCGCGCGGCCGGGCCCTGCTCAGCGTCACCGCGCACGGGGCCAGCAGCGGGAAGGCGGGCAGCAGGAAGCGCGGCTTGGACGAGAAGAAGTCCGTGCCGCCCAGCGCGATCACCACGAGCACCGCGGAGTACGCCAGCAGCGGCAGCGGCATCCGGTCCAGCGCCGCCAGCACCAGCAGCAGCACCGCGCCGCAGCACAGCGCGGCCGTCAGGTACGCGGTGAGCGAGTCGGTGGTCAGCGCCATGTGCCTGACGTAGCCGAGCGCCCAGTGGCCGAAGTCGAAGTCCGAGCCCCAGCGGTGCTGCACCCGGAAGTAGCCGAGCGGTCCGCCGGCGGGTTCGCCGGAGCCGGGCGCGGCGCTGTGCAGGCCGGCCCAGACCACGTAGGCGCACCAGCCCAGCGGGGAGGCCGCCGCCGCCAGCCAGGCGCGCCGGTCCTGCGGCCGGCCCTGCCGCCTGCGCTGCCACCCGTCGGCGAGCACCGCGGCGCACACGGCGGCCGCGACCGCCACCGCGTTCGGCCGGGCCAGGCCGGCCAGCACGCTCAGCGCCGCGGCGGCCGCCCACCGGCGGGTCAGCGTCGCGTACAGCGCCCAGGCGGCCAGCGCGCACATCATCGGCTCGGTGTACGCCATGGTCAGCACCACCGAGTACGGCAGCAGCGCCCACAGCAGCACCAGCGCCGTCGCGGTGCGGCGGCCGTAGCAGAGGTCGGCGACCGCGAACACGCCCCACGCGGCGAGCACGGCGCTCAGCCACGCGACCAGCAGCGCGCACACCACCGAGCCGGCCGGCAGCACGGCGTCCACGGCGTGCACGGTCGTCGGGTACAGCGGGAAGAACGCCAGGTCGCTGTAGCGCAGGTCCGGACTCTTCCAGCTGGGGATGAAGGTGCCGTATCCCCAGTCGGCGATCCGGTGGTACCACAGGCCGTCCCACGCCAGGCCGAGCACGTCGCGCGGGTGCTTGCCGCGGTGGTGCGCCACCAGCGCGACCGCCGCGATCCCGGCCAGCCGCGCCACCACGAACACCGTCACCGCGGCCCGCGCGCGCCGCCAGCCCGCGCCCACCGCCCGTACGTGGGCCCGCGCGCCGCCCGGAGTGCCGGCCGCGCCGGCCGCCTGCGCGGCGTGCGGTGCCTCCGGCGTGCCCGACGGCGTCGGCGCGGGTGCGGTCCTGCTCACGCGGCGGCTCCCTCCCCACCCCGAACATGTACGACACGGACATCTCGACTATCCGCGCCCCCGCCGCCGCCCAGCCCCGGGACACGCCCACCACCCCCCGTCCGGACGCCGGGCCCGCCGTCGTCGGGGGCTCGGCCGGGTGCGGTCCGGGCCGTCCTAAGCTTTGGCCATGACCTCGCCCACGCTGACCCCGTGCACGCTCACCGCCGGTGACCTCCTGCTGCGGCCGCTCGTCGAGGCCGACGAGGCCGCCGTGACCGAGGCGATGGCGGACGCCGGCATCCTGCGCTGGGCCGCCGGCCGCGTGGTGGCGGACGCGGCACCGGCCGACCGCGGCCGGGTGTGGCTGACGGCCCGGCTGACCGCCTGGTCGTCGGGGACCGCGGCCTTCGCGATCACGGACGCGGACGGCGGCGGCTTCCTCGGGTACCTGGGCCTGCGCGACATCCAGCGCGTGCCCGACCAGGCCGTCGCGGCCTACTGGGTGGCGCCGGCCGCCCGGGGCCGGGCGGTGGCCGCCCGCGCGCTGGACGCCGCGGCGTCGTGGGCGTTCCGCCCGGCCGCCGAGGGCGGGCTGGCGCTGCACCGGATCGGCCTGGACCACGCCCTGTCCAACGAGGGCTCCTGCCGGGTCGCCACCCGCGCCGGCTTCCGCGTCGAGGGCACGCTCCGCGAGTCCTTCGTCGACCCGGCCGGCCTGCGCCACGACTCCCACCTGCACGCCCGCCTCGCCACCGACCCGGGCGGGCGGCCGCGGCGGGGGTAGCGCGCGGAGCGACGCGCGAGCGGGCGCCGGAGCGGACGCGCGAGGAGGCGCGAGGAGGCGCGAGGGAAGGGGGCGGGGGGCCTCCGGCCAAGGGCTTTGCATGATCATGCGATCCAATGCATACTCTTCCCATGTCCAAGGTCCTCACCTCCCTTCCCGCCGGCGAGCGCGTCGGCATCGCCTTCTCGGGCGGCCTCGACACGTCCGTCGCGGTCGCGTGGATGCGCGACAAGGGCGCCGTCCCGTGCACCTACACCGCCGACATCGGCCAGTACGACGAACCCGACATCGGCTCGGTGCCCGGCCGCGCGAAGACCTACGGCGCCGAGATCGCGCGCCTGGTCGACTGCCGCGCCGCGCTGGTCGAGGAGGGCCTGGCGGCGCTCACCTGCGGGGCGTTCCACATCCGCTCGGGCGGCCGCGCCTACTTCAACACCACCCCGCTCGGCCGCGCCGTCACCGGCACGCTCCTGGTCCGCGCGATGCTCGAGGACGACGTGCAGATCTGGGGCGACGGCTCGACCTTCAAGGGCAACGACATCGAGCGGTTCTACCGCTACGGCCTGCTCGCCAACCCGCACCTGCGGATCTACAAGCCCTGGCTCGACGCCGACTTCGTGCTGGAACTCGGCGGCCGCAAGGAGATGTCGGAGTGGCTCCTCGCGCACGGCCTGCCGTACCGCGACAGCACCGAGAAGGCGTACTCCACCGACGCCAACATCTGGGGCGCCACCCACGAGGCGAAGACCCTGGAGCACCTGGACACCGGCATCGAGACCGTCGACCCGATCATGGGCGTGCGGTTCTGGGACCCGTCGGTCGAGATCGCCGCCGAGGACGTGACGATCGGCTTCGACCAGGGCCGCCCGGTCACCATCGACGGCCAGGAGTTCGCCTCCGCCGTCGACCTGGTGTCGGCGGCGAACGCCATCGGCGGCCGCCACGGCCTGGGCATGTCCGACCAGATCGAGAACCGGATCATCGAGGCCAAGAGCCGCGGCATCTACGAGGCCCCCGGCATGGCGCTGCTGCACGCCGCGTACGAGCGCCTGGTCAACGCCATCCACAACGAGGACACCCTCGCCCAGTACCACAACGAGGGGCGGCGGCTCGGCCGGCTGATGTACGAGGGCCGCTGGCTCGACCCGCAGGCGCTGATGATCCGCGAGTCGCTCCAGCGCTGGGTCGGCGCCGCCGTCACCGGCGAGGTGACGCTGCGGCTGCGGCGCGGCGAGGACTACTCGGTCCTCGACACCTCGGGCCCGGCGTTCAGCTACCACCCGGACAAGCTGTCCATGGAGCGCACCGAGGACTCGGCGTTCGGCCCGGTGGACCGGATCGGCCAGCTCACCATGCGCAACCTCGACATCGCCGACTCCCGCGCGAAGCTGGAGCAGTACGTGCAGCTCGGGCTGATCGGCGCGGCGGGCCCGGCGGTCGGCGCCGCCCAGGCGGCCGCGACCGGGCTGATCGGCAGCATGCCGCAGATGCCGGAGGGCGGCGCCGAGGCGATCGCCTCGCGGGGCGAGGTCTCCGAGGAGGAGGAGCTGCTGGACAGCGCGGCGATGGAGTTCGGCACGGACTGAGGCCGGGGGCGGGCCTCCGGCCGGGGGCGGGGGCGCGGCCCGGAGTTCTGGGGCGGAGCCCGGGGCCGGGGGCCGCGGCCGGGCGGGCTTCGCGGACAGGTACCAGCTATGGCGCACGGAGAAGGCGGAGTTGCGGACCGCGGCGACCAGTTCGGGGGAGCCGGTGGCCCAGGCCACACCTCGGGCACGCATTCACGCGTTCGCGGCCCGACGGTTCGCGTCCGTCCGGGCGGACAGCTCCGGCCGGCGCCGCGTCAACGCGGCGGACCGGCGGTCGGCCGCCTGCACCGGGTTGCCGGCGTCGCTGACCGGGTGCCGTTCGCCGAGGCGTTCGCCGGGCATGTCGCCCCCGTGTCGCAGGGAGGTGCCGGCTGCCGTCCCTCGCATCCGCTCGGCATGGCCCGTACCCCGGGCCTCGGTCGGAGGAGCCAGGTGGAGCATGGCTGCGCGCAGGAGGAGCAGGAGGGCGGTGTTCAGGCCGGACGCGTCGCCCGGCCGCTGGTCGGCGGCGTGGTCGCGTGCGGCGTTCCCGTCGGGAACGCCGCCGGGGCCCCGGCTCTCCGGGGTCGGGGCACTCGGTCGGCCGTCGAGAGCCTCGATCAGCGCCAGCGCGGCGGACCGCAGGCCGACCGGGTCGGCCGGGGGAGGGGAATCGGGCGTCGCCGCGGGCGGAAGACGCGACTCGCCGTGGCGGCCGAATGCGGGATCGGAAGCAGCTTTCTCGGCCAGGACTTGACGGCGTTGCGCGACCAGAGAGCCCGCGGTGACCGCGAAGAGTGCCTCGCATTCGCGGACCAGCGTCTCGGACGGGAGCCTGCGCCCGCTCTCGAAATCCGCGATGGTGCTGTGGGCGCTGTAGCCGAGCCGGCGGGCCAGTTCCCGCAGCGACATTCCCTCCTCTAATCGGAGTCGGCGCAGGGTGACGGCGAATGACGTCTGTGCGGATGATCGACTTCCGCGCTGAGCTCCGACGCCATTGACGCCGTCCACCTCATCCGGTCTGTCGCCTGCGGCTGTGTCCTGTTGTCCCAAGCGGAGCACCTCCTGCTATTGGGTCGGCACCCGTCGGCAGGGCGTCGGCCGGACCTGGCGGACCGGCCTCGCCGGACGGCTCATGGCGCGGCCGTACGGGGCCGCGTGAGAAACCCCGATGACATGGCCTTTCTCAGTGCACGGCAGATTCCTGTGCGTCGTGGCCATCTACGACCGACGCCGTCGTCCGGTGACCGTACAAGTGGCCATTCCCATACCACGTATGGAGGTCTGGCGTATCGCTTCGGAAGCAAATTCCTTTCTGTCAGCGACCGAATTTATTGTGTAGGTGTTGACCTTGGCGTGTCAACGGCGCATCGGCGGTGCGGAGGTTCCGGTGCCTGCATGACCATCGGCTGGACGCGATGTGAGCCGATCTACGCCTTTGTGGTTACTTCCTTCGTCCGATGCCGCGTCGGACGGGAGATATTCCGCGAGCGGTCTGCAATCGGTCTGCAATCGGTCGGCGGTTGTTCTGTGGTTGTTCTGTGAACGTTCTTTGCCGTTGGTCGCCCCCGGTCCGGTTGGTACATCTGTGGCGCAGGGTGTCCTCACCTCGCAGCACCTCCCTCCGTTTCAGGAAGGCACTGACATGAAGAAGATCGCGATTCGCAAGGCCGGCTCGGTCAAGCTCACCAGCGTGGGCGCCTCGCTCTACGGGTGCGGCTGCGACGCGGCCTGACGCTTTCGCCGCGCACGTGTCCGCGGTGTGTCGTGGACACGTGCGCGGCTTCCCACGTCTCCCACCGACAACGCCTGTCCCAGGGCGGAGGACCCCTTGGCGCAGCCTTCCCCGCCGGACGCACGGTATGACGGCCGCCCGTCGCGCATCGCCTTCCATCCGCTGGTATTCCAGCCTGACGGGGACGAGACGACCGTGGGACGCATGGACACCGGTGTCTTCGTCGTGCTGCCGGACGACGGAGCCGCCCTGTTGCGCCGCATGGTCGACGGCGCCGATGCCGACGCCGCCGCCGACTGGTACCAGGACCAGTACGGCGAGACCGTGGACGTCCACGACTTCCTCACCGACCTGGCGGAACTCGGATTCGTCATGGACGGCGAGCAGCCTGCGCCCTCCGCGCAGGAGGACGTGCCAGTGCGGTGGCAGCGCCTGGGACGCGCGCTGTTCTCGCGGGCCACCGCTGTGCTGTTCGGATGCCTGATCGCCGCCTGGGCGGCCGTCGTGGCGTTCGACCACTCGCTGGCGCCCACGTACCACCGGCTGTTCTTCACGCAGTACGTGTCGGTGATCACCGTGGTCCTGCTGGCCGCGCAGACGCCGCTCGTCCTGCTCCACGAGGCCGCGCACGCGCTGGCCGGACGCCGGTTGGGGTTGCCCTCACGGTTGTCGGTGGGGCGGCGCTTCCACTACCTGGTGTTCCTCACCACGATGGACGGCCTGGTCGCGGTGCCCCGCCGCAAGCGCTACCTCCCCATCCTGGCCGGCATGCTCACCGACGTCGCGGTGCTGGCCGCGCTGACGCTGTGCGCCGCCGCGCTGCGCGGTGCCGGCGGGACGGGGTCCGCCGTGGCGTCGGCGGCGTTGGCCCTCGCCTACCTGACCGGGCTGCGCCTGCTGTGGCAGGGCTGGTTCTTCCTCCAGACGGACGTCTACTACCTGGTCACCACGGTGTTGGGCTGTGTCGACCTCCACACCACCGCCCGGCAGCTCAACGCCAACAGGTGGCGGGCCTGGACCGGACGTGCACCGGCCCACGACCCGGACCGGTGGCATCCGCGTGACCGTGCCGTCGCCCGCTGGTACGCGGTCCTCATGATCGTCGGCTACGGCGTGTCGTTGACGACCTTCGCGTTCGCCATCCTGCCGGGCACGGTCCACCTGCTGCGCATGGTCTTCTCCCGCTTCACCGCCGGTTCCGCCGACGCGCCGCAGATCGCCGACAGTTGCGTCTTCCTGCTCCTGATCGTGGGCCAGGTGGCGTTCGCCGTGTGGCTGTCGGTGCGGCAGCGCAGGGCCCGTCCGTCCGCCGCCCCCGTCTCCGCCTCGTGACCTCGGAGGTCGTCATGCCCACAGCCCGCACGGTTCCCGCCGGGACGGACGGAGCCACCGGCGGTGTCACCGCCGTGGCCCCCGCCACCGCCGTGGCCTCCGCCACGCGCACCGACGCGTCCGGCGCGCCGGCGGCCCACGTCCTGGTGATCGGAGCGCACCGGCGTGACCGTCTGGCGTGCCACTCCGGGCTTGACCTGCCGGCCGCCCTCGTTCCGCCCATCCACGCCCACCGGCGGTTGCGTGGTCCGTACACGGCAGCGGGCACGCTGCTGCGCGCGATCGTCCCCCGGGTGCTCGCGGCCCGTGCGGACCTGCTGGAGCCGTACGTGGTGGAGATCCTCACGGCCGCCCCCGAGCTGCGGTCGCTCGTGCCCGCCGCACCCGAGACGCTCACCTCGCTCGCGGCGCCGGAGGAGCGGACCCGCTATTACTCGAGGCTGCGGACCCGGCGCATCGCCCACGGCCTGACCGACTTCCTGTCGGATGCCTTCGCGGCGGGAGTGCTGCCACCGGGGTCGGTGCTGGTGGACGCGGTGGACGAGGCGGACCCCACGGATCGCGAGTTCTTGGCGGTACTTCTGCGGCGGATGCCGTCGCGCCGGCTGACGTTGGTGGTCAGCGGCACCGGGCACCTGCTCGATTCGCCGGCCGCGGACGACCACGCGGAGCCTGGGCTGGAGAGCCCGGAACTGCTGACGCCGGACCTGCTGGACGGCCTGCGCCTGGTGCGGGCCCCCGCCGTGCCGGCCGCGGCGTCCGGAGCCGATCCCGCGGCGCTGGCCGAACAGTACGTGAACGGCGACTGCGTCGACGACGAGCTGCGCACGGCGTACTTGCTGGTCCCGACGGAACTGCGGCAGCGGATGCACGATCGGCGGGCAGCCGAACTGGAGGCCGCCGGCGAGGCGTCGTCCGCGTGGGGCGCGCTGCCCCACCACAGGGAGCACGGGAGCGACCGGCTGGGCAGCGGCGCTGCGAGCCTGCTGAAGGCGGTCAACGACTGCATGCGCTTCGGGTTCTACGACGCGGCGGCCGACTTCTGCCGAAGGGGACAGGCGCTGGCCGACTGGGAGCAGGACGAACGCATGCGCTGGAAGTTCACCCGGAAGCTGCCGACGTGCCTGTCGGCGCTCGGCCGGGTGGAGGAAGCCGAGGCGACCTGCGACGAGGCTCGCTCCAACAGCGTCGACCCGCTCGTCCACATCGAGTGTGCCTACGCCACGGCGATGCTCTACACCCGCCACCTCGCACCGGAGCGGCGGGACCACAACCGGGCGATGGGGTGGATCAACGAGGCGATCGCCCTGGCGTCGCTGCTGCCGGACGCGAGCGAGCGTGCGTTCCACAGCGTCTTCCACCGCAACGGGCTGGCGCTGATCGAGGCGCACCGGGGCAATCCGCAGGCGGCGCTGCGCCTGGTGACGTCGGGCATCGAGACCCTGGACCGCGAACTGGGCGCCGAAGAGCACCAGTTGCACCGCTCGGTGCTGCGGCACAACCGGGCGCAGGTGCTGGGCGCGCTGGGCCGTCTGGACGAGGCGCTGGCGGACCTGGACGCCGTACTCCGCGTCGACCCGGGCTATCCGGAGTACCACTTCGACCGGGGCAACCTGCTGCGGAGGATGGGACGTCCGCAGGAGGCCCTGGCGGCGTACGACCAGGCCGTACGGCTCGGGCCGCCCTTTCCCGAACTGTTCTACAACCGCGGCAACGCCCGGACCGACGTGGGGGACCAGGAGGGGGCCCTGGACGACTTCAGCCGGGTTCTCGTCCTCGAACCCGACAACGTCGACGCGTACGTGAACCGGGCGGGGATACGGCTTGAGCGGGGGGAGACCGCGCTCGCCGAGACGGACGCCCGCGACGGGCTCGCCACAGCGCCCGACCACGCGCACCTCCTGACCGTGCTGGGAGAAGTGCACGCCGAACTGGGACAGCACGTGCAGGCCCGTGACTGCTTCGACCGGGCTCTGCGCAGCGACCCGGACCTGGTGGCCGCGTGGAGCGGCCGCGCCGCGGTCGCCATGTCGATCGGCGGGACGGCCGCGGCGCTGGTCGATCTTGCCCGGGCCGCTGCGCTGGCGCCTGACGACCCGGCGGTGCGCTACAACCATGCCTTCGTGCTGCGCGAGGCAGGGCTCCGGGACGAGGCGCTCGCCGAGCTCGACGTGGCCGCACTCCTCGCCCCCGACGACCCGGACATCTCGGCTGCCCTCAGCGACTGGCGCCGAAGCTGACCCCGCCGGTGACCCGGGCCCCCGTTGTCACACACTCATCCGGGTGAATGCTCGCTGTGCCGTTCGGTGAGCGGGTGGGGCCCACGCGGGATCGCGTGGCGCAGCCGGTCGTACCGGCTGCGCCGACCCGGGCCTCCTCAACGGTCCGCTGCGCGCTGCTGCCCGAGCGTCTGAGAGCCGCCGGCACCCTTGCTGGGAGTGCTGCGGCAGTCAGGCTCTACACGTAGTAGACGTAGAGCGCGTAGACGGGCGCGTCCCAGTCACAGCGCCAGGCCTGCCGGTGGTAGCTCGCACCGACGCTGTCGCAGGTGGACTTGTACTGGTACTCGCCGATGTAGATCCACGGGTTCCCGAGGGGCTTTGCGACACCGGAGGCGGCGCGAGGGGCGTCGCTGCCGGTGGCCGCGACAGCCGCGCCGGCCGGGACCACTCCGATCAGGCCTGCGACCGCCACGGCGCAGGCCGTCCGGCGCAGGAATCGCTTCGTCGTCGTCATGGACATCTCTCTTCTCTCGTTCGGGAGGTGGGCCCCGGGGAGCGCCGGGGCGGGTGCGGGTGGGCCGGTCCGGAGCGATCTGACGACGCGTCACAGGGGCACCCGTCGCCCATACATACGCCGCCGTCGCCGCGGGGGTTGCACGGCCGGGAGATGCCTCCTCGGACGTCTGCATCGACTTTCCCGCCGACGAGAACTCGGCTCCCGACCTGGCGATCCTTCGTGAGGACGCCCGGCGGGACGGCAAGCGCTACAGCTTCGAAGACGTCCTGCTGATCTCGGAAGCGGTCTCGACCTCCTCGGCCCGCAAGGACTACGACGACTGCACGGCCGAGTACGGCCGCTACGGGATTCCGGTCTACCTGGTGGTCGACCCGTACGCCCAGGAAGTCGACCTCCACACTCAGCCGACCGGCACCGGTCACATCGCTGCGCACACCCACAAGTACGGCACCGGTGAGCTCGCCATCCCCCTCGCGGACGGTCGCACCTTCACCCTGGACCTCGACGAACTTCCGCGCCCCGAGGCGGACGCCCGCTGACGGCGGTACCCGCCACAGGACCGGTTCACGGAACGCAGCCCGGCAGCGCAGCCCGATCACGTGAGGACATATACACAGTCGTCGTGACGAAGGCCGCCCGGCGCCTTGTAAGGCGGCGCTCAGCCGCTGAAGGCTTTGCGGAGGCGTTCGGCGGCTTCGCGGAGGACGTCTTCGCGTTTGCAGAAGGCGAAGCGGACCTGGGTGCGGCCGGCGGTGGGGTGGTCGTAGAAGACGGAGTTGGGGACGGCGACGACGCCGCATTTCCCCGGTAGTTCGCGGCAGAAGGTCAAGGCATCGGTGCCGGGGGCGAGGTGGGCGATGTCGGTGGTGATGAAGTAGGTGCCCTGGGGGGCGTGGACCTGGAAGCCGGCGTCGGTGAGGCCGGCGGCGAGCAGGTCGCGTTTGGCCTGGAGGTCGTCGCGGAAGTCCGCGTAGAAGGCGTCGGGGAGGGCGAGGGCCTCGGCGACGGCGTACTGGAAGGGCCCGGAGGCCACGTACGTCAGGAACTGCTTGGTGGTGCGGACGGCGGCGACCAGTTCGGGGGAGCCGGTGACCCAGGCCACTCCGTTTTCTACACCTATTCGCCCACGATACTCATACCGCCTGGACGAGCGGCAGCGATGCGATTCTCCAGGAGGTGCCCAGGCCGCATCCGCTGATCCCTTCGACCTAGGATCCCGCGCCGATGAGCAGCCATGATGAAGAATGGCGACCGTGAGCACTTCAGACATTGCCGATGCCCTGGGTACCCGAGAGACGCCGTGGCTTGAGTTCAAGAGCGCAGCGAAGCGCGAGGGCAGGCGCGGCGACGCGATCGGCAACGCCGTGTGCGCGATGGCCAATGACCTCGCCGGACAAGGAGGAGGAGACATCCTCATCGGAGTGGACGACAAGGGTGAACCGGTTGACGGCATCGACATCAGCGACCGGGCACTGCTCGCGCTGACAGATCTCCGGGACGACGGCCGGATCCTTGACCGTCCTTCGTTCACCGTTGAGGCGGTCGTCTATCGGGGCAAGCCGGTAATCCGTATCCGCGTGGAGGCATCGGCAACGCCGCCTGTGCGCTTCGAGGGCGTCGTCTGGGTCCGGCCTGGCCCAACGACGCGACGGGCGACGCGCGACGACGAACGGGTACTTACTGAGCGCCGACGGGCCGCCGATGGCCCCTACGACACTCGCCTGTTGCCGTCGAGCACGCTGCACGACCTTGACCTCGAGCTTTTCCGCAGTACATACCTGCCGGCGGTGGTCGACCCGGACGTGATCGAGGAGAACGGGCGGCCATTGCCTCAGCAACTGGCTTCGCTGCATCTGAGTCGCTCGGTGGACGACCCAGTTCCGACTGTGCTGGGTCTGCTGGTCGTGGGATTCGACCCGAGCAGCTTCATTCCGGGTGCCTACGTGCAGTTTGTCCGTTACCAAGGCGTCGACTTCGATGCTCCGATCGCCGACGACCAGGAGTTGCGGCAGAACATCGTTGACACTGCCGCACGCTTGGAGCCCGTCCTCCGCGGACACCTACGGACCCGACTCGTGGAGGACGGCTTCCGCGAGGAACAACGGCCCGAATATCCATTCGAGGCCCTACGAGAGGTCTGCATGAACGCACTCATGCACCGAAACTACGAGACCTCCTACGCTGCGACTCGCATCGCCTGGTTCGATGACAGGATTGAGGTCACCAATCCAGGCGGCCCGTACGGGCAGGTCCGAAGCGACAACTTCGACCGCGTAAATGACTATCGCAACCCTTCGCTGGCCGCTGCAATGAAGTCACTCGGCTATGTCAACAGGTTCGGCCGAGGTATCGGGCGGATCCGGGCTGCCCTGGAGCGCAACGGCAATCCTCCACCTGAGTTCCAGGTCGATGATTCATCGTGGTCGGTGACTCTGAGGAGGGCTTCATGACGTCTATCGCGCTCTTCAACAACAAGGGTGGTGTCGGAAAGACCACTCTGGCTTATCATCTGGCGCACATGTTCCAGCGCATCGGATTTCGCGTTCTCGCGGTGGATCTCGATCCGCAGTCGAACCTCACGGCCATGTGTCTGGATGAGACGGAACTGGAGGAACTGTGGGAGGACTCTTCCGAGCTCATCGAGCAGGGTGTGAAAAACCCCGCCTTCCCCGCCACCGGACGAGTCGGTCCGGGTCAGACGATTGCTGACGCCGTCCGCCCTATCCTTGAAGGCACGGGCGATATCAAGACAGTCCGCCCTGCTGCTCTGGCGCCAGGTCTCTGGCTACTGCCGGGAAGTCTTGAACTGAGCCGATTCGAGGACAAGCTTTCCAATGAATGGTTTAAAACCTACGCAGGGGATATCGCGGCGATCAGGACGACAACGGCCTTCCATCGTATCGTCCAGGAGGCTGCCGAAGCGGTGGAAGCAGATATCGTCCTCATCGACATTGGCCCCAATCTGGGTGCGATCAATAGAGCTTCACTGCTGGCCGCAGATGCAGTGCTCATGCCACTCGCAGCGGACCTCTTCTCTCTCAAGGGTTTGCGCAATCTCGGCCCGACGTTGCGGAATTGGCGGCAGGACTGGCAACAGTCTATTCTGCCCCGTGTGCCCACCAATATCTCAGCACCCAGGGCGCTGATGCAACCTCTCGGGTATGTGATCATGCAACCCGAGATGCGCCTTGACCGCCCGGTCAAGGCGTACGCCCGGTGGTTGGAGCGTATCCCGTGGGTCTTCGGCACGGCTGTATTGGGTCAGGAGACGGCATCTTCCACTGATCGTTCTTACGAGATCGCGACGCTGAGAAATTACCGAAGCCTCATGCCGCTGGCTCACGACGCCCGGAAACCGATGTTCGACCTCAAGCCAGCCGATGGAGCGCTCGGCAGCACACAGAAATACGTTCAAACCTGCTTCCGGGAGTTTCGGGCGCTGGCCGAATCGGTTTTCTCCCGCCTCGCGGAGCGGGAGGCCCAGACGGGCCACGCCGCAGAGGATTGACCACGACTCATAGCCGCTCTCAAGGCTGGTTCACGTTCTGTGGGGCGAAAGGTCCTGAACTCATTTGGTCGAGCGCCGCAAGCGGTTGGCGGCTTCCTGGAGGACGTCGGGCTTCTTGCAGAAGGCGAAGCGGACCTGGGTGCGGCCGGCGGTGGGGTGGTCGTAGAAGACGGAGTTGGGGACGGCGACGACGCCGGCGCGTTCGGGGAGGGTGCGGCAGAAGGTCAACGCGTCCTTGCCGGGGGCGAGTGCGGCGATGTCGGTGGTGATGAAGTACGTGCCCTGCGGCTCGTAGACCTGGAAGCCCGCGGCTCGCAGGCCCGCGGCCAGCAGATCGCGCTTCTCGCGGAGGTCGGTGGCGAAGTGGGCGTAGTAGCTGTCGGGGAGGGCCAGCGCCTCGGCGACCGCGTACTGGAACGGGCCCGAGGCGACGTAGGTGAGGAACTGCTTGGTGGTGCGGACGGCGGCGACCAGTTCGGGGGAGCCGGTGACCCAGCCGACCTTCCAGCCGGTGAAGGAGAAGGTCTTGCCCGCCGAGGAGATGCTGACCGTGCGGTCGCGCATGCCGGGCAGTGAGATGAGGGGGGTGTGCGCGGCGCCGTCGAAGACCAGGTGCTCGTAGACCTCGTCGGTGACGACGAGCAGGTCGCGTTCGACGGCGAGTTCGGCGATGGCGGCGAGTTCGGCGGCGGTGAGCACCATGCCGGTCGGGTTGTGGGGGGAGTTGAGCAGGAGCAGCCGGGTGCGCGGGGTGACCGCGGCGCGCAGTGCGTCGAGGTCGGGGCGGAAGTCCGGGGCGTGCAGGGTGAGCGGGACGCGGACTCCGCCGGCCATCGCGACGCAGGCGGCGTAGGAGTCGTAGAACGGCTCGAACGCGATGACCTCGTCGCCCGGTTCGAGCAGCGCCAGCATCGCGGCCGCGATCGCCTCGGTGGCGCCCGCGGTGACCAGGACCTCGGTGTCGGGGTCGAAGTCGAGCCCGTAGAAGCGCTGTTGGTGCGCCGTGATCGCGTGGCGCAGCTCCGGGACGCCGGGCCCCGGCGGGTACTGGTTGCCGCGGCCGTCGCGCAGCGCGCGCACCGCGGCCTCGCGCACCGCCTCGGGGCCGTCGGTGTCGGGGAAGCCCTGGCCGAGGTTGATCGCCCCGGTGGCGAGGGCCAGCGCGGACATCTCGGCGAAGATCGTCGTGCCGAGGCCCTCCAGCCGCCGGTTCAGCACCGGCCTGCGTCCGGCTTCGCCCGTGGCCCGCATCCGACCCCACCCGCTTCCGTCACCCGCGCCCCACGGCGCACCGAATCCGACGACGACCGCGGGCTCCGACCGCGAGCCCGCGCCGCGCCGACGTCGAGCCGACTGCGACCCGCGAAGGGTACGAGACCACGTGAACACCTGAACCCACAAGCGCTCCAAGGGATGGAAAGTACGCACAGATGGGTAAAAACGCTGAGGGAACCCCTCGTTTCGTGATTCCGTAGCCATTGGACACCCTTGGACTCCCCAACATCCCCGGGGTCCGCGGACTTCACGTGGGTGCGAGCCGGCGCACCTCCTCGGCCTGACCGGACCCGGACCGAACTCCCTCGGGCCGGGTTCTCCGGCGGGCGCGGGTCGGCCCCTCTCGTCCACCGTGCCTGTTCCATCGCCGTGCGTGATCCACTGCGTGCCTGCGTGCCTGTTCCACTGCGTGCCTGCGGAGCCGACCCCATGCTCACCACCCTTCAGACCGCTTACACCGACACCCGCGCGGGCGACCTCGCCTGGTGCCTCGGAAAGGAACCACTGCCCGCGCTCGCCGTGCTCGACGTCGAGGTCGGCGACGAGCGCGGCCTGCGCGCCCAGGTCGAGTTACGGCTGCTCGGCGCGTCCCACCAGGTGCTGGTCGACGCCGGGCGCGGCGGCTGCTCGGAGACCGTGGCGTGCCTGCCGGGCAGCCAGGCGCCGCTGCCCTTCGGCGTGGCCCGCCGGGTGGGGCCGTGGGACTACGAGTTCGCGGCGCGCATCGAGACGCTGTCGAGGGGCTCCTTCGAGGGCCGGGCGCAGGAGTTGCTCGCGCTGGTCGCCGACCATCCGCACGGCCTCGCCGGTACCTTCCCCGGCGACGAGAACGCGTTCACCGCCCTGCTGGTGCAGTGCACGACCGGGGGCGTGCGCTGGCGCACCTGGCACGCGTACCCGCAGGAGGGCCGGCTGGTGGCCACCAGGACGCAGATCCGCGCGCTGACGTGAGCGCGTCCGGCGAGCCGACGGGCGTACGGCACGCGGTGTACGGGCGTACGGCACGCGGTGTGCGACAGGCGGTGTACGGGCGTACGGCACGCGGGGGCGCGCGGCCGGGAGCGGGGGCGCGTACGCGTCCGCACCGCGGTACGGCCGTGCGTCGGAGTCCGCCGATCCCACTCTTGTGAGTGACATGCCGCGACGCAGCCCTGACATAGCGTGCACATCATGATCGATCAGCGCGGCCGCACCCAGGCCCCTCCGCCGCTCGGCGCACGCCTGCCCGTGCCCGCGGGGGCGGCCCGCGCGCTGGTGCTCGCCGCGGTGTTCGTCTGCGCGGCCTGCGGTCTCGTCTACGAGCTGGAACTCGTCGCCCTCGCCTCCTACCTGGTCGGCGATCCCGTCACGCAGGCGTCCGTCGTGCTGTCGGTGATGGTCTTCGCGATGGGCTGCGGCTCGCTGCTGGCCAAACGGCTGCGGCTGCGCGCGGCGGCCGCCTTCGCCGCCGTCGAGTCGGTGCTCGCCCTGGTCGGCGGGCTGTCGGTGATGACGCTGTACGGCTTCTTCGCCTGGTACGGGCAGGCCAGGCTCGCGCTGGTCGGCTGCACCTTCGCGATCGGCGTGCTCATCGGCGCGGAGGTGCCGCTGCTGATGACGCTCGTGCAGCGGATCAGACGGCAGGACGCGGGCGGCGCCGTCGCCGACCTCTTCGCCGCCGACTACGTGGGCGGCCTCGTCGGCGGGCTCGCCTTCCCCTTCCTGCTGCTGCCGCGCTTCGGCCAGTTGTCCGGCGCACTGGCCACCGGCGTCGTCAACGCGGTGGCCGGCGGAGCGGTGGTGCTCTGGCTGTTCCGCGCGGACGTGCCCCGGCGGGTGCGCGGCCAGCTGCTGCTCGCCAACGTCGCGGTGCTCGCCGTCCTCGGCTGCGCGGCCGCTGCCGCGGGGCCCTACGAGCAGGCCGCCCGCCGTGCGGTCTACGGCGGCCAGGTGCGCGTCGCCCAGCAGGACGCCGAGCAGGAACTCGTGCTGACCGGCGAGGCCGCCCCGGCTTCCGCGCTGTCGTCGTTACGGCTCTACGCCGACCGGCGGCTGCGCCTGTGCGGGGCGGACGCGGCGGCGTACGGGCGGGCGCTGGCGGACCCCGCGCTGAGCGGTCCCCCGCCGGCCGCTCCGGCGCCGGCCGGCTCCGCGCTGACCGCGCCCGCCGGCGGCACGGCGGCTCGCGTGCTGCTCCTCGGCGGTGGCGACGGCGTCGCCCTGCGCGAGGCGCTGCGGCGGCCCGGAGTCCGCGCGGTCACCGTGGTGGACGCGGACGCCGCGATGCTCCGGCTCGGGCGCCGCGATCCGGGGCTGGTACGGCTGAACGGCGCCGCCTTCGCCGACCCGCGGGTGCGCACCGTCACCGCCGACCCCTTCGACTGGCTGCGCACGCAGGCGGGTCACCGCGCGTACGACGTGATCCTCGCCGACCTGCCGGAGCAGGGAGGCGCGAACTCGGCGAAGTTCTCCTCCGAGGAGTTCTACGGGCTGGCCGCACGCGCCCTCGCGCCCGGCGGGCGGATCGCCGTCCACACCGGCGCCGCAGCGGTGTGGACGGCGGCCGCCACCCTGGGCGCGGCCGGCCTGCCGGCCGTCGCGTACCGGCCGCCCGGCCGCACCTGCACCCCGCCCGCCACCTGGACCTTCCTCCTCGCCGGCGGGCCGCGCGGCGGCTCGGGCGGCGGTCTCGCGCCACGCGTCCCGGCCGGCTCCCGGCTGCGCCCGCCGCCGCACCTCCCGCCCCCCTCGACACTCCTCCACCCGCGCCCTTAGGGCCGCCCAGGAGCGCCGGACCGGAAAAACGGGCAACGCCCAGCCGCCATGGCGGCGTCCTCCTGGGTAGGCTCCGCCGCATGGAGCACGAGTCCTTCGTCCCGATCCCGCCCGCCCGCCTGACGCACGCGCTGCGCTCGGCGGCCACGGTCACCGCGAGCCTGCCGGGCTGGCAGCCCGACGACCCGGCGGGCACCGGGACCGAGACCCCGGCGGACGACGTGGGCGCGGCCGCCGCGGGAGACGCCGGGCCCGACTCCGGTTCCGATCACGCGAGCGGCAGCGCCCCCGGCAGCAGTCCGCAGGGCCGTCTGCGGCTGCGCGTCGGCGGGTCCACCATCACCTACCGGGCCACGCTGAAGGTGAGCGGTGACGCCTCGCCCTTCACGCTGGAGGCACACGGCGAGGAGGTCCGCGGCACCGGCACGGCCACCGTCGCGCTCGAGGTGCGGGTGGAAGCGGCCGCGACGCCGGAGCCCGGCACGAACCTGGTCTTCCGCGGCAGCGGCACCGCCACCGGACGCGTCACGGGCTACGACGACGCGGTCGTGGAGGCCGCGCTGCGCCGCCTGCTGGACCGTTTCTCCGCGGGTCTGGCCGAGCGCGCGCCGCAGGAGCCCGACGTCGTCGACGACCTCGGCGAGCCCGCGCCGCCCGCGGGCGTGGACGACTTCGAACTGGTCGAGGTCGAGGTGGAGGTACCGGAGAGCGCCGCCGCGCTGGACGACCTGGTGACGCCGGCCGAAGCCGCACACGCCCGGCGTACGATGATCGGCCGCAGCGCCGAGGAGGTCGACCACGCGCCGCCGCGCGGCCGGTACGCGCCGGTGCCCGCACCGGACGCCTCCTCCGCCGCGGCCACGCTGCGCTGGGCGGCCCCCGCGGCCGCCGCGCTGCTCGCCTCCGCGGTCGTCGTCGGCCGCGTCCTGCGCCGCCGGCGGTGAGCCGACGCCGGTGGGCCGACGCCGGTGGGCCGACGCCGGTGCGCGGAGGCCGGTCCCCGCGGGGGGCCGAACGGGCGGCGTGCGTGAGGCGCGTGAGCCGCGCGGGCCCCGCCCGCTACGCTCGGTTCCGTGGAGAATGAAACGAAGCTGACGGCGGGCGACGCCGAACTGACCTTGCAGCCCGAGAACGGCTGCCGGATCGCCTCGCTGAAGGTCGGCGGGACCGAACTCCTGCGCCAGGGCGACAAGTTCGGCGCCTTCATCATGGTGCCGTGGTGCGGCCGCACCGAGAACGGCGTGTTCCGCAACGGCGGCGTCACCCACCAGCTGCCGGTCGACGCGCCCCCGCACGCCATCCACGGCACCGGACGGCACACCGCCTGGCGCGAGGCCGAGCCGGCCACCGCGACCACGGCCGCCTTCCAGTACGAGCTGAAGGACCCGTGGCCGTACCCCGGCCTGGTCACGCAGCGCGTCGAACTCGCCCCGCACTCGGTGAAGCTGACGCTCGGTGTGGAGACCGCGGGCGACTCCTTCCCCGCGCAGGCCGGCTGGCACCCGTGGTGGCTGCGCAACCTCGGGCGCGGCGGCCAGGACGTCGAACTGACCTTCAGCGCCGCGTGGCAGGAGGAGCGCGGCGACAACCACCTGCCCAACGGCAACCGCATCGACCCCCGGCCCGGCCCCTGGGACGACTGCTTCGGCATGCCCGAGGGCGTGGACGTCGCGCTGACCTGGCCCGGTGAGATGCGGGTGCGGGTGACCAGCGCCAGCGAGTGGGCGGTGATCTACACCGAGCAGCCGGAGGCGGTCTGCGTCGAGCCGCAGTCCGGCCCCCCGAACGGCCTCAACACGCTGCCGCGCCTGGTCACGCCGATCGACCCGCTGGAGATCTCCACCACCTGGAGCTGGCAGACGATCGGCTGACGCGGAGGGGACGCAGGGGCCGCCGGGCGGTATCGGCCCAGGTCAGGGGCGGGTGCCGGGACCTCGGCTAGGCTCGGCGGCATGACCGACGACGTACGCACCGCCCTGCTCGGGCACATCCAGGACAAGGCCGTCGTGCACGGCAAGGTGACCCTCTCGTCCGGGCTGGAGGCCGACTTCTACATCGACCTGCGCCGGATCACCCTGGACGGCGCGGCCGCGCCGCTGGCCGGGCAGGTCATGCTCGACCTCACCGCCGACCTGGACTTCGACGCGGTCGGCGGGCTGACGCTCGGCGCCGACCCCGTCGCGACCTCGATGCTGCACGCGGCCGCCGCGCGCGGGCAGCGGCTGGACGCCTTCGTGGTCCGCAAGGCCAACAAGGCGCACGGGCTGCAGCGCCGTATCGAGGGCACCGAGGTGAAGGGCCGGCGGGTGCTGGTCGTGGAGGACACCTCCACCACCGGCGGCTCCCCGCTGACCGCGGTCGAGGCGGTCCGCGAGGCGGGCGGTGAGGTGGTGGCGGTCGCGGTGATCGTCGACCGCGGCGCCGCCCCCAAGATCGCCGAGGCCGGACTGCCGTACCTGGCCGCCTACTCGCTGGCCGACCTCGGCCTCGGCTGAGCCCCGCACCGGGCTGAGCCGCCGCCCCGGTACCGGCCGTCCGCGGACCGGTACCGAGGTGGTGTACTCGTTCGAGTCTGGGAAGATGAGCGCGACGATGACGTCGCCACCCCGGCAGTACCACCCGCACAGTCATGAGGAGCGGACACGATGCCCATCGCAACCCCCGACGTCTACAACGAGATGCTCGACCGCGCGAAGGCGGGCAAGTTCGCCTACCCGGCGATCAACGTCACCTCGTCGCAGACGCTGCACGCCGCGCTGCGCGGTCTCGCCGAGGCGGAGAGCGACGGCATCATCCAGATCTCCACGGGCGGCGCGGAGTTCCTCGGCGGCCAGTACAGCAAGGACATGTTGACCGGCGCGGTCGCGCTCGCCGAGTTCGCGCACATCGTGGCCGAGAAGTACCCGGTCACCGTCGCGCTGCACACCGACCACTGCCCGAAGGACAAGCTGGACGCGTACGTGCGGCCGCTGCTGAAGATCTCCCAGGAGCGCGTGAGCGCCGGGCGCGACCCGCTCTTCCAGTCCCACATGTGGGACGGCTCGGCCGAGAACCTCGACGACAACCTCGCCATCGCCAAGGAGCTGCTGGCCGAGGCCGTCAAGGCCAAGATCATCCTGGAGATGGAGATCACCCCGACCGGCGGCGAGGAGGACGGCGTCTCGCACGAGATCAACGACTCCCTCTACACCACGGTCGACGACGCCTACCGCACCGTCGAGGCGGTCGGCCTCGGCGAGCACGGCCGCTACCTGCTGGCCGCCTCCTTCGGCAACGTGCACGGTGTCTACAAGCCGGGCAACGTCGTGCTGCGTCCGAGCATCCTCAAGGAGCTGCAGGACGCGGTCGCGCAGAAGTACGGCAAGGGCAACGCCTTCGACTTCGTCTTCCACGGCGGCTCCGGCTCCACCGAGGCGGAGATCAACGAGGCGCTGGAGAACGGCGTCGTCAAGATGAACATCGACACCGACCTGCAGTACGCGTTCACCCGGCCGGTCGCCGGCCACATGTTCGCCAACTACGACGGCGTCCTGAAGGTCGACGGCGAGGTCGGCAACAAGAAGGCGTACGACCCGCGCGTGTGGGGCAAGGCGGCCGAGGCCGGCATGGCCGCGCGCGTCGTGGTCGCCGCGGAGAACCTGCGCTCCGCGGGCAACAAGCGCAAGTAGGTCCCGACGGGTCCGGGGGCCGGCCGCGCCTGCCCCCGGGCCCCTCCTCGCGGCCGCCCTCCGGACCCGGGTTCCCGCGGGCCGGGGAGCGGGCTGTTTTCGGGTGGGCGCTCGGGCAGACTGGAACCCATGTCCACTCACGAAAACCTGCTCGGGGGACCCGCCCCGACCCATCTGCCCGACGACCCCGAGCCGCGCGAGCTGCTGGCCTCCGGCACGGCTCCCGCGGAGGTCGCGGCGAAGTACCCGGCCTCCTCCCTGGTCTGGGCGCAGCTGTCCGACGACGCCTTCGAGGCGGGGCGCGTCGTGGAGTCCTACGCATACGCCCGCACCGGCTACCACCGCGGCCTGGACGCGCTGCGCCGCGCCGGATGGCGCGGGCACGGGCCGGTGCCCTTCGAGCACGAGCCCAACCGCGGCTTCCTGCGCGCCCTGCACGCGCTGGGCCGCGCGGCGCAGGCGATCGGCGAGGACGACGAGTACGAGCGCTGCTCCACCTTCCTGCGGGACAGCTCGCCGACCGCCGCCGACATCCTGGGCTGACCGCCGGCCACTGCTTCCGCGCCGCGCTGACCGCGGCGCCGCCCCGGCCGCGCCGTCACGCGCGGTGATCCCCGCTGGTCCGCGCGTGATCCACCGCGGACCAGCGGGGATCGGCCTGCCGCCCGGACGAATGTCGCAGTCTTGCCACAGAGGACCGGGCCGCCGAGTGCCGTGCATACTCGGTATGCCATCGTACGGGTGTACGCACACTTGTTGCGGCAGAGCAGCGCCAGGGGGCTGGGCGGCGGTTTCTGCCGCGCCGCACCAGGGGGAGCCTTGGCAGCACGAAGCCGTCGACGCACGCACAACCGCCGCCGGACCAAACGCCGCGCCGCAGCCGTGGGACCGATGGTCCTGCTGATCGTCCTCGCCCTCAGCTGCGGCGTGGGCTACGCGTACTGGCAGTCCTCGCAGCGGGCGGAGTCCGCGGCCGCTCTCGACGACGGGCTGTCCGCCACCTCCCCGCCGCCCTCGGCCACCGGGCACGCCGAAGGAACCACGCCGGCCACCACGCCCACGACCGCCACCACGCGGCCCACCCCCAGCCGCACCGTCAAGCCGTCGGCGAAGCCGAGGACGCGGAGCGTCCCGACGTCGGGCAGCGGCTCCTTCAGCACCGCGCACGCCAGCGGCAGCGCCTCGGGGCACGGCACCCTCCGCCGCTACAAGGTCGAGGTCGAGGGCGGCATCGACCTGGAGCCGTCCGCGGCCGCGCAGGAGATCGCGCAGATCCTCGCCGATCCGCGCGGCTGGACCGCCGACGGGCACGACGGCTTCCAGCTGGTCTCCTCGGGACCGGCCGACTTCGTGATCAAGATCGCCACGCCGGACACGGTGGACTCCATCTGCGGCGCGGCCGGCCTGCTCACCCATGGCGAGGTCAACTGCGACGTCGGCAGCGTCGTCGTGGTCAACCTCAAGCGCTGGATGCTGGGCTCGCCCGAGTTCCACGGGCGCATCCAGGACTACCGCGCGCTGATCATCAACCACGAGGTCGGCCACCGTATCGGCCACGGCCACGAGGGCTGCCCTGGCCCCGGCAAGCCGGCGCCCGTGATGATGCAGCAGATCTACGGCCTGCACGGGTGCACGGCCAACCAGTGGCCGTACGACAGCCAGGGCCACTACATCCAGGGCCCGTCGGTGCCGTGAGCCCAGGGGCCCCGGTCCCGGCCCCGTCCCCGGTCCCGTCCCGCGTCGGGACGCGGGCGCGCACGCCTTGGCCCACACGCGGGGGCGCGCGGCGCGGCGCGGGCCGCGACCTGCGGGCCTTGCCGGATCGTGCCGATCCGCAGATGATCGCGGAACGGCCCGGTGATCCCGGGCGACGCACTGGAGGTACACCCCATGTCCGACACACCGACCGGCGAGGCGGAGACCCCGAACCTCGCGTTCGAGGGCACCACCCCTTACGAGGACTACGTGCAGGCGTCCGTCCTCACCCATCTGCAGCACCCGCTGTCCGACGAACCCGGCGAGATGGCGTTCCTGGTCACCACCCAGGTGATGGAGCTGTGGTTCACCCTGCTGGTCCACGAGTGGACCACCGCGGCGACCGCGCTGCGCCGGGACGACATCCCTCGGGCGATGGCCGCGCTGCGCCGCAGCCTGCCGGAGCTGGAGTCGCTCAACGCCTCCTGGAAGCCGATCGCGAACCTCACCCCCGCCCAGTTCAACGCCTACCGGTCGGCCCTCGGCGAGGGCTCCGGATTCCAGTCCGCGATGTACCGGCGGGTGGAGTTCCTGCTCGGTGACAAGTCCGCGTCGATGCTCGTGCCGCACCGCGGCACCCCCAGCGCCCACGCCGAGCTGGAGAAGGCGCTCACCGAGCCGAGCCTCTACGACGAGGTGCTGCGGCTGCTGGCCCGCCGCGGCCACGCGGTGCCCGCCGAGGTGCTCGACCGCGACCCGACGCAGCGCTACGAGCCGCACCCCGAGGTCGAGGCCGCCTGGCAGAGCGTCTACGCCGACGCCGACCAGGACTCCGAGCTGATCCGCCTCGGCGAACTCCTCACGGATGTCGCCGAACTCGTCTGGCGCTGGCGCAACGACCACCTGGTCGCGACCCGCCGCGCGATGGGCGCCAAGGCCGGCACCGGCGGCTCCGCGGGGGTGGCCTGGCTGGAGAAGCGGGCCGCAAAGAACGTCTTCCCCGAGCTGTGGACGGCCCGCAGCCATGTCTGAGCCCACCGCCGCCGCCGCGCCGCACCCCGGCCCCGACGCCCTGACCGGCCCCGACGCTGCCGCCGGCCCCGCCGCAGCCTCGCTCGCCGACCGCGCCGCCGCGCTCGACGCCGCCGACCCGCTGGCGTCCGTCCGCGACCGCTTCGTGCTCGACGACACCGTCTATCTGGACGGCAACTCGCTCGGCGCGCTGCCCGCCGGCGTGCTGCCGCGGCTCGCCGACGTGGTCGGCCGGGAGTGGGGTGAGCTGCGCATCCGCTCCTGGGACGAGAGCGGCTGGTGGACCGCACCCGAGCGGATCGGCGACCGGATCGCCCCGCTGGTCGGCGCCGCCCCCGGGCAGGTCGTCGTCGGCGACTCCACCAGCGTGAACGTCTTCAAGGCGATCGTCGCCGCGGTCCGCATGGCCCCGCCGGAGCGGGACCAGATCCTCGTCGACGCGGCGACCTTCCCCACCGACGGCTACATCGCTCAGTCCGCGGCCCGCATGACCGGCCGGACGGTCCGGGCGGTGCCCGCACACGACGTCGCCGCGTCCGCGGACGGCCGCACCGCCGTCGCGCTGGTCAACCACGTCGACTACCGCACCGGCAGGCTGCACGACCTGCCGGGTGTGACCGCGGCGCTGCACGCCGCCGGCGCCCTCGCCGTGTGGGACCTGTGCCACAGCGCGGGCGCGCTGCCGGTCGGGCTGGACGCGGCCGGCGTGGACCTCGCCGTCGGCTGCACCTACAAGTACCTCAACGGCGGGCCCGGCGCGCCCGCCTACCTCTTCGTGCGGCGCGACCTGCAGCCGCGCTTCGACTCGCCGCTGCCCGGCTGGAACTCCCACGCCGACCCCTTCGGCATGGCCGACCGCTACGAGCCGGCGGACGGAGCGCCGCGCGGCCGGGTGGGCACCCCGGAGATCCTGTCGCTGCTCGCGCTCGACGCCGCCCTGGACGTCTGGGACGGCGTGGCGATCGGCGACGTGCGGACCAAGAGCCTCGCGCTCACCGACTTCTTCCTGGAGTGCGTGGCCGCGCTGCTGCCCCCGGGCCTGGTCGAGCCGATCACCCCGGCGGCGCACGAGGAGCGCGGCAGCCAGGTGTCGCTGCGCTGCGAGGGCGCCCGCGAGGTGATGCGCGAGCTGACCGCGCGCGGCGTGGTCGGCGACCACCGGCGGCCCGACCTGCTGCGTTTCGGCTTCACCCCGCTCTACACCCGCTACGCCGACGCGCTGCGTGCCGCCCTGGTGCTGGCCGCCGTGCTGCGCCCCGCACCCGAAGGGACCGCCTGACCGATGGCCGCAGCCGACTCCGCCACGACCCCGCCCGAGGACGCCCTCGCCGAGGCGGCGGCCGGCGCCGTACGGGAAGCGGCCGAGGAGGCGTCGGCCTTCGGCCATCCACAGGTGCCCCCGGACGCCACCGCGGCCTACGGGGGCCATCCCGACCAGGTGATCGACTTCTACCGGCCGCGCGGCGCGGGCGCGGCGGCACGTCCGGCCCCGCTCGTCGGATTGCTGCACGGCGGCGCCTGGCGCGCCGCGTACGACAGGCGGCACGTCTCGCCGCTCGCCGCCCGCCTGGCCGCGGCCGGCTTCGCGGTGGCGTCGGTGGAGTACCGCCGCGGCGGCCTGCCGGACGGCTCCGGCCAGGCCGCGGGCCCGCCGGAGCGGCAGGAACCGGACGGCGAGGTCCCTGAACCCGCCGGGACGCCCCCCGGCGGCCCGGCGCCCGCCGGACGCTGGCCGGACACCTTCGACGACGTGGCGGCCGCGCTGGACGCCCTGCCGGAGCTGGCGGTCGAGGCGCTCGGCGCGCGGGCCGTCGACCCGCGCAGGATCGTGCTCACCGGGCACAGCGCCGGCGGCCACCTCGTGCTGTGGGCGGCGGCACGCCATGTGCTGCCCCCTGATTCCCCCTGGCATCTCGTCTCGCCCCCCGCGTTGCGCGGCGTCGTGGCGCTCGCCCCGATCGCCGACTTCGGCTCGGCGATCCGGCTGCACGTCTGCTCGGGTGCGGTGGACGATCTGCTCGGTGGCCCCGACCACCGGGCAGACCGCGCCCCCCACGCCGATCCGTCGGTGCTTCTCCCCACCGGAATCGCCACGACCATCGTGCACGGGGCCACTGACAACGTGGTTCCGCGGCAGGTCAGCGAGGCTTTCGCGGCCGCGGCGGCGGCAGCGGGGGAGGAGCCGACGGTGGCGTGGCTGCCGGCCACCGGGCACTTCCCGCTGATCGACCCGGCCGCGCCCGCGGCCCAGGCCGTCATCGACGAGATCGTCCAGCTGGCCTGGTGACGACATGACCGCGCGCCCCGGCCGCAGGGCGGGGGCGCGCGAGGAAGAGGAGGCGGGGAAGGCCCGTCGGCGGACCGGGATCGGCGCGGGCGCCGACGCGGCTCAGCGCGAGCGCTTCGCCAGCCGCTCGACGTCGAGGAGGATCACGGCGCGGGCCTCCAGGCGGAGCCAGCCGCGGCCGGCGAAGTCGGCGAGCGCCTTGTTCACGGTCTCGCGGGACGCGCCGACGAGCTGCGCCAGCTCTTCCTGGGTCAGGTCGTGGACGACGTGGATGCCCTCCTCCGACTGGACGCCGAAGCGCCGCGAGAGGTCGAGCAGGGCCTTGGCCACGCGTCCCGGCACGTCGGAGAAGACGAGGTCGGACATCACGTCGTTGGTCCTGCGCAGGCGGCGCGCGACGGCCCGCAGCAGCGCGGTGGAGACCTCGGGCCGCACGTTCAGCCAGGGCTGCAGGTCGCCGTGGCCCAGGCCGAGCAGCTTGACCTCGGTGAGCGCGGTGCCGGTGGCCGTGCGGGGGCCGGGGTCGAACAGCGACAGCTCGCCGATCAGCTCGCCGGGACCGACCACGGCCAGCATGTTCTCCCGCCCGTCGGGGGAGGTCCTGTGCAGCTTCACCTTGCCCTCGGTGACGACGTACAGCCGGTCCCCGGGGTCGCCCTCGTGGAACAGCGAGTCGCCTCGCGCGAGCGTGACCTCCGTCATGGAGGCACGCAGTTCAGCCGCCTGCTCGTCGTCGAGCGCCGCGAAAAGCGGAGCACGGCGCAGAACGTCGTCCACGAGCTCTCTCCTTGTCGACAGTCGACATCGCCGGATTTCCCATGATGCACGACGTCTCAACCAGTGCGATCAATCACAAGGATGTCTTATGTGCGGCCGCCGAGGTGCCCCGGGGGTCCGATCGGGCGTCTGATCTTGTTGCCGCACAGGGTATCGAGCGCGTATGTCGGTGGCGAGGCTTAGGCTGGCCGGGTGTCAGAGACGCCGAGGGTGCAGAGGAAACGGACGGCCAAGGCGACCGAACGGGTGGCGCCTCCAGCAGATTCCGCTGTGAGCGAACAGGCCCCCCCGGTGGCGCTGGTGCGGCGCGCCCGCAGGATCAACCGCGAGCTGGCCGAGGTGTATCCGTACGCCCATCCGGAGCTGGACTTCGAGAACCCGTTCCAGCTGCTGGTCGCCACCGTGCTGTCCGCGCAGACCACGGACCTGCGGGTGAACCAGACGACCCCCGCGCTCTTCGCGAAGTACCCGACGCCCGAGGAGATGGCGGCGGCCGACCCGTCGGAGCTGGAGGAGATCCTCCGGCCGACCGGTTTCTTCCGCGCGAAGGCCCGCTCGGTGCTCGGCCTGTCCGCCGCGCTGCGGGACGACTTCGGCGGCGAGGTCCCCGGGCGGCTCGCGGACCTGGTCAAGCTGCCGGGCGTCGGGCGCAAGACCGCCAACGTCGTGCTGGGCAACGCGTTCGGCGTGCCCGGCATCACCGTCGACACCCACTTCGGCCGGCTGGCCCGCCGCTTCGGCTGGACCACCTCGGAGGACCCGGAGAAGGTCGAGCAGGACGTCGCCCGGCTCTTCCCGAAGTCGGACTGGACGATGCTGTCGCACCGCGTGGTCTTCCACGGCCGCCGGATCTGCCACTCCCGCAAGCCGGCCTGCGGCGCCTGCCCGATCGCGCGCCTCTGCCCGTCGTACGGCGAGGGGGAGATGGACCCGGAGAAGGCGAGGAAGCTGCTCAAGTACGAGAAGGGCGGCTTCCCGGGCCAGCGGCTGAACCCGCCGCCCGACTACCCCGGGCTGCCCGCGCCGCCGCTGGGCGCCTCATGACGCAGGCGCAGGGCGCGGACGCCTCCGGCGTGCAGGTCAGTGCCGCGGGCGTGCCGTCGTGGCTGGAGCCGGTGGTGGCGGTGGCCGCGGAGGTGCGGCCCGAGCAGCTCAGCCGCTTCCTGCCGGCGGACGGCGCGGGGCGGCGGGCGGCGGTGCTGATCCTCTTCGGCGAGGGGGAGCACGGCCCCGACCTGCTGCTGATGGAGCGTTCCGCGGCCTTGCGCTCGCACGCGGGCCAGCCGTCGTTCCCCGGCGGCACGCTGGACCCGGCGGACGGCGACCCGGAGGGCGACGGCCCGCTGCGGGCCGCGCTGCGCGAGGCCGAGGAGGAGACCGGCCTCGACCCGGCCGGGGTGCAGGTCTTCGCGGTGCTGCCGCGGCTGTACATCCCGGTCACCGACTTCACGGTCACGCCGGTGCTCGGCTGGTGGCGCGCGCCCAGCCCGGTGCGCGTGGTCGACCCGGCCGAGACGGCGCGGGTCTTCCGGGTGCCGGTGGCCGATCTCACCGACCCCGCGAACCGCGCGACGCTGGTCCACCCCAGCGGTTTCCGCGGCCCCGCCTTCCAGGTCGGCGGCGCTCTGGTCTGGGGGTTCACCGCGGGCCTGATCGACAAGATCGTGCACTACGCGGGCTGGGAGCGGCCCTGGGACCGCGACCGCACGGTCCCGCTCGGCTAGGCCGTGTCCGACACGTCCGAGGCTCGTCGGGGGTACCCGCGCGGCGCCTCGGGCCGCGACGCCGTCCCCGTGGCGGCTCCGGTCCCGGCCGTACGGTCCCGCGGGCTCAGGTGGACATGAGACCGTGGTCCCCGTGAACGTGCTGGACTTCCTGCTCATCCTCGCCGCTGTCTGGTTCGCCGTGGTCGGCTACCGGCAGGGTTTCGTCGTCGGCATCATGTCGGTGACGGGGTTCCTCGGCGGCGGACTGGCCGCCATCTATCTGCTTCCGCTGATCTGGGACAAGGCGACGGACAGCGCGACGCCCGGCTCGGTCGCGGTGATCTGCGCGGTGGCGATGGTCATCGTCTGCGCGTCGGTGGGACAGGCGTTCACCACCCATCTGGGCAACAAGCTGCGCACGCGGATCACCTGGTCGCCGGCCAGGGCACTGGACGCGAGCGGCGGCGCGCTGGTCAACGTGGTGGCGATGCTGCTGGTGGCCTGGCTGATCGGCAGCGCCCTGGCCACGACGACGCTGCCGACGATAGGGCGCGAAGTGCGGTCCTCGAAGGTGCTGCTCGGCGTCTCCCAGGCGCTGCCGTCGCAGGCCGACACCTGGTTCGACGACTTCAGCGACACCCTCGCGCAGAACGGCCTGCCGCAGGTCTTCGGCACCTTCGGCTCCGAGCCGATCACCTCGGTGCCGCCGCCGGACCCGGCGCTGGTGAACAACCCGGTGGTGGCGCGCGCGCGGAACAGCATCGTGAAGATCGTCGGCACCGCGCCCGGCTGCGGCAAGATCCTGGAGGGCTCCGGCTTCGTCTTCGCCCCGCACCGGGTGATGACCAACGCGCACGTCGTCGGCGGCGTGTCCGAGCCGCGGGTGCAGATCGGCGGCAAGGGCCGGCAGTACGACGCGCACGTGGTGCTGTACGACTGGCAGCGCGACGTCGCCGTCCTGGACGTGCCGGACCTGGACGCGACGCCGCTGGCCCTCACCACCACCCCCGAGCACTCCCGCGACGACGCCATCGTGGCCGGGTTCCCGGAGAACGGCCCCTTCGACGTGCGGGCGGCCCGTATCCGCAGCCGGATCGAGGCGGGCGGCCCGGACATCTACCGTCGGGGCACCGTGCACCGCGATGTGTACTCGCTGTACTCCACGGTCCGCCAGGGCAACTCCGGCGGTCCGCTGCTCACCCCTGACGGGCAGGTCGCGGGTGTGGTCTTCGCCAAGTCGCTGGACGACGCCGACACCGGTTACGCGCTGACCGCCGACGAGGTGCGCCAGGACGCCGCCGCCGGCACGCACGCGACCCACCGGGTGGACACCGAGAACTGCGCGCTGTGAGCCGGCCGGCCGGGGCGCGTGCTCCGGCCGGCCGGCTGCCGGATCATTCCTTCACGTGACGCAGCCGGGCGCTGACCCAGCGGGCCCTGCGACCGAGGATGCGCGGGATGCCGAGGCGGCCCTGTCCTGACGGCAGGACGGCCATGGGCGCCGTCCGGACTGCGGCGCCGGAGATGCGGCGGCGATTACGCGGTACTTCACGGTAGTCGTGCGTCCAACCCATACCGAGCTACGTGCCCGCGCCCCCTGGTCGGTAATCGCTGTTTCGTCGCTCAGTTGGCCTATGCGCCCGGCATTTTGACGATCATTCGACCGTCGTACAAGTGGATGTCATACCAGTGACGAGAGAGGTCAGCGGTCCGGCTCGGGGTCCTTCAGCCAGTTGATCAGCTCCGTGGAGAAGGCCACCGGGTCCTCCTCCTGCGGGAAGTGCCCGAGCCCGTCGAACAGCCGCCAGCGGTACGGGGCCTCGACGTACTCCCCACTGCCCGCGACGCTCCTGGTGCCGATCGCCGGGTCCAGCGAGCCGTGCATCTGCAGCGTCGGCACCCGCACCGGCCGCTTCATCCTGCGGTTGAACTGGATGCCGTCAGGACGGGCCATCGAGCGCACCATCCACCGGTACGGCTCCACCGCGCAGTGCGCCGTCGAGGGGATCTGCATCGCGCGGCGGTAGACGTCCACCGCCTCCTCGTCCGGCAGGCTCGGCCCCGACCACTCCTGGACCAGCCGGCCGACCAGCGCGGAGTCGTCCGCGGTCAGCTGCCGCTCCGGCAGCCACGGCCGCTGGAAGCCCCAGATGTACGCCCCCGACCGGCTCTGCCGCAGGTCGGTGAGCATCGCCGAGCGCCACCGGCGCGGATGCGGCATCGAGCTGACCGCGAGGCGGCGCACCAGCTTCGGCCGCATCGCCGCCGCCGTCCAGGCCAGGTAGCCGCCCAGGTCGTGTCCGACGAGCGCCGCGTCGGGCTCGCCCAGCGAGCGGATCACGCCGGTGACGTCGAGCGCGAGGTTGCCCGGGTCGTACCCCCGCGGGGTGCGGTCGCTGCCGCCGACGCCGCGCAGGTCCATCGCCACGGCGCGGAATCCGGCGTCGGCGAGCGCGGTGAGCTGGTGCCGCCAGGTCCACCAGAACTGCGGGAAGCCGTGCAGCAGCAGCACCAGCGGACCGTCGCCCAGCTCGGCGATGTGGAACCGCGCGCCGTTGGCGGCCACGTCGCGGTGCGTCCATGGGCCTTCGACGCGCGGGACCGAAGGGCGGCCGCTGCCCGACGGACTCTGCGACCGGGCGGGGAGGTTCATGCCCCAGAGCGTGTCACATCTTGACGTCCCTCGTGGCGCCGGTTGTCAAGGACCTGTCGGCCACGGCGTCCTTCGGTGCGAGATCGCGTGGATGCGGCTTGGCCTTCTGCAGCACCGCCGCGGTCTCCTTCGCGGAGGCGATGGACCGCTCCGGCTTCTTGACCTTCTTGAACCGGCCCATGCCGATCAGCCCGAGCACCGCCGCGAGCAGCACGAACGCGCCGAAGACGATCAGGAACGACCACCCCAGCGTGATGCCCAGGGCGTGGATTCCGTACGCGCTGGCGAAGCTGAGCATCGGCACGGCGAAGAACAGCAGCGCCAGCGCCAGTACGAAGGCGCCGCTGCCGACCGCCGCCCGTTTCGCGTCCTGCCGGATCTCGGCCTTGGCCAGGGCGATCTCGTCGTGCACCAGGGCGGAGAGCTCCGCCGTGGCGGAGGCGAACAGCTGGCCGAGGCTGCGCTCGTCACCGTTCGAGGCTGCGCTCATCGCGTCCTCCGTCGTGTCGGTCGGTCCGGGTGGTCACCGGGCTTCCTCGCCCGGTGGTCCCTAGATCATGCCTCACGTGCCGTCAGAGTCACCCGCGTCCCTGCCGAGTCGGGCAAGCCTGCGATGCTCCGCAGCCTTCGCCTCCAGGATCTCGGCCATTCTGAGGTGGTAGGCGGGCTTGTCCCGCTCGTAGATGTCGGGGATGCCGTCGCCGTCCTCGTCGCGCTCCTCGTCGTCGGTGAGCGCGCGGTACCTGTCGTTGCGGAGCTTCAGCAGGATGCCGGCCAGCAGCGCCGCCGTCAGCGAGCCGACCAGCACCGCTGCCTTGGCCTCGTCGGCGAGCCGCGGATCGTCGCTGAACGCGAGTTCGCCGATCAGCAGGGAGACGGTGAAGCCGATCCCGGCCAGCGTCGACACCGCGAGCACGTCGGGCCAGCTGAGATCGGCGTTCAGCTCGGCGCGGGTGAAGCGGGCGGCCAGCCAGGTGCCGCCGAAGACGCCGAGCGTCTTGCCCACCACCAGGCCGAGCACCACACCGAGCGTCTCGGGGCGGTCGAACACGTCGCGCAGCGAACCGGCCGAGACCACCACGCCCGCCGAGAACAGGGCGAACAGCGGCACGGCCAGCCCCGCCGACAGCGGTCTGACCAGGTGTTCGATGTGCTCGCCCGGTGAGCGCCGCTCGCCCTCACGGGTCGTGCAGCGCAGCATCAGGCCCATGGCGACGCCCGCGATGGTCGCGTGCACACCGCTGTTGGACATCAGCGCCCAGATCACCACGGCCAGCGGCACGTACACGTACCAGCCGCGCACCCCGGCCCGCAGCAGCAGCCAGAAGGCGACGAGGCCGGCGAGCGAGCCGAGGAGCGGGGCGATGTGCAGGGAGGAGGAGAAGAAGATCGCGATGATCAGGATCGCGAAGAGGTCGTCCACCACCGCGAGGGTGAGCAGGAAGGCCCGCAGCGCGGCGGGCAGCGCGGTGCCGATCACGGCGAGCACGGCCAGGGCGAACGCGATGTCCGTCGCGGTGGGCACCGCCCAGCCCTTGAGGGAGCCGCCGGCGGCGCCGCTGACCACGGTGTAGACCACCGCGGGCACCGCCATGCCGCACAGCGCGGCGACCACGGGGAGCGCGGCGGCGGCCGGCGTGCGCAGTTCGCCCGCGACGAGTTCACGTTTGAGTTCGATGCCGGCGACGAAGAAGAAGACCGCGAGCAGGCCGTCGGCCGTCCAGTGCTCCACCGACAGGTGCAGACCGAGCGCGGCCGGCCCGAAGTGGAAGTCGCTCACCGCCTCGTAGCTGTGGTGCAGCGTGTTCGACCAGATCAGCGCGGCGACCGCGGCGAGCAGCAGCAGGACGCCGCCGACGGTCTCGGCGCGCAGCGCGTCCGCCACGAAGTTGCGTTCGGGGAGGGGGAGGCGGTCCAGCAGGACCGCGGAGCGACTGCGCGTCCTGCCACGCGGTGGCCGATCCGCGCCAGGAGGATCGCTGCCCGGAGAGTCGCTGCGCGGGGGCTGCTCGCTCACGGGGGGCGTCCTCCTGGGCGACAGCGACGGGCGACGGGCGACGGTGTCCAGTCTCGCCGCGCGCGGCGGGGGAGGCACCGCCGGAGTGACCCGTACGGATGAGGGGCGCCCGGCGGTGTCGCCGGACGCCCCTCGGACGCCGTCTGGTCTGCTGGCTGCGCGTGGCGCGCCGTGCGCGCCCTCGGCTG
>NZ_JAZEWV010000019.1:0-121930 GCF_036353415.1 Actinacidiphila polyblastidii
CCCCCCGCGGGGGGGCGGGGGGGCGGCCCCGCTTCCGGCTAGTCCTTCAGCAGCGTGAAGTCGCTGGTGGTCGTCGCCCCCTTCTGGATCCTCACCGTGGTGGTGGTCGGCTGGTAGCCGTCCTTCGCCACGATCAGCTGGAGCGGGTTGTTGCGGACGTCCAGCCACAGCGCGTAGCCGCCGTCCGGGGCGGTCTTGAGGGTGTAGTGGGTCGCCCAGGTGTTGATCTGGACGGTGGCCCCGGCCAGCGGCGCGCCGCCGGACGCGGTGACCGTGCCGGTGATCTTCCCCCAGGTGGCCGGCGGTTTCACGGTCAGCGAGACGCCGATCGGGTCGAGCCGGTAGGGCGTGTCACTGCCCAGGCCCAGCGAGGCGGTGTACGTGCCGGGCTGGCTGATCTCGGGCGCGGACGCGTCCAGCGTGACGGTCAGCGTGGCGGTGGCTCCCGCCTGCACGGTGACCGTGTCGGCGCTCTCCGACAGCCAGCTGACGTCGGCGGACTCCGTCTGGTCGTAGCCGGGCAGCACCTCGGAGGTCTTGGCGGGGGTCTGTCCCGCCAGGCCGCCGACGGAGTAGAAGCCGGTGCCGCCGCCGCCGCGGTAGAGCGAGGCGTTGGCGTTGGGCAGCGCCGTCCAGGTGTTGTCGGTGGGCTGGTAGGCCCAGGTCTGGTTGGTGAGCGCGGCGCCGCTGTTGATCGCGCCGCCCTTGACCAGGAGCAGGCCGTTGGCGGCGGTGTACGCCGAGCCCCACGCGTCGGTCGGCTGGTCCGCGATCGGCGACCAGGAGTCGGCGGCGGGGTCGTAGACGTAGGCGTGGGTGATGCTGCCGGCGTCGGTGGTGCCGCCGGAGCAGTACAGCTTGCCGGTCACCGCGCCGCAGGACTCCCAGGCCACCGCCTCGGGGTAGGCGGCCGCGGACGACCAGCTGCCGGCGGACGGGTCGTAGACGGTGACGTCGGTGGTACCGCAGGCGGTCGCGGTGCAGCCGCCGACGGCGTACAGCTTGCCGTCGAGCACCGCGCTGGCCGAACCGGCGTACGGCTTGGGGCTGTTGGCGCCGGTGCTCCAGGTGTTGGAGGCGATGTCGTAGATCTCCAGCTTGGCGTCGGGCGCCCCGCTGGCGCCCCAGCCGCCGGCCGCGTAGAGCTTGCCGCCGATGATCCCGTGGGCCGGGGCCTCGCGGGTGTCGGCGGCCGAGGCCAGCTTGGTCCAGGCGCCGCTGTCCGCGCTGTACGCGTACAGGTCGCTGGTGTCGTTGACGCCGGTGAAGCCGAACGCCGAGTAGACGGTGCCCTGGTAGGCGGCCACCGCGTTGTCGCCGGTGGCGACGGGGAGGTCGGGCACCGGCTGCCACGCGGCGCCCGCGTCGCCCTGCGCCTGCGCGGCCGCGTCGGTGGTGGCGCGGCCCGCCGCGGACCTGGCGCCCGCCTTCGCGCCGTGTGCCGCCAGCGAGTGCGGCGAGAACGCGCCCTTGACCAGGTTGAGCGGGGCGCCGGCCTGCTGGACGACGACGCCGCCGGGGTTCTCACCGAGCGTCAGGGTGGCCGGCGCGGTGCCGGTGTTCTTGACGGTGACGGTCTGCGTGGCGCTCTTGCCCCAGGCCACCGTCTTGGCGATGGACGCCGGAGTGACCTTCAGGCGACCGGCCTTGAGGGACAGGTTCCGGCCGACGGTGCCGTCGGCCGGCACGTTGGCGGTCGCGGTCGCGGAGGTGTAGTGCGAGGCGGCCGCGGTCACCGGGTGCTTGCCGGTCAGGTGCGAGAAGATCCAGTAGAAGCCGTCGCCCAGGTTCGGGTCGTCCGGCGTGGCCGTGGTCGTGGCGTGGTCGGCGGGCGCGTCGGTGCTGGTGACGGTCGCGCCGTTCACGCCGGTCGTGGTGTTGGCGTCGGTGACGTTGCCGACGATCAGGCCGCCGGGCACCGGGTCGTAGCTGCGCTGGCCGACGAAGACGTCGTCCAGCTCCCACCAGTAGGCCCAGCTGCCGGTGTAGTGGAAGCGCAGCCGGACGTCGCTCTTGCCGGCGTAGCCGGTCAGCGGCAGGTCGACGTGGGCCGGGCCGGTGACGGAGGTGGTGGTCTTGTGCCAGATCGTGCTCCAGGTGGCGCCGCCGTCAGCGGAGACGTCCACGTCCGCCGCGGAGTTGGTGAACTCCTTGTAGTCCGTGTCGAAGCCGAGGATCGGGTTGGCGTCGGCGCTCAGGTCGTAGGACGGGGAGAGCAGCGAGCTGTCCTGGTGCAGGCCCTGGCCGATGTCGTCGCTGTCGATCATGGCGAAGCCGCCGCTGCCGCCGGTCTTGTTGCCGCGGGCGCCGGGGTCGTCGAAGGTCCAGCCGCCGGTGGTGCCGCCGGCGTTGGTCACGCTCCAGCCGGTGGGCGGGGCGGTGGTCGCGGTGAACGGCTCGGTGGTGCCGGTCAGTTCGACCGCGTAGCCGGGCGCCTGCGTGGAGTTGGCGTCCACCGGGACGGCCGCGTTGACGGTCTGCGCGGCCGCGCCGACCTGCACGGTCTTGGCGAGGATCTGGTAGCCGGGGTAGTTGGCGGTGAAGTGCAGCGTGTAGGAGGTGTTCTGCGGCAGGGTCAGCGAGTAGGCGCCGGTGACCGGGTCGGTGAAGACCGGGCCGCCGGGCACGCCGTCCGCGGTGACCTTCGCGTAGAGCGGCCAGCCGTGTCCTGAGCCGTCGGTGACCTTGCCGGAGACGGTCTGCCGCGGCACGGAGTCGAGGGCGAAGGACTCCGTGACGGTGGCGCCGTCGGCCAGCACGACGCCGGGCACGGTGCTCGTGGTGTAGCCGTAGGCGCTCGCCGTGACGTCGTAGCCGCCCGGCGGGATGTCCAGCTTGTACGCGCCGGTGGCGTCCGAAGTGGCGCTGTGGTCGCCGGCCTTGACGGTCGCACCGGCGATGGCGGCGCCGGTGCCGTGGTCGGTGACCTTGCCGCTGATCACGCCGTGCGGGCCGCTGCGGAAGGCGTCGAGGCCGTGCGGGGTGCCCAGGCCGGTCGGCCCGTCGTAGCCGGGTCCCGCGGTGCACAGTCCGGCCGGCGTGCAGCTGCCGTTGGCGCCGGTGGTCACGTCGTTGAGGGCGCCGGGCTGGGTGTACGGGTAGGCGTTGGGGTAGGTGCCGGCGGCCGGGGTGCCGGCCGAGGCGTAGACGCCCGCGATGATCGGCGACGACGCGCTGGTGCCGCCGTACACCGCCCAGCCTCCGCCGCCGAAGGTCTGGTAGACGGACACGCCGGTGACCGGGTCGGCGACCGCGGAGACGTCGGTGATGGCCCGCTTCGCGCACAGCGTGTCGGTCTGGAAGGCGGGCTTGGGCTCGTAGACCGAGCAGCCGGAGCCGGGGCCGCCGTAGGAGTTGTGCCACACCGACTCGCTCCAGCCGCGGGCCGTGCCGGTGTCCTTGGCCAGGGCGGTGCCGCCGACCGAGGTCACGTACGGGGAGACCGCGGGGTAGCTGACGCCGTAGTCGTCGTCGCCGGAAGACGCCACGACCGCGACGCCCGGGTGGTTGTAGTACGGGTCCATGGCGGTGAGTTCGGAGGGGTCCTCGCCGCTGCCCGGGGTGCTGTCGTAGGCGGTGCCGTAGGAGTTGGAGACGTACTTGGCGCCGAGCGCCACCGCCTCGTCCACGGCCGCGCCGAGGTCCTCGAAGTTCGCCGAGTCCGCCTCGACCAGCAGGATGTGGGCGTGGGGGGCGACCGCGGAGACCATGTCGACGTCGAGGGAGATCTCGCCCGACCAGTCCGGGTCGGGCGTCGGGTAGTCGGTGCCGCCACGCTGGCTGACCTTGCTGAAGCAGCCGCTCGCGGAGGTGCACGCCGGAAGACCGAACTGCTGGCGGTAGACGGCGAGGTCGGCCTCCGCGTTGGGGTCGTCGTAGGCGTCGACGATGGCCACCGTCTGGCCGGCGCCGCCGTCGGCGGGCAGCGCGTAGGCGCTCTGCAGGTCGCCGGGTCCGAAGCCGTCCGGGGTGGTGGCGAGCGGCTGGACGCCCTTGTGCGCGGCCACGTCGGTGCGGCGCAGCGCGAAGCAGGCGAACTCGCCCGGCTTGGGGTCGGCGCACTGCCGTACCACGTCGGCGGAGCCGGACTTGCCGGCCGGCGCGGCGTGGGCCGCTGTCCCCGCCACGGCGAGCAGGGGCAGTTGGAGGGCCAGAGCGGCGAGTGCCGTCACGGTGGCGGCGCGCCGTCCGGCCGGGAATATGCGTCTGCGCAAGGTGGTCTCCCTTGGGCTGCACGTGGTGCGGCTCGATCGAGCCGCTGGCGTATACCTGTGCACCAGGGACACCACCGGAATCCCGGCAGCCTTGACGAGAACGCGACATCCGGACGGCGGTGGTGCGGAGTCGGCAACCCGCCAAGGGCGCGCGCTCAGACGTCGAGCCAGCCGTGCCGGGCGGCGTGCCAGACCAGTTGCACCCGGTTGTCGGCGCCCGCGGCGCGCTGCATGGCCGCGATGTGCCGCTGCACGGTCCGCACCGCGACGCCCAGCGCGCGGGCCATCGCGGCGTCCGTGCTCCCGCTGACCAGCATGCCCAGGATCCGCAGCCGCACCCCGCTGTGCGGCGGGCCGAGCGGCACCCCGCCGGCCCACAGCGACTCGAAGAGCGCGACCAGCGCGTCCAGCAGCCCGCTCGGCCCGATCTCCAGCGCGACCGGGTCCGGCGGCTCACCGTCCTCGGCCAGCGGCAGCAGCGCCACCGAGCGGTCCGCGATGCAGAGCCGCACCGGCAGCCGCTCCACCACCCGCACGTGCGCCGGGCCGAAGGTGAACCCCGCGTCGAGCCCGTCGCGTTCGACCAGCACCCGGCGGCGTACCGCCGGGTCGGCGGCCGGTTGCCCGACGCCGCCGACCGAACCGCCGCCGACCGAACTGCCGCCGACCGCGCCACCGCCGCGCGAGAAGAACAGCAGCTCCTTGCGGGCCGCCGCGTGCACCGCGTGGACGCGCCCCCGGATCGCCGCCGCGCCCTGGACCGGCTGGACGATCTCCTCGGCGCGATGGCCCTCGTGCACGCGCTGGTAGACCACGCCGAGCCGGTCGAGCAACTCTCTGCCCTGCCGCAGCTGTTCCTCGGCGCGCGACACCATCGGCAGCAGTCCGGCCTGCGGCGGCAGCGGATACCACAGGCCGTCGGCGCCCCGTTTGGCCAGGCCGCGCGCGGCCAGTTCCCCGCAGGCGGACTCCGCCTGCTCCCCCAGCACCCCCAGATGCCGGGCCAGTTCCGCCGCCGCCACTCCCCGCGTGGAGATCAGCAGCGGATAGGCCCGGTCCGCGTCGGCGCTCAACCCCAGTGCCTCAAACGGACGTTCGGTCATGATCGGGGACTGTAGTCGTCAAGTAGGCGTCAAATCCCGGGAATCCCACAGGTCACCGGTGGCCGTGGTGCAACCCTGCCACCACGGCCACCGACGGCGTACGCCCGACGCGCCCGCCGGTCAGTCCCGTTCCGCGGTCAGCGCCGCCATCTCGCGCTCCACCGCCTGCTGGTGCAGGTCCGCGTCCTCGCGGGCCTTCTTCGGGCTCCACCGGCCGGCCATCACGAACACGAACGGCAGGAACAGCACCTGGCCGCCGACGCAGATCCACCACCAGTCGCGCCACTGGCCGGGTCCGTCGTGCGCGGCCTTCTGCACCTTGGTCCCGTACTTCTGCAACACCGCGAGCTGCGGCTGCGCCTTCTGCACCACCGCCAGGTCGGCCGGCCCGACCTCCTGCACGGCCTGCGCGGTCAGCGCCGCGGGCGCCTTGCCCGGCGGGTACTTGCCCAGCTCGGCGAAGAGCTGCGGGTGGGCGCCGACCACGGCCAGCGCGGGCGCCGCCTGCGTCTGCGCGGCGGTGACCTGGCCGCCGTGGTCCACCAGCGGTGTCACCGAGGTGACCAGCACCGGGATGAAGGCGGCCGACACGGCGACGGTGATCCGGATCGTCCAGCCCCACACCGCGAGACCGGTCGCGGTGGCCGCCGGGTTGTGCTTCTCCACGGTCTCGGTGAACGACGCCATCCACGGGCCGTAGGCGATGCCGCTGAAGACGCCGATGCCGATGAACAGCCAGGCGAAGGTGTAGTAGTCGGTCGTCGGATGGGTGGCGCGGGTGGCGAAGATCGCGGTCATCACGATCGAGCCGGCCGCGCCGACGATCATGAAGGGCTTGCGCACCCTGATCCGGTCCGACAGCACGCCGACCACGACCAGTGCGATGGCGTTCGCCGCCCAGTACCAGTTGGCGACCGCGTTGGCCCGCTGCTCGCTGTAGCCGTAGGTGGTGGCGAAGAAGACCACGAAGTTGCCGACGGCGGCGAAGTACAGCAGCAGGTAGAGGGAGATGGCCAGCGCCGAGCCGGTCACGTCCAGGCGCATCATCTGCCGCCACTCGCCGCGCCGGGCGGCCGCCGGGTCGATGCCCTTGGCGCGCGCCTCGACCAGCGCGCGGTCCCGCAGCGTCACCATGATCTGGTCGCGCAGTCCTGGCGACAGCTCGCGCAGCGCGAAGAGCGCGACGACGAAGACGGCGAGCCCCGCGATGCCCGAGTAGCGGACCTCGTCCTGCCAGCTGGAGGTGTCCAGGGTGTTGCTGGTGACGGTGGTGACGACCAGGCTGCCGATCACCGGTCCCATGGTCCACGCGCCCATCGCCGTGGCCCGGCCCAGCTGGGGCGAGAAGTCCCTGATCAGCGCGGGCGTGGCGACGAGCACGACGCCCTCGATCAGGCTGACCAGCGCGAACATCACCAGGTACGCGGCCTTGCCGCCCGCGTTCGGCAGCCCGAAGAACACCAGCAGCGAGGCGATCAGCAGTCCGTAGACCACCATGTTCGCCCGGCCCCAGCGGTCGGCGAGGCCGGCCGCCAGTGAGGCGAAGGCGCCCACCGCGTTGCCGATCACCGACACCCACACGAAGTAGCGGTAGGTCATGTCGAAGTGCGTGATGATCGACGTGGCGACCGCGTACTGGATGTAGAGCATGTAGTACAGCACGACCGTGGTGATCACCACGATGGCCAGATAGCCCATCCGGCGTCCGGTCGTCGGATACGCGGGCATGTCCCGGCGGTAGAGCCGGCCGAGTACGGTGCGGGCGCCGGCGGCGGCCGGGGCCGGCCCCGGTCTGCCGTCGTCGAGTGACGTCGGGGTGGCGGACATGCGGCTCCTCCTGGAGGTGCGGGAATCCCGGCGCGGTGACGGGGAGTGACCTCGGAAACACCCGGAACCGTGCTGCGGTGTCCGAGTTGGGCAGAGGGTAGTACCGACCAGTCGGTATGCCTAGGGGGTGCGCAGCCCCGACCTGGGGGCGCAACCACCGCTGCCGCCGCGCCTGTCCGGCCGGCCGGCCGCCGCCTGCCCGCGCCCGAACGCGAGCGGGACCGGATCCGCCGCCGTGGACGGCGCGATCCGGTCCCGCGTCGATCAGCTCACTCGCCGGACGGGCCCGCCGCGTGCGGGCCGCCCGTCATGAGGCGGTGCAGGTCAGCGCCGGCACGGTGAAGGCGCTGGAGGCGGTGCCCTGGAAGCCGAAGCTGGTCGAGCCCGCGGCGGCGACCGCGCCGTTGTAGCTCAGGTTGGTCGCGGTGACCGAGGCGCCGCTCTGCTGGACGGTCGCGCTCCAGGCGCTGGTCTCCTGCTGGCTGCCGGGCCAGGTCCAGGCCACCTTCCAGCCGTTGATGGCCGTGCTGCCGGCGGTGACGGTGACCGTGGCGGTGAAGCCCGCGTTCCACTGGTTGTCGATGTGCAGGCTCGCGGTGCAGCCGCTGCCGCCGGTGCCGCCGGTGGTGCCGGAGGACGTACCGGTGCTGGTGCCGGTGCTGGTACCGGACGACGTGCCGCTCGACGTGCCGGACGAGGTGCCCGAGGTCGTCCCGGCGGACGTGCCCGAGGTGGTGCCGGCCGACGTGCCGCCGGTCGAGCCGGTGCCGCCGAAGGTGGGCGCCTTGATGCTCGTCAGGTAGCCGTCCTTGACGGTGTCGACGGTCTGCCAGTCGTCCTTGAGGATGCCGCCGGTGTCACCGGAGTCGGGGTTCCAGGACCAGAACGTCCAGCTGAAGCTGTCCCCGCCGTTGCCCGACGTCGGCAGCAGGTAGCTCACCAGGGCCTTCAGCCAGGTCTGGTCGACCGTCGACTGGAGCGTGGTGCCGAACTCCCCCACCCACACGGGTGCGATGTTCTGCTTGAACAGGTAGCCCCAGTACTTGTCCCAGATACCCGGCATGTTGGCCGGGAAGCTCGGGTCGGTGAACCAGCTCTGCTGCGCGACCGACGTGGCGTAGTCGTGCGCCGAGTAGACGACCCGGTTGGCCACCGAGAGCTGCACCGGGTACTGGCCGGCGCCCATCAGGTTGCCGCCCCACCAGCCGGAGACGCCGTTGAAGGTCTGGATGCCCTCGACGAAGATCAGCAGGTTGGGGTTGACCCCCAGGACGGCGTTGCCCGCGCGCTGGGCGGCGAGCCGCCAGTCGACGCTGGTGTCGCCGCAGCCCCAGCAGGCCGGGTCGTGCGGCTCGTTGTGCAGGTCGATGCCGACCACCGCGGTGTTGTTCTGGTAGCGGGCGGCGAGCGCCTTGAGGTCGGTGAGCCAGGTCGACTCCGGCACCGAGCTGGTGTACCAGAGCGCCGACTGGCCGCTCGCGTCCGGCCGGTGGCGGTCCAGGATGACGCGCAGTCCGATCGAGCCCGCGTAGCCGACGATCTTGTCCATGATCTGCAGCGGGCTGAGGCCCTGCAGGTCCTGGTTCATGTTGTAGAACGTGATGCTGTTGGCCGTGGCGCCGGGCTTGAAGATGTCGTCGCTGTACGGCAGCCGGATGGTGTTGTAGCCCAGCGACTTCATCTGGTCGATCATGCTCTTGTAGTCGCGCGACCAGAGCCCGTGCACCACGTTGTTGCTGGTCTCGAAGCCGAACCAGTTGACGCCCGCGATGCGTACGGGCTGGTTCGCGGAGTCCAGGATGTCCCGGCCGCTGGTGTGCCAGTAGCCGGTGCCGGCGGCCGCGACGGCGGCGGCGCCCGCCGCGTCCGGGGCGGCGGCCCGCGCGGGCGCCGCGGCGGCGCGGGACTGTCCGGTCAGGGCCAGGGCGGTGAGCAGCAGGGCCGCCACGGCCGCGGCGAGGAGGACCCGCAGCCGGCTCGGACGCGGCAGGGGACTCGTGCGGGACAGGGGACTCGGCGAGTCCGGAATGGGGACCACGGGGCGATTCCTCTCGGTGGGGGGACGGAACGCGTGGGTTCGTGGTGTGGGCGGGGCTCGGGAGCACGCATGGGAGCGCTCCCAAGCCCAACTCATGGAAGCGATCGCACACAACGGGCGTCAAGGGGGCCGACCGGCTTCAAGAGGTGAACCCTCGGGGGCCGGGCGCCCGGCGCCGCGTCAGTTAGGCTGACCTAAGTTCGATCTGGGAGGCGAGAGATGGCGGAACGTCCGCAGCGCAGGACTCCGAGGGCCACGTCCGCGACGGTGGCACGGACGGAACGGCTCACACCGCACATGGTCCGCGTCGTGCTGGCCGTGGACCCGGCCGCCGCGCTGGAGATCGGCGCGTGCACGGATCACTACGTCAAGCTGCTCTTCCCACCCGGCGGCGGAAGCCTGGCGCAGGCGTACGGCGCGCCGTACGTCGAGCCGCTCGACGTCGAGGCGATCCGGCGCGACCACCCGCGCGAGCAGTGGCCGCGCACCCGTACGTACACCGTGCGGGCCTGGGACGAGGCGTCGCGCGAGATGAGCGTGGACTTCGTGGTGCACGGCGACGAGGGGATCGCCGGGCCGTGGGCGGCGCGGGTGCGACCGGGCGAGGAGATCTGGTTCATGGGTCCGGGCGGCGGCTACGCGCCGGACGCCGCGGCCGACTGGCACCTGCTGGCCGGCGACGAGAGCGCGCTGCCCGCCGTCGCGGCCGCCGTGGAGCGGCTGCCCGCGGGCGCGCACGCGCGGGTCTTCCTCGAGGTCGGGGGGCCGGCCGAGGAGCAGAAGCTGCACACCGAGGGGGACGCCGAGATCGTGTGGCTGCACCGCGGCGACCGGCCGGTCGGCGAGGCGCTGGTCGAGGCGGTCTCCGGGCTGGAGTTCCCGCCGGGCGACGTGCAGGTCTTCGTGCACGGCGAGGCGCACTTCGTGAAGGAGCTGCGGCGCCTCCTGCGGGTGGACCGGGCGGTGCCGCGCGAGCGGCTGTCGGTCTCCGGCTACTGGCGGCGCGGCGCGGACGAGGACGGCTGGCAGTCGTCCAAGCGGGAGTGGAACGCGCGGATCGAGGCCGAGCAGGAGAGCGGGCCCGAGGCGTAGCGCCGGGGCGGGCGAGGGGCGTGGCGCCGGGGCGGGCGCGGCACGCGGGCTCCGGGGCGGGCGCCTCAGACGGACTTCTGGTAGGAGCGGAAGGTCCGCGTCGACAGCCAGACCGCCGCGACCGCGAGCGCCAGCAGCGCGCCGCCGCGGCCCAGCACCACGCTCTGGTCGGGGTCCGCGGCCATCGCCGAACGGCCGGCGACCAGCGCCCAGTTGACGGGATTGAAGTCGGCGACGTGCCGCATCCAGCCGGGCATCAGGGCGGGCGCCATGAAGGCGGAGGACAGGAAGGTCAACGGCAGCAGCAGGAAGGTGTTGATGCCGATGATGCTCTCGCGCTGCCGCACCAGCATGCCCAGCGCGTTGGAGAACGCGCCGAAGACCGTGCCGAGCAGGACGGAGAGCACGATCAGCAGGGCCAGGCCGCCGACGCCGCCCGGGTAGTGCGCGCCGCCCAGCCTGCCCAGCAGCACGATCACCACGGACTGCACCGCGGTGGAGACGCCCTGCTGCACCACGTTGCCGTTCATCAGCGCGGCGCGGCTGACCGGCGTGGTGAGGAAGCGGTTGAGCGTGCCGCGTTCGATCTCCTCCAACGTGCCCATCCCGGCCCACATGTTGGAGGACACCGCGCTCATCACGACCACGCCGGGCACCAGGTAGTCCAGATACGACCCGGCCCCGAAGCCGGGGAGTTCGACGACCTTCCTGAACAACTGGCCGAACAGGAAGAGCCAGATCACCGGCTGGACCAGGGTGATCACGACGAAGACCGGCTGCCGGACGATCGCCATCAGTTGGCGCTGCGTCATGTACCAGCTCTGCGACAGGGTCTCCCTGACCCTGCCGGGCGACTCCGGTGCGCCGTCCTCGGCTCGGGCGGGGATCGGGGTGGCGGTCATCGGGCACCTCCGGCGGCGGCCGCGGGGACGGAAGCGGTGGCGGCGGCGTCCGCCTCGGCGAACCGGCGGCCCGCGTACCGCAGATAGACGTCGTCGAGCGACGGTCGTGCGACGGTGACGGACGCGACGTGCGCGCCCTCACGCTCCAGCACAGCCAGCACGTGCGGTACGGCGGCCGGGCCGTCGTCGGCGCGGGCGCTGAGCCGGCGTCCGTCGAAGACCACCTCGCGGACCCCGGCGAAGGAGTCAAGCGCGGCCCGCAGCAACTGCGCGTCGACCGGTCCCGGCGTCTCGCGCAGCTCCATGTGGACGGCGTCGCCGCGCAGTTCGCCCTTGAGTTCGTCGGGGGTGCCCTCGGCCACCACCCGGCCGCGGTCGACGATCGCGATGCGCTCCGCGAGCCGGTCGGCCTCCTCCAGGTAGTGGGTGGTGAGCAGGATGCTCAGGCCCTCGTCGCCGGCCAGCCGGCTGATCTCCTCCCACATCGCGGTGCGCGCCTCCGGGTCGAGGCCGGTCGTCGGCTCGTCGAGGAACAGCACCTGCGGGCGGTGCACCAGGCCGAGCGCGACGTCGAGTCGGCGCTGCATGCCGCCGGAGTACGTCCTGACCAGGCGGCCGGCCGCCCCGGTGAGGTCGAAGCGCGCCAGGAGCTCGTCCGCCCTGCGGGCGAGCGCGGTGCCGCGCAGCCCGTAGAGCCGCCCCTGCAGCAGCAGGTTCTCGCGGCCGGTGGCGACCGGGTCGGCGCCGGACTTCTGGGCGACGACGCCGATCGCCCGCCGCACCCGGTCGGGGTGGCGCAGCGCGTCGTGCCCGGCGACCGCGGCGGTGCCGGAGTCCGGCCTGGCCAGCGTGGTGAGGATCTTGACGGTGGTGGACTTGCCGGCGCCGTTCGGGCCGAGCAGTCCGAAGACGGTGCCCGCGGCGACGGTGACGGCCATGCCGTCCAGGGCGGTCACCCCGCCGGGGTAGGTCTTGGTGAGGTCGTGCGCCTCGACAGCGGGCGCGTGCGTGGTCATGGTGGCGGTCCTCCGCGTACAGGGGTGTGCCGGATTGGTGGCCGGACGGCCCGCGGGGAGGAGCCGGGATATCGTGGGTGTGCCGCACCTCGATGGCCCGACGTCCGCTCCGCGCGGGTGTCCGGTGTCGCGGTTCGCGTTCCGGCGTCCCGCTGTTGCCGCAGCGGGCGCCGGACTTCGCGCTCCTTCGTCGTGTCTCGCGCGTCTGCCCGCGCGCGTCAGGGTCGGTCCAGCTCCGTGCCCTCCTCGCGGGGTGTGCCCGCGTCCCGGGGCGCGTCCTCCTCGCGGGGCGTGCCCGCGCCCGGCCCCGCCGACTCCGCGTCGCGCAGCCGCTCCTCCAAGTCGGTCCAGTCATCGGGCAGTTCGCCGGTCTCGTGCCAGGCGCGCCACTGCGCGGCGCCCGGCAGCGTGCCGCCGGCCAGCTCCGCGAGCAGTCCGCGCACCCACTGCGCCTGCGCCTCGATCATGTGCACCTGGTACTCGGTCTCGATGACGAACAGCCGCGGCAGGTCGGCGTCGAGCCTGCCCAGCACCCCGCGCAGCGCGGCCGCGTGGACCTCCAGCGCGCGCACGCGTTCGGCGAGCAGTTCGGCGACCTCGTCCGGGTGCAGCGCGCCGATCAGCGAGAGCGCCGCCTCGAACGCCGGGTACTCGCGGGCCGGCACGGCCACCAGGTCGGCCAGCCAGTCGTGCATCTCGGTGCGGCCGGCGTCGGTGAGCCCGTAGAGCGTGCGCTCGGGCCTGTTGCCCTCGCGCTGGACTCCGGCGACGGTCACGAAGGCGTGCTTCTCCAGGTTCTGGACGACGGTGTAGAGCGAGCCGTAGTTGATCTTGATGGTGTGTCCCTTGCCGCGCTGCCGCAGCAGCCGGGCGATCTCGTACGGGTGCATGGGGCGCTCGTTGAGGAAGACCATGACCGCGAGGGCCAGCGGGTTCGAGAGCCTGCGCCGCTGCGCCATGCCGTCCACCTCCTCCTCTTCCTCGGCCTCGGCCGACACCCGCGCCGGCGAACGCTCGTCACCGTATATCCGCGGCCGAATATATCGCGAGCAGGACGCGACAGCAACCACGATGTATCGCGAATTTCCGCCGCCGGGGGCGCGGTGAGGACTTCGGCCCGTCCCGGACATGGACGCGTCATCGGCACGAAACACCGCGTCCCTAATTTCTGTCGCCCGACAGGAATACGGGACAGGGGGCACCCCATGACCGCCACCGCACCATCCGACCACCTCAGGGACGATCCGCCGCGAGGCGCCGGCCAGGCAGCGGACGCCGCCGGGCTCGCCGGCTTCGGCTACCGCCAGGAACTGCACCGCAGCATGGGCCGCTACGCGTCCTTCGCGGCCGGCTTCTCCTTCATCTCCGTCCTCACCACCGTCTTCCAGTTCTTCGCCTTCGGCTACTCCTTCGGCGGCCCGCGCTTCTTCTGGACCTGGCCCGCGGTGCTGATCGGCCAGCTCGCGGTCGCCGCGTGCTTCGCCGAACTCGCGGCGCGCTACCCGATCTCCGGCGCCGTCTACCAGTGGTCGACGCGGCTGAGCAACGCGGTCTTCGGCTGGTACGCCGGCTGGATCATGGTGCTCGGGCAGATCGTGGTGGTCGCCGCCGCGGCGCTCGCCCTGCAGGTGGTGCTGCCGCCGGTCTGGTCCGGCTTCCAGCTCGTCGGCACGGACACCTCGCCGCTCTCGTCGGACGGCGCCGCCAACGCGGCGGTGCTCGGCATCGCCCTGCTGGTCCTCACCACCGCCGTCAACCTGCTCGACAACCGCGTGATGTCGCTGGTCAACCGGGTCGGGGTGACGGCGGAGATCGTCGGCGCGGTGCTCATCGTCGTGCTGCTCTTCGCGCACGCGGACCGCGGCGCGTCGGTCACCGTGCACGGCGGGGGCGCCGGCGGCGGAGCGTCCGCGCTGTTCGTCGGGGCGTTCGCCGCGGCCTACGTGATGATCGGCTTCGACAGCGCGGGCGAGATGAGCGAGGAGACCCGGCAGCCGCGGCGGGTCGCCCCCCGGACGATCCTCACCGCCCTCACCGCCGCCGGCGTGCTCGCCTCGCTGCTCGTGCTCGCGGCCCTGCTCGCCGCGCCCAGCCTCACCGACGGGCGGCTCGGCACGGACGGACTGTCGTACGTGCTCACCAGCAGGCTCGGCAGCGGGCTCGGCCGTGCGCTGCTGTGCGACGTGGCGCTCGCGGTGGCGGTGGCGACCCTGGCCATCCAGACCTCGGCGACCCGGATGCTCTTCTCGATGGCCCGCGACCGGGCGCTGCCCTTCTCCGGCCCGCTGGCCCGGGTCTCGCCGCGCACCGGCCAGCCGCCCGCCCCCGCCCTCGTGGTCGGCGGCCTCGCCGCTGCCCTGCTGCTGCTCAGCTTCGCCTCCCCCGACGCCTGGCTGTCCATCGGCACCACCTGCATCGTCATGCTCTACCTCGCCTACGCGATGGTCACCGGACCGCAGCTGCTGCGCCGCCTGCGCGGCCGGCTCCCGGCCGGCACCGACGAGTCCGGCGCGCCGCTCTTCTCGCTCGGCCGCTGGGGAGTGCCCGTCAACGTGCTGGCCCTGCTCTACGGCCTCACCATGGCTGTGAACCTCGCCTGGCCGCGCGCCGCCGTCTACGACCCCTCGGGCGGCCACTGGTACTTCCAGTGGTTCTCGCCGCTGTTCCTGCTCGGCACGCTGGCGATCGGTGCGGCGTGGCGGCTGCGCAACGCCCCCCAGGCGGCGGAGTCGGGGGCCGAAGCGGGGACCGGGGCGGGAACCGGAGCCACGGTCGCGGGCGCGGTCGCCGGGGGTGGATTCGGGGAGGGCTGAATCGATTCCGCCCACGGGGCGCGGCGGCACACAGTGAGCGGACCGAGCGGGCCTGCCGCCCGGTTCGCTCCGAGGAATCCGAGGAAAGGGGTCCCGCCGTGTCGTCCGCCGTGTCGTCCGCCGCGTCTTCAGTTGTCCCGCCCGCCGTCCCGCCCGCCGTCGAGGCGGCGCGGCGTCTTCGGGAGTCGAGTGCCGGCTTGCTCGTGCTGCCGAACGCCTGGGACGCGGGCAGCGCGCGCGTGATCGAGGCGGCCGGAGCCGTGGCGGTCGCCACCACCAGCGGCGGCGTGTCCTGGTCGGCGGGCCGCGGGGACGGTCAGCGCCTGTCGCGTGCGGAGGCGGTTGCCGCCGCGCGGCGGATCACGGCCGCGGTGTCGGTGCCCGTGACGGTCGACGCGGAGGGCGGGTACGGGCCCGCGCCCGCCGACGTCGCCGCGACCGTCGCGGATCTGGTGGCTGCGGGCGCGGCCGGGGTGAACCTGGAGGACTCCGCCGCGGTCGGCGGGCCGCTCTTCACGGTGGCGGCGCAGGCCGCACGGCTGCGGGCCGCACGGGACGCGGCCGCCGCCGCGGGCCTGCCCGGCCTGGTGGTGAACGCCCGCACCGACGTGTTCCTCTTCGGCGTCGGGGCGCCGGAGTCCCGGCCCGCGGCCGTCCTCACCCGGAGCAGGGCCTACGCCGAGGCGGGCGCCGACGGGATCTTCGTCCCCGGGCTGCGGGACCTCGACGTGCTGGCCGAGCTGTGCGCGGCGTCCCCGCTGCCCGTCAACGCGATGGCCGTGCCGGGCGGCCCGTCCGTGCCGCAGCTCGCCGCCGCCGGGGTGCGCCGGATCAGCCTGGGCACGGCGCTGGCGCAGTCCGCGTACACCGCGGCGCGCCGGGCGGCCGCCGAACTCCTGGGCGCGGGAACCCTGGAGGGGCTCGACGGGGTCCTGGACTTCGGCGAGCTGAACGCGCTCTTCGCGCCGTGACGCGGCGGGGGCGGGGGCTCGGCCGCGCCGAGGCCCCGGCCTCGGCCCCGGCCGGTCACGACGCCGTCGGGAGGGCGTCGCGCAGGGCGGCGAGGCCGGCTTCCGGCACCCCGGCGATGCGCAGCGCCGCGTCGGCGGCCGCCGAGGCGAACGCGGGCGTGGAGCGGTTGGCGAGGATGAGGCCCTCGATCAGCGCGAAGAGCAGGTCCGCGCGCAGCGCCAGGTCGGCGGGCGCGAGTGCGGAGCCCGGCGCGGTGGCCGAGAGCAGCGTCGTATAGGCCGACTTGAGCGCCGCGCGGGCCTCGCGGAAGGGGGCGAAGCGCGGCGCGGCGACCTCGGGCAGCAGATAGAGCGTGCCGAGGTTGTGCGGTCCCGTGCAGAGCAACTCGGCGTCGGACCGGCACAGTTCCCACAGCCGTGCCTCGGCCGGGCGCGCGGTGTCCGCGACCAGCGCGCGGGCCAGACCGAGCGAGGGTGAGACCGTGCCGTCGAGGAGTTCGGCGAGCAGGTCCTCCTTGCCGCCGACGTAGTGGTACATCGACGCCTGCCGCATCCCGGCCCGCTCGGCCAGCGCCCGGGTGGTGGTCGCCGTGTACCCACGGGTGGTGAAGAGTTCCGCCGCGGCGGCCAGCAACTCCTGCCGCGGAGCGAGCCCGCTCTCCGCCCGCTGCTGCGCCCGCGGCCGCCCCACCCGCCGTCCGTTGCTGCTCACCCCACGATCCTCGCACAGCCCCACCCATGCGCTCCCGCCCCGCACCTCGGGGGCCGCGATCGAACGTCGCCCCAGCTCGGCACCGCGTCACCCACCTGCGTCCGGGCAGACCCGTCGTCCCCGCCGGGGTCAGCACCCTGCGCCGGCACGTCGGCGGCTGCCTTCCCCACAACCGCAAGCCGCCCCCACCGGGCGTCACACCGACTCCTCCCCCGCGCGGGAACGCCCCGCGCTGACACCGTCCCCGCGCGCCGGGCGCACCGTCCCCCGCACCCGACCCACCCGGCTGCGCCGCTGCCCGACAGCGCCGCGCAGCAGCGCGCCGGAGGGCCGGGCACGGCCCTCGGGTACCCGCCAGCAGGCGAACCGCCATCCCGACGCGAACGGGAATCGCCCACCCCACCCACCCCGCGGCGCGCCAGCGCGGTAGCGCGCACCGTCCCCCGCACCCGACCCACCCGGCTGCGCCGCTGCCCGACAGCGCCGCGCAGCAGCGCGCCGGAGGGCCGGGCACGGCCCTCGGGTACCCGCCAGGAGGCGAACCGCCATCCCGACGCGAACGGGAATCGCCCACCCCACCCACCCTGCGGCGCGCCAGCGCCACCGCATCGACCCGGCGAAGCGTCCCCGCCGCCGGGCGGACCCGCGCCCGCCGCCGAGGGCGGCACCGTGAGGAGCCGGTAACCGCCCGGCAACGCCGGGGCAATCGCGGCGAAGCCGACCGCTCGTAATTTCTGTCGGGCGACAGAAATTACTCGGCCGAGCCGGAGGTGCAGCACCGTGGCCACAGGGACGACGTACGGCGCTCGGGACCATGCCCGTGCCCAGGAGGGCGCGCGGGCGGAGGCGATGCCGGTGGTGCCGGCGCCGGAGGGGCTGGTGTGGGCCGAGACGGTGGCCGGCGGCGGCTACACGCACCGGACGCTGGCCCGCGGCACCGAGTTGCGGCTCGCGGACCCGACCGGCGACGCCTGCGCGCACCTGCTGCTCTTCGCGCGGGACCGCCCGTGGGAGCGGCTGAACGCGGCGGACACCGTGAAGGTCCAGTGGAACGCCTACCTCGGCGCGGGCCGGCTGCTGCTGTCCGACCAGGGACGGGTGCTGGCGTCGCTGGTCTCGGACACCAGTGGCCGCCACGACACGCTGTGCGGCACCTCCACGGTGGTGCGCAACACCGCACGCTACGGCGACGGTTCGCCGCAGGGCCCCTCTCCCGCGGGACGCGCGCTCTTCGAACTCGCTGCCGCCAAGCACGGGTTGACGCGGCGCGACCTCCCCCCGTCGATCAGCTTCTTCAAGGGCGTGCGGGTGGAGCCGGACGGCTCGCTGGAGTTCACCGGCTCGGCGGCCCCCGGCGCGACGGTGACGCTGCGCGCCGAGCAGCCGCTGACCGTGCTGCTGGCCAACGTCCCGCACCCGCTCGACCCCCGCGCCGCGTACACCTGCGGCGTGCTCGACGTCCGCGCCCGGCCGGGCCGTCCGACCGGGCCGGGCGACCCGCTGTGGGACGACACTCCGGAGAGCCGCCGCGCCTTCGCCAACACCGCCGAGTTCCTGACCGCCGGAGGCCTCGCATGAGCGCGCACGCCACCACCGGACCCGCCACCGTCACCGAGGTCCCCGCCCGCGCGCCGTGGTCGGCCGTGATCCCGGCCGGCGCCGTCCTCACCATCACCGACCTGCACGGCAACCAGGCCGTGGACTTCCTCGTCTACGACGCGCACGACACCTCCGTGCGCTACAGCGCGCCCGACACGATCCAGGCGCAGGGCGGCATCTTCCTGACCACCGGCAGCGTGCTGCTCTCCGGCGAGCACACCCCGCTGATGACGGTGGTCGCCGACACCTGCGGACGGCACGACACGATCGGCGGCGCGTGCTCGAAGGAGTCCAACACCCTCCGCTACGGGCACCACACCTGGTCCCAGCACGCCTGCGTGGACAACTTCCTCGCCGAGGGTGCCCGTTGGGGCCTCGGCAAGCGTGACCTGGTGAGCAACGTCAACTGGTACATGAACGTGCCCGTCGAGGAGGACGGCACCCTCGGCATCGTCGACGGCATCTCCGCGCCCGGCCTCCAGGTGGCGCTGCGCGCCGAGACCGACGTCCTGGTGCTGGTCTCCAACTGCCCCCAGATCAACAACCCCTGCAACGGATTCGACCCCACACCGGTACGGATGACGGTGCAACCCGCCGCCGTCGCCGCCGTCGCCGAGGAAGGCCGCTGATGACCTTCGACACGCTGCTGGTCGCGAACCGCGGGGAGATCGCCGTCCGGGTGATCCGCACGGCGCGCCGCATGGGCCTGCGCACCGTGGCGGTCTTCTCCGACCCGGACCGCGGCGCCCCGCACGTCCACCTCGCGGACACCGCCGTACGGCTCGGCCCGGCGCCGGCCAGGTCCAGCTACCTCGACGTGGACGCGGTGCTCGCCGCGGCGCGGCGGACCGGCGCGGGCGCGGTGCATCCCGGGTACGGATTCCTGTCGGAGGACGCGGAGTTCGCCCGCCGCTGCGAGGCCGCGGGCCTGGCCTTCGTCGGCCCGACCCCGCGGCAGCTGGAGGTGTTCGGCGCGAAGCACACGGCCAGGGCCGCCGCCGAGGCGGCGGGGGTGCCGCTGCTGCCCGGCACCGGGCTGCTGCCCGACCTGCCGGCCGCGCTCGGCGCGGCGGCCGGGCTGGGCTATCCGGTGATGCTCAAGGCCACCGGTGGAGGCGGCGGCATCGGGATGCGGGCCTGCCGGGACGCGGCGGAACTCGCCGCCGCCTGGGAGCCGGTGCAGCGGGCGGCGGCCGCCGGCTTCTCCTCCGCGGGGGTGTTCCTCGAGCGCCTGGTGGAGCGGGCCCGCCACGTCGAGGTCCAGGTCTTCGGCGACGGGCGCGGCCGGGTGCTGACGCTGGGCGACCGGGACTGCTCGTTGCAGCGCCGGCACCAGAAGGTCCTGGAGGAGGCGCCCGCGCCGGGCCTGCCGGACCGGGTGCGGCGCCAGCTCGCCGAGGTGTCCCGCGCGTTGTGCGCCTCGGTGGACTACCGCTCCGCGGGCACGGTGGAGTTCGTGTACGACGCGGCGCGGCAGGAGGCGTCCTTCCTGGAGGTCAACACCCGTCTCCAGGTGGAGCATCCGGTCACCGAGGAGGTGCACGGCGTCGACCTCGTGGAGTGGATGCTGCGGCTCGCTCAGGGCCGGCCCGTCCCGGCGCTGGAGGAGGCGGGCGCGTCCGCGCACCGCGCGGAGTCCTCCGCGCTCGACACCGCCGTCGGGACCGCCGTCGAGGCAGCCTCTGACACCGATCCCGCCCGCACCCCCGGCAGCGCCGCCGACACGCCGGTCACCTTGTCGACAAAGCCAGTCGGACACGCCGTGGAAGCACGGATTTACGCCGAAGATCCCGCCCGCGGGCACCGCCCGAGCGCCGGACACCTCACCCGTGTCGTCTTCCCGCCCGGCGTCCGGGTCGACACGTGGGTCGAGACCGGCACCGAGGTCACCACCGCGTACGACCCGATGCTCGCCAAGGTGATCGCGCACGGCGCGGACCGCGCCCAGGCGCTGGACCGGCTCGCCGAGGCCCTCGCCGGCACCCGCGTCGACGGGGTGGAGACGAACCTCGGCCTGCTGCGTGCCGCGCTGGCCGACCCCGACCTGCGCGCGGCGGCCCACCACACCGCCACGCTCGACGCGGTCACCGACTCCTCCCGCCGGATCGACGTACTGCGGGCCGGCACGCTCACCACCGTGCAGGACTGGCCTGGCCGCACCGGGCTGTGGCACGTCGGGGTCCCGCCGTGCGGCCCGATGGACGACCTGTCCTTCCGGCTCGGCAACACGGCGGTGGGCAACGACGAGGGCGCCGCCGGCCTCGAATGCACCCTGCAGGGACCGCGGTTGCGCTTCAGCCACGCCACCACCGTGTGCGTCACCGGCGCCCCGGCCCTGGTCAGCGTCGACGGCGAGGCGGTGCCGCAGTGGCAGCCGCTGACGGTGCCGGCCGGCGCGGTCCTGGACGTCGGCGCGCCCGGCGAGGCGGGACTGCGCACCTACCTGCTGGTGGCGGGCGGGCTCGACGTGCCCGAGTTCCTCGGCAGCGCGGCCACCTTCACGCTCGGCAGGTTCGGCGGCCACGGCGGCCGGGCGCTGCGCGCCGGTGACGTGCTGCACGGCGGCGGCACCGCCGAGGGCGCCGCGGTGCCGGAGGCGCAGCGGCCGGGGTTCGGCGCCGCGTGGCGGATCGGCGCGGTCGAAGGCCCGCACGCGGCACCGGAGTTCTTCACCGAACAGGACGTGGCGGAGTTCTACGCGGCCACCTGGGAGGTGCACTTCAACTCCGCGCGCACCGGCGTCCGGCTGATCGGTCCGAAGCCGCGGTGGGCCCGCAGCGACGGCGGCGAGGCAGGGCTGCACCCGTCCAACATCCACGACACGCCGTACGCGGTCGGCGCGGTGGACTACACCGGCGACATGCCGGTGCTGCTCGGACCGGACGGCCCCTCGCTCGGCGGTTTCGTCTGCCCGGCGACGGTGGTGACCGGACAGCGCTGGAAGCTGGGGCAGTTGCGGCCCGGTGACACCGTGCGGTTCGTGCCGGTCAGCGAGGACGCGGCGGCCGCGCTGCGCAGCGCTCCGGCGTCGCCCCCCGGCGCGTCGCGCCCGCCGGTCGGCGACGGGGGTGTCCTGGCCCGCGCCGAGGCGAACGCGACACGCCCGGCGGTGACGTACCGGCGCAGCGGTGACGACAACCTGCTGGTGGAGTACGGGCCGATGCAGCTCGACCTGGCGCTGCGGATGCGGGTGCACGCGCTCGCCGAGCACCTGGCCGAGCGGCGGCTGCCGGGCGTGGTGGACCTCACCCCGGGGATCAGGTCGCTCCAGGTCCACGTGGACCCCGACGTGCTGCCGACCGGCAAGCTGCTCGACCTGGTCCGCGAGGCCGAGGAGCAACTGCCGCCCACCGGTGAGCTGGTGGTGCCCAGCCGCACGGTGCACCTGCCGCTGTCCTGGGACGACCCGGCGACGCGGGAGGCCACCGCCCGCTACATGGCGGGGGTGCGCGACGACGCCCCGTGGTGCCCGTGGAACATCGAGTTCATCCGCCGGATCAACGGCCTGGACTCGGTCGACGACGTGCACCGGACGGTGTTCGACGCCGAGTACCTGGTCCTCGGCCTGGGCGACGTGTACCTGGGCGCCCCCGTCGCCACCCCGCTCGACCCGCGGCACCGGCTGGTCACCACCAAGTACAACCCGGCCCGCACCTGGACCGCGGAGAACTCGGTCGGCATCGGCGGCGCGTACCTGTGCGTCTACGGCATGGAGGGCCCCGGCGGCTACCAGTTCGTCGGCCGCACCGTGCAGGTGTGGTCGAACCGGCAGCGGCAACGCCCCTGGCTGCTGCGGTTCTTCGACCGCATCACCTGGTATCCGGTGGAGGCGGACGAACTGCTCGACCTGCGGGCCGACATGGCCGCCGGGAGGCTGGAACTGGAGATCGAGGACGGCACCTTCGCTCTGGCGGACCACGAGCGGTTCCTCGCCCGGAACGCGCCCTCCATCGAGGAGTTCAGGGCGCGCCAGGCGGCGGCGTTCGGAGCGGAGCGGGCCGCGTGGGAGGCCGCGGGCGAGTTCGCGCGCGCCGACCGGGCCGCCGCGCCCGCTCCCGCGGAGCGTGCGGCCGTGTCCGTGCCGCCGGGCGGCTGCGCGGTGGAGGCGGACCTGCCCGCCGCGGTCTGGCAGATAGCGGTCAGGCCCGGCGACGTCGTGGCGGCCGGGCAGCCACTGCTCACCCTGGAGGCCATGAAGATGGAGTCCCCGGTGACGGCCCCCGTCGCGGGCCGCGTCGCCGCCGTCCTGGTCAGCACCGGCGCCCAGGTCTCCCCCGGCACACCGCTGCTGACGCTGGCACCGCTGTGACGCCGCCCGCCGGCCCCGCGCCGGCACCGTACCGAGGGGCGGCACCGTACCGAGGGGCGAGCGCCCGTAGACGACAGGCCGGCGGAAGGGGAACGACGTGAGGCAGGACGCGCTGCGCCGCGTGCGAGCGGCGTACGAGCGGATGGCGGCGGTGGGTGAGCGCCATGTGTGGATCACACTGCGGCCGCAGGAGGAGGTCGAGGCGGAGGCGCGGGACGTCGACCGCAGGGCCGCCGGCGCGGCGGCCGCCCTTCCGCTCGCCGGGCGGCTGCTGGCGGTCAAGGGCAACATCGACGTGGCCGGGCTGCCGACCACCGCGGGCTGCCCGTCCTACGCCTACCGGCCGGCGGCCGACGCGCCCGCCGTGGCGGCGCTGCGGGCCGCCGGAGCGATCGTGCTCGGGACCACGAACATGGACCAGTTCGCCACCGGTCTGGTCGGCGCCAGGAGCCCCTACGGCGCCGTCGCCAGCGCGCTCGCGCCCGACCGGGTGAGCGGCGGGTCGAGTTCGGGCTCCGCGGTGGCCGTGGCGCTCGGCCTGGTCGACCTGGCGCTCGGCACCGACACCGCGGGCTCGGGCCGCGTCCCGGCCGCCTTCAACGGCGTCGTCGGCGTCAAGCCGACCCGCGGTCTCGTCTCCACCGCGGGCGTGGTCCCCGCCTGCGCGAGCCTGGACTGCGTGACGGTCTTCGCCCGCACGCTGGCCGAGGCCCGTACGGCGACGGCGCTGCTGGCCGCGCCGGTCCCGCCGCCGCGCCGTCCAGGGCCCTGGCGGGTGGCGGTGCCGCCCACCGCGCAGCTCGGCGAGCTGGACGCGGGCTGGGCCGACGCGTTCGAGGCGGCGGCCGCCCGGCTGGCGGCCGCCGGCGCCGAGCTGCGCCCGGTCGACCTGACGCCGTTCACCGAGGCGGCCGCGCTGCTCTACGAGGGCGCCTTCGTCGCCGAGCGGTACACCGCCGTCGGCGCCTTCGTCGACAAGGGGGCCGCCGACCTCGACCCGGTGGTCGCCGGCATCATCGGTGCGGGCGCCGGCGTCCCGGCGCACCGGCTCTTCGCCGACCGCCTGCGGCTGGCCGAGCTGCACGACCGGGCGGCGGCCGAACTCGGCGACGCCGACGCGCTGTTGCTGCCCACCACGCCCGGCCACCCGACGCACGCCGCGGTCGCGGCCGACCCGCTCGGCGCCAACGCACGGCTCGGCCGCTTCACCAACTCCACCAACCTGCTGGACCTGTGCGCCGTCGCGGTGCCCGCGGGCGACGTGCACGGCCTGCCTTTCGGGGTGATGCTGGTCGGCCCGGCGCACACCGACGACCGGGTCGCGGAGGTCGCCGCGCTGCTGGCGCCGCCGCTGCGGATCGCCGTGCTCGGCGCGCACCTGACCGGGCAGCCGCTGAACCACCAACTGCGCTCCCTGGGAGCGCGGTGGGCGTGCACGACCCGCACCGCGCCCGCCTACCGCCTCTACGCGCTGGACACCGAGCCGCCCAAGCCGGGCCTGGTGCGGGTGGCGGAGGGCGGCGCCGCGGTCGAGGCCGAGGTGTGGGAGCTGTCGCCCGCCGCCCTGGGCGCCCTCGCCGCCGCACTCCCCCGCCCGATGGTGCTCGGCAGCGTCGAGCTGGACGGCGGCGACAGCGTCCCCGGCTTCCTCTGCGAGCCGCAGGCGCTGACCGGCGCCGAGGACATCACCGGCTACGGCGGCTGGCGCGGCTACCTCGGGCGCGAGCGGCGGTGACCCGTCGCCCGCGCCGCGCGAACAGCGGGCGCTATCCCACCGAGGAGTAGGCGACGACTCCGCGCAGCAGCCCGTCGACCGCCTTGCGGGCGTTGCGCCGCACCGGGCTGCCGTCCGGCGCCGCGTCGCCGACCTGGCCGAGCACGTCGATGAGCTGCTTGCACCAGCGGACGAAGTCGCCGGCCGGCATGTCGGCGTCGGAGAGCACCTGGTCGAGGGTGTGCCCCGAGGCCCACCGGTACGCGGCCCAGGCGAAGCCCAGGTCAGGTTCCCGCTGGCCGACGCCCCCGGTCTGGTTGATCCCGTGGTCCTCCTCCAGCGCGTCGAGCCGGCCCCAGATGCGGACCATCTCGCCGAGCGCCGCCCGCGCGTTGCCGGTGGGGAGCTTGGGCGCGACCGCGTCGTCCGACTGCCGGGACTCGTAGACCAGCGCCGAGGCGCAGGCGGCGAGTTCGGCCGGGCCGAGGCCGTCCCACACGCCGTCGCGCAGGCATTCGCTGGCCAGCAGGTCCAACTCGCCGTAGAGCCGGGCCAGCCGGCGCCCCTCCGGGGTGACCTCGTCGGCGTTGAGGTAGCCGAGTTCGGTGAGCACCGCGCACACCCGGTCGAAGGTGCGGGCGATGGTGTTGGTGCGGCCCTCGATGCGGCGTTCCAGCTGCTGGGTGTCGCGCCGCAGCCGGTGGTAGCGCTCGGCCCAGCGGGCGTGGTCCTCGCGGTCGTCGCAGCCGTGGCAGGGGTGCGTCCGGATCTCGGCGCGCAGCTGGGCGATCTCGGCGTCGTCGGCCGCCGCCGCCCGCTCCTTGCGGTGCCGCACCGGGCCGCTCCAGCCCGCGGTGCCGGCCTTGCTGCGCATCGCGGAGGCCAGGTCGCGGCGGGACTGCGGGCTGCGCGGGTTGAAGGACTTGGGGATGCGCATCCGGTCCAGCGCCTCCACCGGGACCGGGAAGTCCAGCTGGGCGAGCCGCTTGACCTGCCGCTCCGCGGTGAGCACCAGCGGCCGCGGGCCGTCGTGGAACTCGCCGCCGCGCGGGTGGTGGCCGGTGGCGCGGCCGGGGATGCCGGGTTCGAGCACCAGCGCCAGACCGGCGTACTTGCCGGCCGGCACATGGATGATGTCGCCGGGCTTGAGCTTCTCCAGCGCGTCCGCGGCGGCGGCCCTGCGCAGCGCGGTGCCCTGCCGGGACAGCTCGGCCTCCCGCTCCTTGAGCTGCCTGCGCAGCCGCATGTACGCCGGGAAGTCGCCGAGGTGGCAGGTCATCGACTCCTTGTAGCCGTCCAGGCCCTCCTCGTTGCGCTGCACCTGCCGGGAGATGCCGACCACCGAGCGGTCGGCCTGGAACTGCGCGAACGACGTCTCCAGCAGCTCGCGCGAGCGGTGCCGGCCGAACTGCCCGACCAGGTTGACCGCCATGTTGTACGACGGCTTGAACGACGACCGCAGCGGATACGTACGGGTGCCGGCCAGGCCCGCGACGGCGCCCGGGTCGAAGCCGCGCTGCCACAGCACGACCGCGTGGCCCTCGACGTCGATGCCGCGCCGGCCGGCGCGGCCGGTCAGCTGGGTGTACTCGCCGGGGGTGATGTCGGCGTGCGTCTCGCCGTTCCACTTGACGAGCTTCTCCAGCACCACGCTGCGGGCCGGCATGTTGATGCCGAGCGCCAGCGTCTCGGTGGCGAAGACCGCCTTGACCAGGCCCTTGACGAAGAGCTCCTCGACGACCTCCTTGAAGGTCGGCAGCATGCCGGCGTGGTGGGCGGCGATGCCGCGCTCCAGGCCCTCCAGCCACTCGAAGTAGCCGAGGACGTGCAGGTCCTCGTCGGGGATGGAGCGGGTGCGCTCCTCGACGATGGAGCGGACCCGGGCGCGGCCCTCCTCGTTGTTGAGCCGCAGGCCCGCGTGCAGGCACTGCTGGACGGCCGCCTCGCAGCCGGCCCTGCTGAAGATGAAGGTGATGGCGGGCAGCAGGCCCTCGGTGTCCAGCCGGTCGATGACCTCGGCGCGGCTGGGCGTCCAGACCCGGCTGCGGGAGCGGCGCTCGCGCTCCCGGTCGGCCTCGCGGCCGCGGCCCGCGCGCGGGCGGTGGACGCGCTGGTTCTCCATCCGGGCGAGCCGTTCGAGGTCGGCGTTGACCTCGCGGCGGCCGCGCGGGGCGCTCGGCCCGGACTTCTCCTCGAAGAGGTCGTACATCCGGCGCCCGGCCAGCACGTGCTGCCACAGCGGCACCGGGCGGTGCTCGGAGACGATCACCTGGGTGTCGCCGCGGACGGTGTCCAGCCAGTCGCCGAACTCCTCGGCGTTGGAGACGGTCGCGGACAGCGACACCAGCGTCACGGACGGCGGCAGGTGGATGATCACCTCTTCCCAGACCGCGCCGCGGAACCGGTCGGAGAGGTAGTGCACCTCGTCCATCACCACGTACCCGAGGCCGTCGAGGGCGGCGGAGCCCGCGTACAGCATGTTCCGCAGCACCTCGGTGGTCATCACGATCACCGGGGCGTCGCCGTTGACGCTGTTGTCACCGGTGAGCAGCCCGACCTTGTCGGCGCCGTAGCGCTTGGCGAGGTCGTTGTACTTCTGGTTGGACAGCGCCTTGATCGGCGTGGTGTAGAAGCACTTGCGGCCCTCTTGGAGGGCGAGGTGGACGGCGAACTCGCCGACGATGGTCTTGCCGGAGCCGGTGGGGGCGGCCACCAGGACTCCGCTGCCTGACTCCAGCGCCTGGCACGCCTCGGTCTGGAACGGATCGAGTCCGAACTCGTACAGCTCGCGGAACTGCGCGAGTGCGGTGGCGTTCTCTGCTGCGCGACGGCGGCTGGCCGCATAACGCTCGGCGGGCGACATCTCTTCGGTCATCTCGCTCAAGAGCCTACCGGGCGGCACCGACACGGCGCGTGATCTTATCTGCCCGGACCGGGTTTTCCGGGGCACGCCTGCCCCGGCTCAGACGAGCAGCCGGACCGCCCCCGGCACCGTCTCCGCCTCCACCGGCAGCGGCCCGACCCGCTCGCCGTCGGCGTACGCGGTGACGTCCCGCGCGGCCAGCCGGATCCGCCGGGCGCGGTGCACGGTCACCACCGGGTGCGAGGGGTGGGTGCCGCGGTAGACCCGCGGGAAGACCCGCAGCAGCGTGGTACGGCTGCACGGCCCGACCACGCACACGTCGAACAGTCCGTCGTCCATCGCGGCGTCCGCGCAGATCCGCATGCCGCCGCCGTAGGAGGGACCGTTGCCGACCGCGATCAGGGTGGCCTCGATCTCGCGTTCCGGGGCGTCGTCGAAGGCCACCCGGTAGCGGATCGGGCGCAGCGCGGCCAGCTCCGCGAGCATCGCGACGTCGTAGCGGAAGCGGCCGGTGGGCCACCGCATGCGGTTGCCGCGGTCGTTGACCCGCGAGTCGAAGCCGGAGGCGAGGACGGTGCCGAACCAGCGGTCGCCGGCCCTGCCGAGGTCGAGGTCGCGGTGCCGGCCGTCGCGCAGCGCCCCGGCGATCACGGCGGCCGCCCCGGCCGGGTCGCGCACCGGCAGGCCGGTCGACCGCGCGAAGTCGTTGCCGGTGCCGACCGCGACCACACCCAGCGGGGTGCCGGTCCGCGCGACCGCCTGGAGCGCCAGCGAGACCATGCCGTCGCCGCCCACCGCCACCAGCGCGCCGGTGCCCTCGGCGACCGCGGCGCGGGCCCTGGACAGCGCGTCGGCGGCGTCCGCGCCGACGATGCCGCGGACCCGGTGGCCGGCCGCCCGCAGCGCCCTGGCGGCCGGCTGCGCGGCGTGCGCGCCCCGGCCGCGGCCCGCGGCGGGATTGACGAAAAGGGTGATCTCGCTGGTCACGGGCGGACCCTACCCCGGTTCTGGGCCGCGGTCAGCCCCGGGCCCGGTCGGTGGAGCGCCGGTCCGTCAGGTGGCGTCGTCGAAGTCGTCGCCGCCGCCGCGCCGGTCGGCCTCGTCGTCGTACGGCTGTGCGCCGATCTGCTCGGGGATGTGGTCCAGGCTGGACGCCTCGTCGGCGTCGAGCCCGAAGTCCGGGTCGGCGGCGCGGCGGCGGCTCCTGCGGCCGTCGTTGAAGAAGCAGACGCCCATCGCCAGGAAGTACAGGAAGACGATCGGGGCGGCCAGCAGGCACATCGTCAGCGGGTCGCCGGTCGGGGTGGCGACGGCGGCGAAGACGGTGATGCCGATGACCATGCCGCGCCACCAGCCGAGCATCCGGCGGCCGCTGACCAGACCGGTGAAGTTCAGCAGCACCAGCACCAGCGGCAGCTCGAAGGCGAGTCCGAAGACCACGATCATGCGCACGACGAGGTCGAGGAAGTCGTCGAGCGCCAGCAGGTTGGTGGTGTCGTTCGGCACGAAGCCGATCATGATCCGCGCGGTCTGCGGCAGGATCTCGTACGCCAGCAGGCCGCCGGCCAGGAAGAGCGGGACGCCGGCGCCGACGAAGCCGAGGGTGTACCGCTTCTCGTTCTTGTGCAGGCCGGGCGCCAGGAAGCCCCACAGCTGGTACAGCCAGACCGGGGAGGAGCCGACGATGCCGGCCATCAGCGAGACCTTCAGGGCGATGGAGAAGCCGCCGAGCAGGCCGCTGACCGTCATCTGCGCGCACGGCTTGCTGTCGTGCTGGTGGGACGCGCCGTTGACACAGCGGACGGTGTCCGGGATCCGCTGCTGCAGCAGGTGGATGATGTCCTTGTAGAAGAACGCCGCCACGACCGTGACGATGATGATCGCAAGGACCGACTTCATCAGCCGGTTGCGCAGCTCACGCAGGTGTTCCGCGAGGGGCATCCGCCCCTCGGGGTCCCGTTCCTGCTTGCGGGCAGTCTTGAGCACCCACGTCCTCGTCTCGTGCGGCAGCCGTCGGCGGAGTGTCCCGCCAGCGGCTTGGTCCTGCGGTCGGGTGTCGGGTCGGTCAGCCCTGCGTGGTGCGGTCGGGCTCCTGCACCGGGCGGGCGCTGGCGGTGTCGCCGGGCGCGGCCTGGATAGTGCGGGGCGCGTCGGCCTCGGGCTTGGCGGTCGACTCGGCGGTCCGGGCCGCGCCGTCGTCCTTCATCGCCTTGGCCTCGCTCTTGAGGATGCGCGCCGACTTGCCGAGCGACCTCGCCATGTCGGGCAGCTTCTTCGCGCCGAACAGCAGGACGACGACGACGAGGATGAGGAGGATCTCCAGGGGCTTGAGATTGCCGAGCATATGAGGTCTACCTTCTCACCGGGGCGGCGGATTCCTTGCGACTGCGTTCCTAGCGGCAGCCGGCGCGGACGTTCGGACGGGTGTCCGGATCGCCCTGCCGGCTGTGATCGTAGCGCGCACCGGTGAACGGCGGGGAAGGCCCCGGGGTCCGGCCGGCGGCGGCCCTCGCCGCACTCCGTAGCGGGCCGCCCGGCCAGCGTACCCTCCGCCGGCCGCGGCACGGCAGGCTCAACCCCGCGGAATCCGCCCGGACCGCTCCTCCAGCGGCCGCACCGCGCGCTCCAGCCGCTCGCCCGCGGCGGCCAGCGCCTCGGTGCCGGCGGCGACCTGACGGGCCAGTTCCCGGGCGGCCGCCCAGACCCGTACCGCCGGGACGGCGAGCACCAGGAGGCCGGCGGTCGACAGGCCCACCGCGCAGAAGACCCACCAGACGGATGTCATACGTGCAACCTCATCGTGCGCACACCGCCGCCGGTGAGGAGTTCGACGATGCGCTCGCCGGCCGGCTTGCGCACCGTCTCCCCGCACAGCGGGCAGCTGAAGGAGTAGAAGGTGGTGCGGGCCGAGCCTCCGATGGCCAGCCGCAGCGCGGCCGCGGCCAGTTCGAAGCTCTCCCGGCAGTGCGGGCAGCCGGCCCGGAAGAGCACCGGTCCTGCGGCCGGCGGTGGGCATGCGGCGGCTGTGGTCATCGGCGGTGTCCTCACTCCCCGTAGCCCGCGAGCGCCTGGACCGCTGCGTCCCGTGCCTGGGCGGCCAGCGCGGCGGGCGCCACGATCCGCCCGTCGCGGCCCAGCCGCAGCGCGAGCCGGCGCAGCGAGGCCGGGTCGGGGGTGCGCAGCGTGATCCGCAGGTCCCCGTCGGGAAGCTCCTCGGCGCTGTCGTGCGGGTAGTACTCGGCGACCCAGCGGCCGCCGGGACCGACCTCGATCACCACCTCGGGGTCGTCGCCCGCGGGCTGGACGAGTCCCTGCGACAGGTCGCGCGGCTCCAGCCGGGGCGGGTCGGACGGCTCGTCGAGCAGCCGGATCTCGGCGACCCGGTCCAGCCGGAAGGTGCGGCGGTCCTCCGAGAGCCGGCACCAGCCCTCGACGTAGGTGTGGCCGACCGCGAACAGCCGGATCGGGTCCACCTCCCGCTCGGTGAGCGCGTCGCGGGCCGGGGAGTAGTAGCGCATCCACAGCCGGCGGCGCTCGGTGATGGCCCGGTCGACGGTCGCGAAGACGCTGCCCTCGGACTCGAAGGTCACCGACAGATGGGTGCTCGCGCCGGCCGCCTCGCCCGCCGCGGCCTCCAGCTTGGTGCCCGCCCGCAGCAGCGCCTGCCGGTCGCTGTCGCGCAGCCCCGGCAGGTTGGCGACCGCGCGGGCGGCGACCAGCAGCGCGGTCGCCTCGTCGGCGGCCAGCCGCAACGGCTGCGCGACGTCGTCCGCGGTGCCCGGGTTGTGCCACCAGATGCGCTCGCCGTCGGTGTCGATGTCCAGCAGGTCGCCGCCGCGGAAGCTGGTGCCGCACAGCGGCAGCACGTTGAGGTCGCCGATCAGCTCGGCCTCGGTGACGCCGAAGGCCCGCGCGACCTCGCTCACCCGGGCGCCGGGGCGCTCGCGCAGGTAGGTGACGAGCGAGAGCATCCTGCGGGTCTGGTCGATCGCGTTGCTCATGTCCCCTCAGCCCTTCGCCACCGCGCGCAGCCGGTCCACGACCTCGGCGCGCAGCTCCTCCGGCGCCAGCACCACCACGTCCGGCCCGAACTCGGCCAGCCAGGCGTCCAGGCCGTGCCCGTACGGGATCTCCAGCTCGTCCCAGTCGGCGTCGACCGGGGTGGCCGCGACCGCGCGGGCGCGCAGCGGGTAGCCGCTGTCCCGGCGCAGCCGGATACGGGCGGTGACGGCGGTGGCGCCGTCGCCGGCCCAGCGGGCCACCGCCTCGCGGACGTCGACGTGGTCGGGTACCGGTGCGAGCGCCGCGCCCCGGGCGCGGACCCGGCCGCTGATCCGGGAGAGCCGGAAGACCCGGACGTCGTCGCGGTCCCGGTCGTGCCCGGCCAGGTACCAGTGGCCGCGCCAGCACTCCAGCGCCCACGGCTCGACCAGCCGCGGCTCGGGGCGCGCCGCGTTGGCCTTGCGGTAGTCGAAGGCGACGGCGCGGCGCTCGCGGGTGGCCAGCATCAGCGCCTCGAAGGCCGGTTCCGGCGCGGGGACACGGGGTTCCAGCACGCTGCTCGCGTCCTCGAAGGGCACTCCGGCGGCGCGCAGCTTCTGCAGGGCGCCGCTGGCCGCCTCGGCGAGCCTGGCCTGCTGCCAGACCTTGGCGGCCAGGCTCAGTGCGGCCGCCTCCTCGGGGTCGAGCGCGATGTCCGGCAGCCGGTTGCGGTCGCTGCGGGCGAGGTAGCCGTACTCCCCGTCCAGGCTCTCCACGGTGTCGATGACCAGGCCGAGTTCGCGCAGGTCGTCCTTGTCGCGCTCGAACATCCGGTTGAAGGCGTCGTCGGAGGTGACCTCGTGGTACGCCTCGATGGAGGTGCGCAGCTCACGCTTGCTGATCGGGCGGCGGGTGTTCATCAGGCACAGCGCCAGGTTCATCAGCCGCTCGGCCTTGGCAATCGCCATCCGTACCCTTCGCCACCCCTCGTGTGCGCCCTTCGGGCACCGAACCTACCGCCAGCCGGGGCGCGGACCCAAACGAATGACACACGGGACGCGGACGGGGCGCGAGCCGCTCGCACGGCCCGCGCCCCGTCGTCCACGCCCCGTCGTCCGCACCTCCCCGGCTCACCGGTGAGCCGGGGAGGTGCGGAGGCGAGCGGACCGCTGTGTCAGACGCCCATCAGGTCGCAGACGAAGATCAGCGTCTCGCCGGGCTTGATCGCGGCGCCGGCGCCGCGGTCGCCGTAGGCCAGGTCGGCGGGGATGGTCAGCTGGCGGCGGCCGCCGACCTTCATCCCCTGCACACCCTGGTCCCAGCCGGCGATGACCTGGCCGACGCCGAGCTGGAAGCGCAGCGGGGCGCCGCGGTTCCAGCTGGCGTCGAACTCCTCGCCGCTGGAGAACGCCACGCCGACGTAGTGGACGGACACGGTGTCACCGGCCTTGGCGACGGGGCCGTCGCCCTCCCAGATGTCCTTGATCTCGAGGTCGGCCGGCGGCTCGCCGCCCGGGAAGTCGATCTCGGGCTTGTCGATGCTCAACGGAAACTCCTTGTGCGTTGCGGGCAACCGGGACAGTCTTGCAGGTCGTCCGCGGGGGTCAGAGCACCGCCAGGATGTCGAGGGTGAAGACCAGCGTGGCGTTGGCCGGGATGCCGCTGCCGCTCGGCGGCTGCGCGCCGTAGGCGAGGTCGGGCGGGGTCACCAGCATCACCCGGCTGCCGGCCTTCTTGCCCGCCAGTCCCTGCTGCCAGCCCTTGATCAGCTGGGCGAGCGGGAAGGCGGCGAGCTGGCCGTGCGCGTAGCTGGAGTCGAACTCCTTGCCGGTCGTCCAGACCACGCCCTTGTACTGGAGCAGCAGCGTGTCGCTGGCCTTGACCACCGGGCCGTCGCCCTCGATGACGTACTGCGAGACCAGCTTGGCGGGCGCCTTGACGCCCTTGGGCACGGTGATCGAGGGGGCCTTGCCGTCGGTGTTGGTGCCGACCTTGGGCAGCGAGGCGTTGCTCTGCGGCACGTCGGTGCCGGTCACCGAGCTCTTGGCGTTGAAGCGCTGCAGGACGTCGACGACGAAGACGAGGGTGTCGGTGCCCTTGATGCCGGCCTGCGCGTTGCCGGAGCTGCCGTAGCCGAGGGCCGGCGGGATGGCCAGCTGCACACGGCTCTTGACCTTCTGTCCGACCAGGCCCTGGTCCCAGCCGGGGATGACCTTCCCCTGGCCGATGATGTTGGTGTACGGGGAGCGGCCGAAGGAGGTGTCGAAGACCTTCGCGGTGCTCCAGATCTGCCCGAGGTAGTTCACCTGGATGTAGTCACCGGCGACGATCTTCGGCCCGTCCCCTGCGATGACCGTCTTGACCGCGAGGTCCTTCGACGGGGTGACGGTGCCCTTGGCGACGGTCGGCTTGGTGTCGAACGCGGTGCCCGCGGTGATCGCGGGGACCGGGCCGTCGACGATCTTCGGCGGGGCGGTGGGAGAGGCCGAGCCGGAGGGGGTGGAGCTGGTCGAGGGCGAGGTCGACGAGGCCGAGTCGCTGCCCTTGTCGTCGTTGCCGCAGCCGGCGGCGGTCAGCAGCAGGGCGGGCACGGAGAGCAGTACGGAGCGTCGGCGCACGGATTCCTCGTTACGGTCGGGTGCAGTCGTCGGGTGTGGGGCTGGCGGGTCACGAGTGCCGCCCCACACCCTACGGTGTGCCGTCGCGCCGTCACATACCGGCGATCAGCTTCTCCACCCTGTCGTCGACCGACCGGAAGGGGTCCTTGCACAGCACGGTGCGCTGCGCCTGGTCGTTGAGCTTCAGGTGCACCCAGTCGACGGTGAAGTCGCGGCGCTGCTCCTGGGCGCGGCGGATGAAGTCGCCGCGCAGCCGGGCCCTGGTGGTCTGCGGGGGCACCGACTTGGCCTCGAAGATCTTCAGATCGCTGCAGATCCGCTTGGCCTGGCCCTTGCGCTCCAGCAGGTAGTAGAGCCCGCGGCGCCGGTGGATGTCGTGGTACGCGAGGTCTATCTGGGCGACCCGGGGGTGGGACATGGTGATGTTGTCCCGGTTCCGGTAGCGCTCGATGAGCTGGTACTTCATCACCCAGTCGATCTCGGTGCCGATCTTCGCCAGGTCCCCGCTGCCGATCGACTCCAGGGTGCGGCCCCACAGTTCGAGCACCTGCTCGATGACGCCGCTGCGGATGCCGCGGCGCTCGCAGAACTCCACCGCTTTGGAGTAGTACTCCTGCTGGATGTCCAGCGCGGACGCCTCGCGCCCGGAGGCGAGGCGGACCTTGCGACGGCCGGTGATGTCGTGGCTCACCTCGCGGATGGCCCGGATCGGGTTCTCCAGGGTGAGGTCGCGCATCACGGTGCCGGCCTCGATCATCCGCAGCACCAGGTCGGTGGCGCCGACCTTGAGCAGCATGGTGGTCTCGGACATGTTGGAGTCGCCGACGATGACGTGCAGCCTGCGGTAGCGCTCGGCGTCGGCGTGCGGCTCGTCCCTGGTGTTGATGATCGGCCGGGAGCGGGTGGTGGCGGAGCTGACGCCCTCCCAGATGTGCTCGGCGCGCTGGCTGACGCAGTAGACGGCGCCGCGCGGGGTCTGCAGCACCTTGCCCGCTCCGCACAGCAGCTGCCGGGTGACGAGGAACGGAATCAGGATGTCCGCCAGCCGGGAGAATTCCCCGTGCCGGGCCACCAGGTAATTCTCGTGGCACCCGTAGGAGTTGCCTGCCGAGTCGGTGTTGTTCTTGAACAGGTAGACGTCGCCCGCGATGCCCTCCTCGTGCAGGCGGCGTTCCGCATCGACCAGAAGGCCTTCGAGGATGCGTTCCCCGGCTTTGTCGTGCGTGACGAGTTCGGTGACGTTGTCGCACTCGGGAGTGGCGTACTCCGGGTGCGAGCCCACGTCGAGGTAGAGCCGGGCACCGTTTTTCAGGAAGACGTTGCTGCTGCGGCCCCATGACACGACACGGCGGAAGAGGTACCGCGCCACCTCGTCAGGGGACAGTCGCCGCTGTCCCCTGAACGTACATGTGACGCCGTACTCGTTCTCCAGCCCGAAAATGCGGCGGTCCATGTCTGAACATTACGCCTGATGCGTGGTGCTGAAACGGGGTTCGGGGGCACGGTTTGGATCTTTTTCCGCACCGGTTTCGAGGTTTGCCGTCGTCAGGAATGCGCCGGTGGAGAGCAGTACGACCGCGGCGACCGCGCCGCCGCCTGTCGCGGCGCCGAATGCGGCCGCGGCCCCTCCGTGCTGCGCGGCCGCCCCGGCGACGGCCGTGCCGAGCGCCGAGCCGACCCCGACCGCGGTGACCACCCAGGAGAACGCCTCCGTCACGGTGCCCGCCGGGGCGTGCCGGTCGACCACCAGGAACGTGCACGCCAGGGTGGGCGCCAGGAACAGGCCGGAGAGCGCGGCGAGCGGCAGCATCCAGGGCAGGCCGGGGACCAGCAGCAGCGGCGGGTAGCAGGCCGCCAGGCCCAGCGAGAGCAGCCGCAGCCGCCGCTCGGGGGCGCCGGGCCAGCCGCGCGCGCCGTAGCCCAGGCCGCCGATCAGGGCGCCGGCGCCGTTGGCCGCCAGGACGTACGCGGCGGCCGGGCCGCCGCCGTGCGCGTCACCGTAGGCGACGGCGGCCAGCGCGATGGCGCCGAGCGCGATGCCGACGAAGAAGCAGGCGCCGAGGAGCACCGCGAGGCCGGGCGAGCGCAGCGCGCCGAGCCAGTGCGCCTCACGCGGCTGGGCCTGCCACGCGCGCGAGGGCGCCGCGGTGACCACCACGAGGGTGCCCGCCACGCCGAGCGCGCCGGTCAGCACGAGCGCGGCGGCGTGCGAGGCGGCGGCGACCGTCAGGGTGACCAGCAGCGGGCCGAGGGCGAACATCACCTCCTGCGCGGCCGCGTCCAGCGCGTACGCCCGCTGGACCCGGTCGTCGCCGTCCAGGACGTCGGGCCACAGCGCCCGCAGGCCGCCCTCCAGCGGCGGGGTGGCGACGCCGGCCAGCAGCACCGCCAGGACGGCGAGCGGCAGGGGCGCGGGGCCGGTGACGGCCAGCAGGGCGAATCCGGCGGCCGACAGCAGGGCCGCGGCGGTCATCACCCGCGGCTGGCCGCGCCGGTCCACCGCGCGGCCGAGCAGCGGCTGCCCGACCGCGACGGCCAGCCCGTAGAGCGCGGACAGGGTGCCCGCGACGCCGTAGCCGGCGCCCTGGGAGCGCAGGAACAGCACGATCGCCAGCGCGGCCATCGCGTTGGGCAGCCGGCCGAGCAGGGTGCCGCCCAGCAGCCGCGCGGCGTGCGGTGTGCGCAGCAGGTCGCGGTATCCGCCCGCCATGCCGGCCCCCTCTCGCGTCCGGTGTCGCACCGGGGCAGTGTTACGTATAACGTCCGTGCGTCATACGTACCATGTCGGCAGCTCGCGGGTCCACCCGCGGGAGGTGGCGAAAGGCGGGGACGACGGTGAGCGGGAGCGCGCGGCCGACGTCGCGGGACGTGGCGCGGGCGGCCGGCGTGTCGCAGGCGACGGTCTCGCTCGTGCTCGGCGGCAAGTGGCAGGGCCGGGTCTCGGAGCGGACCGCGGGTACCGTGCGGGAGGCCGCGGGCCGGCTCGGCTACCGGCCGAACCTGGCCGCCCGCAGCCTGCGGCTGGGCCACACCCGCACCGCGCTGCTGGTGGTGCCGGCGCTGACCCACGAGTACTTCGCCCGGGTCTACGCGGGCGCCGCCGGGGTGGCCGAGGAGCACGGCTTCGGGGTGGTGCTCTACCCCTCCCCCGAGGGCGTCGGCCCGGCCAGGGACCCGTTCGGCTCGGCGCGGGCGGCCATCGACGGCGTGATCGCGTCCTCCATGGCGGCCGACGCGCTGACCGGCATCGGCGGCGGGCTCCCCCTGGTGATGCTGGACAGCGACCCGGCCGACCCCGGGCCGCCCACCGTCAACCTGGCGGTCGCCGACGGCATCCGGCAGATCACCCGCCACCTGGTGGCCCTCGGCCATCGCCGCATCACCCATCTGGCGGCCGACGTCGACAGCTGGACGTTCCGGGTGCGGGCCGAGGCGTTCCGGGCGGCGCTGGCCGGGGTCGGCGGCGCCCGCCCCGGCGCCGAGCGCTGCGCGCTGGCGATCGACGCGGCCCGCGACGCCGCCGTGCGCGCACTGACCGGGCCGGGGCCGCGGCCCACCGCGCTGCTGTGCGACGGGGACGTGCTGGCGGCGGGGGCCTGCAAGGCCGCCCGCGCCCTGGGCCTGCGGGTGCCCGCGGACCTCTCCGTCTCCGGCTTCGACGACCTGTCGCTGGCCACCGCGCTCGACCCCGAGCTGACCACGGTGCGGCTGCCGGCGGAGGCCGTCGGCGCCGCCGGCATGCGGGCGCTGCTGGCCCGTCTGGGGGCCGCGCCGGCGCGGGACGCCGGTGAGCGGGTCGTCGAGCTCCCGGTCGAGCTCGTGGTCCGCTCCTCCACCGGTCCCTGCGGGGGTTGAGCGGGCCCGCCGCCCCTGCCCCCTGCGGCCCTTCCCCGGGCCTCCCCCGGTGGCCGGCTGCTCGCGCCGTTCCCCGCACCCCCAGGGGGCGGGGACCCTCGTGGCCGCCACCCGGGCACCACCCGGGGGCGCTGCTCACCGCGCGGGACGTGCACCACCCAGGGGTGCGGGGAACGGCGCGACCCGCCGGCGCGGACGGGTGGTCCGGACACGAGCCCAGGGGCGCGGAGAGCCCAGGCACTCCCCAGGGAGGCTGCTCACCGCGCGGGACGTGCACCACCCAGGGGTGCGGGGGGGGTGGCGCGACCCGCCGGCGCGGACGGGTGGTCCGGACACGAGCCCAGGGGCGCGGAGAGCCCGGGCACTCCCCAGGGGGGCCGCTCACCGCGCGGGACGTGCACCACACAGGGCCGCGGCGGGGCGGGGTGGGCGGAGGCCGGACCGCACTCGGGGGGCCGGGGGCCGGTCCCCGGGGGCGCCTCGGGGGGAGACCCGGTGCGCGCCCCCGGAGGGGGCTACTCGTCGTCGGAGGGGTCGTCCGTCTTCGTGGTCGCCGCGCTCTCCGTCTCCAGCAGACGGGACAGCTGGCGGCCCAGGATGCGCCGGAACTTGCGCTGCTGGGGGCGGGTGCGGTCCAGCACCGCGACCTCCAGCTGCTCGGCGGTCAGGCGGCGGTCGCCGCCGTTGTTGTCGCGGCTGAGGGACTCCACGGCCAGCGCCAGCGCCTCGGCGAGCGTCATGCCGTCGCGGTGCCGCTGGTCGAGGTAGCTGCCGATCTGGTCGGAGTTGCCGCCGACGGCGACCGCGCCGTGCTCGTCGACGATGGAGCCGTCGTGCGGGAGCCGGTAGATCTGGTCGTCCTCAGGGGCCGCGCCGACCTCCGCGACGATCAGCTCGACCTCGTACGGCTTCTCGCCGACGCTGGAGAAGATGGTGCCGAGCGTCTGTGCGTAGACGTTCGCCAGGCCCCGCGCGGTCACGTCCTCGCGGTCGTAGGTGTAGCCGCGCAGGTCGGCGTAGCGGACGCCGCCGATGCGCAGGTTCTCGAACTCGTTGTACTTGCCGACCGCCGCGAAGGCGATCCGGTCGTAGATCTCGCTGACCTTGTGCAGGGCGCGGGAGGGGTTCTCGGCGACGAAGACGATGCCGTCGGCGTACTGCAGCACGACGACGCTGCGGCCACGCGCGATGCCCTTGCGGGCGTACTCGGCGCGGTCGGCCATGGCCTGCTGGGGTGAGACGTAAAAGGGCGTGGACACCGGCTAACCGTGCCTTTCTGCTGTCGGCGCTGGGGCGCCCCCAGGCCCGGCGGGCGGTTGGGGGAGGGTCGGGACGTACTCCAGGTGACCGGCCGTCACAGCACCTCGGCCTGTGGGCCGTCGGGGTGCTCCAGCCGTCCGTCCAGCACCGACCGGGCGATCTCGGAGACCTCAGCCTCGGGGAGGCGGCGGAAGCCCTCCTCGGTGATGACCGAGATGATCGGGAAGATCCGGCGGGTCAGGTCGGGACCGCCGGTGGCCGAGTCGTCGTCCGCCGCGTCGTAGAGCGCCTGGATGACCGCGGTGACGGTCTGCCGCTCGCTGAGGTCCTTGCGGTAGAGCTTCTTCAGCGCACCCCGGGCGAACACCGAACCTGAGCCGGTGGCCGCGAAGCCCAGCTCCTCGCTGCGGCCGCCGGTCACGTCGTACGAGAAGATGCGGCCCCTCTCGCGCTCGGTGTCGTACCCGGCGAACAGCGGGACCACGGCCAGCCCCTGCAGGGCCATGCCGAGGTTGCCCCGGATCATCGTGGACAGGCGGTTGGCCTTGCCCTCCAGGGAGAGCGTCGCCCCTTCGATCTTCTCGTAGTGCTCCAGCTCCAGCTGGAAGAGCTTGACCATCTCCACGGCCAGGCCCGCGGTGCCGGCGATGCCGACCGCGGAGAACTCGTCCGCGGGGAAGACCTTCTCGATGTCGCGCTGGGCGATCACGTTGCCCATGGTGGCGCGGCGGTCGCCGGCGAGGATCACGCCGCCGCCGAAGACGGCGGCCACGATGGTGGTGCCGTGCGGAAGTTCCACGGCGCCCTTGAGCGGCGGCAGGGTGCGGTTGCCCGGCAGCAGTCCGGGCGAGTGGTCGCCCAGGAAGTCCAGGAAGGACGAGGAGCCGGGGGTCAGGAAGGCCGCCGGCAGACGCCCGGTGGTGCTGCGAGTGTTGGCTTCCACGCGATTCCTTCCACACGATCTTGGCAGACGGTACGGACCATACCCGCGGCCCGGAAATCCATCCGCCCCGCGGTCCATGGGGCTGCGGGGCGGACGGAAGGGTGAGCGGCTACTCGCCGCCCTTCTGGACGAACGACCGGACGAAGTCCTCCGCGTTCTCCTCGAGGACGTCGTCGATCTCGTCGAGGACGGAGTCCACGTCGTCCGAGAGCTTTTCCTGGCGTTCCTTGAGGTCGTCGGTGGCCTGGGCGTCCTGCTGGACCTCCTCGACCTCCTCGGTGGAACGCGTCGCCCGCTGCTGTCCGCCGTCGCTGTCCTTCGTGGCCATGTCCCTCACCCCGCTCGGTTGCGTGACCTACAAGATCAGACCCTACAAGGAGGGTCCGACTGTGGCCCTCGAATACTCAACGTCCGAGTGCTACCCGGTTGATTCCCGGTTCGCGGCCGTTTCAGCCGCACTCGGGCGAAGATCGTGGATCAGCCCCTGTTCAGCGGCCGGTCAGCCGCCGGAGAGGATGCGTACCAGGTCCTCGGCGGTGCGGCAGCGGTCGAGCAGCTCCTTGACGTGCTTGCGGGTGCCGCGCAGCGGCTCCAGGGTGGGCACCCGCTGCAGGGAGTCGCGGCCGGGCAGGTCGAAGATCACCGAGTCCCAGGAGGCGGCGGCCACGTCGTCGGCGTACTGTTCCAGGCAGCGGCCGCGGAAGTAGGCCCTGGTGTCCTCCGGGGGCTTGTCCACGGCCCTGAGCACGTCGGGCTCCTGCAGGAGCCGCTGGATGCGGCCGCGGGCCACCAGGCGGTTGTAGAGCCCCTTGTCGGGCCGCACGTCGGCGTACTGCAGGTCGACCAGGTGCAGCCTGGCGGCGTCCCAGCCGAGCCCGTCGCGGCGCCGGTAGCCCTCCAGGACCTCCCGCTTGGCCACCCAGTCCAGCTCGCCCGCCAGGCTCATCGGGTCGTTCTCGAGCCGGTTGAGCACGTCCTCCCAGCGGGCGAGGACGTCCTTGGTCTGGTCGTCGGCGTCCGCGCCGTACCGCTCCTCGGTGTACTTGCGGGCCAGCTCGAAGTACTCCATCTGGAGCTGCACCGCGGTCAGCGTGCGGCCGTTGCGCAGTGTGACGAGCCGTTGCAGCGTGGGGTCGTGGGAGACCTCGTGCAGGGTCCTTACCGGCTGGTCCACCGCCAGGTCGACCTTGATGAAGCCGTCCTCGATCATGGACAGCACCAGGGCGGTGGTGCCCAGCTTGAGGTAGGTGGAGATCTCGGAGAGGTTGGCGTCGCCGATGATGACGTGCAGCCTGCGGTACTTCTCGGCGTCGGAGTGCGGCTCGTCCCTGGTGTTGATGATGGGCCGCTTGAGGGTGGTCTCCAGCCCGACCTCGACCTCGAAGTAGTCGGCGCGCTGGCTGATCTGGAAGCCGTCCTCGTGGCCGTCCTGGCCGATCCCGACCCGGCCCGCACCGGTGACGACCTGCCGGGAGACGAAGAACGGCGTCAGGTGCCGCACGATGTCCGAGAACGGGGTCTCCCGCTTCATCAGGTAGTTCTCGTGCGTGCCGTAGGAAGCACCCTTGTTGTCGGTGTTGTTCTTGTACAGGTGGATGGGCTGGGCGCCGGGGAGCTGGGCGGCGCGCATCGCAGCCTCGGCCATGATCCGCTCGCCGGCCTTGTCCCAGAGCACCGCGTCCAGCGGGTTGGTGATCTCGGGCGAGGAGTACTCGGGGTGCGCGTGGTCGACGTAGAGCCGCGCGCCGTTGGTCAGGATGACGTTGGCCAGGCCGATGTCCTCGTCGGTGAGCTGGCTGGAGTCGGCCCCCTCGCGGGCGAGGTCGAAGCCGCGGGCGTCCCGCAGCGGATTCTCCTCCTCGAAGTCCCAGCGGGCGCGGCGCGCCCGGTGCATCGCCGCCGCGTAGGCGTTGACGATCTGGGATGAGGTGAGCATGGCATTGGCGTTCGGGTGGCCGGGGACGGAGATCCCGTACTCCGTCTCGATGCCCATTACTCGCCGTACGGTCATGCGGCCCTCCTTGCCCGGCTCCGGCCCGGTCCAGACCGGAAAACACACCGGCCGCGGGGTACCCGCTGTCGGGGCCCCGCAGCCGGAGGGTAGTGCTTACAGATACTGTCCGGTGTTCGCCACGGTGTCGATGGAGCGTCCGGTGTCCGCCCCCTGCTTTCCGGTCACCAGGGTGCGGATGAACACGATCCGCTCGCCCTTCTTGCCGGAGATCCGCGCCCAGTCGTCGGGGTTGGTGGTGTTCGGCAGGTCCTCGTTCTCCTTGAACTCGTCGACACAGGCCGCGAGCAGGTGGGAGACGCGCATGCCGCGCTGGTCGTGGTCGAGGAACGCCTTGATCGCCATCTTCTTGGCGCGGTCCACGATGTTCTGGATCATCGCTCCGGAGTTGAAGTCCTTGAAGTACAGGACCTCCTTGTCACCGTTGGCGTAGGTGACCTCCAGGAAGCGGTTCTCCTCGGTCTCGGAGTACATCCGCTCGACCACGGACTGGATCATCGCGTCCACCGTGGCGGCCGGCGACCCGCCGTGCTCGGCGAGGTCCTCGCCGTGCAGCGGCAGCGTGTCGACCAGGTACTTCGAGAAGATGTCCTTGGCCGCCTCGGCGTCGGGCCGCTCGATCTTGATCTTCACGTCCAGGCGGCCGGGCCGCAGGATCGCGGGGTCGATCATGTCCTCGCGGTTGGAGGCGCCGATCACGATGACGTTCTCCAGGCCCTCCACACCGTCGATCTCGGCGAGGAGCTGCGGGACGATGGTGTTCTCCACGTCCGAGCTGACACCGGAACCGCGGGTGCGGAAGAGCGACTCCATCTCGTCGAAGAAGACGATGACCGGAGTGCCCTCCGACGCCTTCTCGCGGGCGCGCTGGAAGACCAGGCGGATCTGCCGCTCGGTCTCGCCCACGTACTTGTTCAGCAGCTCCGGGCCCTTGATGTTGAGGAAGTAGCTCTTGCCCTGCGGCTGTCCCGTCACCTCGGCGACCTTCTTGGCCAGCGAGTTCGCCACCGCCTTGGCGATGAGCGTCTTGCCGCAGCCGGGCGGGCCGTACAGCAGCACGCCCTTGGGCGGCCGCAGTTCGTACTCCTTGAACAGGTCGGCGTGCAGGTAGGGCAGTTCCACCGCGTCGCGGATCTGCTCGATCTGGTTGCCGAGACCGCCGATCTGGCGGTAGTCGATGTCCGGGACCTCTTCGAGGACGAGCTCCTCGACCTCGCTCTTGGGCACCCGCTCGTAGACGTAGCCGGAACGGGGCTCCAGCAGCAGGGCGTCGCCGGCCCGCAGCGGGACGTCCGACAGGGTGTCCGCGAGGCGCACCACGCGCTCCTCGTCGGTGTGCCCGATGACCAGTGCGCGCTCGCCGTCCTCGAGGACCTCCTTGAGGGTGACGATGTCGCCGACGCGCTCGAAGGCCATGGCCTCCACCACGTTCAGCGCCTCGTTGAGCATCAGCTCCTGGCCGCGCCGGAGCTCGTCGAGCTCGACGGACGGGCTGACGTTCACCCGGAGCTTGCGCCCGCCGGTGAAGATGTCCGCCGTGCCGTCGTCGTTCGCCTGCAGGAAGACGCCGAATCCGGCGGGCGGCTGCGCGAGCCGGTCGACCTCCTCCTTGAGGGCCACGATCTGGTCGCGGGCCTCGCGGAGGGTGTTCGCCAGCCGTTCGTTCTGCGCGGACACGCCTGCCAGGTTGGTCTGCAGCTCGACGATCCTCTCTTCGAGAATCCTCGTGTGCCGCGGAGAGTCGGCGAGCTTGCGTCGCAGGACGGCGATCTCCTGCTCAAGAAAGGCGACCTGGCTCATGGGATCTTCCGATCCACGAGCGGGTCGGCCGCCACGGTTCATGTCGTCGTCGTGGGCCGCCACGGTCCTCACCTCCTCCAAGGGGAGCTGGACGTTTCCAGACCCTACCTGGGCCAGGTGGGGTTGAAACCCCTAGATCACAAAGACGATCGCGGTGTGTCCGATCTTCACCCTTGCGCACGTCCCTTCGCCACTGAGATACCCGCCGATCTCCATCCGAAAGCCGCCGGTTGTATCGTCGTTTGGGTCAACCACCGCCGAAGGCGGTTGCTTCCCGAACGAGGAACGGCAGGCGAGGGGTTCCGTGAGCGACGAGAAGACCGAGGCTCTCGAGGTCTGGATCGACCAGGACCTGTGCACGGGCGACGGGATCTGCGTGCAGTACGCGCCCGAGGTCTTCGAGCTGGACATCGACGGGCTCGCCTACGTGAAGGGCGAGGACGACGAGCTGCGGCAGTCCCCTGGTGCCACGGTACCCGTCCCGGTCACGCTGCTGCAGGACATCGTGGACTCGGCCAGGGAGTGCCCGGGCGACTGCATCCACGTGCGGCGCTCCGCCGACCGCGTCGAGGTCTACGGCCCCGACGCGCCGTGAGCCGACGCGCCGTGGACCGCGCGGGCCGCTGAGCGGGCGGCCCCACCGGGGCCGCCGGGTCAGATGCTGTTGGCCGCGGGCCCCGGGATCGCCACGTACCGCCCGCCGCGCCACTCCCAGGAGTACGTGCGCCGCAGGTCGGGGCAGCAGCGCGGGGTGGTGTCGGAGGAGAAGCCGAGCACGGTGGCCCGGACGGTGCGGCCTTCGAGCCGGAAGTCGGCGATCTCCCGGTCGTCCTCGGGCCTCACCAGGGTCTCCACGATCCGCGGGGCGTCGCCGGGGCCGGCCGGCGGATCGAGCACGTAGACGCCGCTGGGCGGGGTGCCGGTGTCGGCGTGGCAGCGCACCACGACCACCGTCTCCGGCCGCCCGTCGCCGTCCAGGTCGCCGGACGCCTGGGCGATCACGTCCACCGCGACACCGGGACCGCAGGCCAGCGGGAAGCCGGCGGCTTTCGGGTCGGGCGCCGCGACCGGCGCGGCGGACGGCTTCGCGGAACGGCCGGGCGCCTTGGAGGACGCCGTGGACGAGGCGTCGGCGGGCTGCACCAGGGCGACGACGGCGACGATCGCGCCCAGCGCCGCGGCCGTGCTGAGCCAGTGCACCGCGCGGGCGCCGGTGTGCGGAAGGGCGGGGCCTGCGGACGGCTGCACGCGCCTGTCTCCTGGGGTCGATCTCCGGGGGGTGGCCAGCATCGTGCCATATCTCACACCGGGCGGGAACGGCGGGGTAGGTCGCCGAAGAGCGGGAAGACGAGGCCGCCGGCCGCCCCTGACGGGACAAACCGGCGGCGGCTCGGCGAAGTTGGCCGAAATCGCACACGCGCCCACGGCGCCCGCTCCCCCGGGCCGGGGTCCTCCGAGCCTCGGGGCCCGGGTCCTCCTGGCGTGGGCACCTGGGCGCCTCAGTCCTCCGAGGAGGCGCCCCCGCTGCCGCTGCCGCTGCCCGGCCCGGTGTAGTCCTCGCCGTACGCGCCCTTGGCGGGACGGCGGCGGCGCAGCGGCGGCTCGACGCCGTCGGCGAGCCGGCGGGCGGTGAGCAGGAAGCCGGTGTGCCCGATCATCCGGTGGTCGGGGCGGACCGCCAGGCCCTCCACGTGCCAGGTGCGGACCATGGTCTCCCAGGCGGCGGGCTCGTTGAAGGAGCCGTGCTCGCGGATCGCCTCGACGGTGCGGGCGAGCTGGGTGGTGGTGGCCACGTACGCGCACAGGATGCCGCCGGGCACCAGGGCCTTGGAGACGGCCTCCAGGCACTCCCAGGGCGCGAGCATGTCGAGGATGACCCGGTCGACGTCGGCGTCGCTCAGGTGGTCCTGGAGGTCGCCGACGGTGAGCTGCCAGGCGGGGTGCGGACCGCCGAAGTACCGCTCGACGTTCTGGGTGGCGATCTCGGCGAAGTCCGCGCGGCGCTCGTAGCTGTGCAGCATGCCGTGGTCGCCGATGGCGCGCAGCAGGAAGCTGCTGAGCGACCCCGAGCCGACCCCCGCCTCCACGACGCGGGCGCCGGCGAAGATGTCGGCCATCGCCAGGATCTGCCCCGCGTCCTTGGGGTAGACCACGGCGGCGCCGCGGGGCATGGACAGGACGTAGTCGGGGAGCAGCGGGCGCAGCGCGAGATAGGCGACGTTTCCCGTGGTTCGCACCACACTGCCCTCGGGGGCGCCGATCAGCTCGTCGTGCGGGAAAGCGCCCTTGTGGGTGTGGAACTGCTTTCCTGCTTCGAGCGTGAACGTGTAGTGGCGTCCCTTGGGGTCGGTGAGCTGGACCTGGTCCCCGACTCTGAAGGGCCCGCGTCGGCGGGCGGCACCGGTCGGTTCGGACATGGGAGCAGCCTACCCGTGCCGGACCGGCCGGCATTACGGAGTGTCGCGCGACATCGCGGCGAGGAAGGCCCGCTCGACGTCCGCGGTGGACAGCACCCCGTAGATCTCACCGGTCGGCTCGACGACGAGGTACTCGGTGGAGGGGGCCGCGCGCAGCGCGTCCAGCAGGTCCTCCCCGACCAGCTCGGCCGAGACGCGCATGCCGGGGGTGAGGTCCTGGGACAGGCCGCTCACCGCCACCCAGGGGCGGCGGTGCTCGGGGATCGAGACGATCGCCGACTCACGGACCAGCGCGGTCGGATCGCCCTTGCCGTCGACCACCACCAGGGCGCGGGCGCCGGCCTCGTTGGCCCGGCGCAGCGCCTCGGAGAGCGGGGTGTCGGAGTTCACCGGCACCGCGCGCCGGGTCAGGGTGCGGGCCCGCAGCGCCGGCAGCCGCTCGCGCAGCCGGGCCATCCGCAGGCTGTTGCCCGCCCCCGTCCAGATGATCGCGGCCAGGATGGCGGCGAGCAGCGCGTCGGTCAGCGAGTCGGCCCCCGAGGTGCTGCCGTCGCCGTTGATGCCCCCGCGGTAGGACAGCAGCGGCAGCCCGATCAGCACCGCGAGCGCCAGCGCCCGGCCGACCCAGGCGGCGGCGACGGTGCCGGTCATCGCCTTGCCGCTGATCTTCCACACCACGGCGCGCAGCATGCGGCCGCCGTCCAGCGGCAGGCCGGGCAGGAAGTTGAAGATCGCCACGATGAGGTTGCTGACCATCAGCCCGGCCAGCAGCACTCCGGGCACCGTGCCGCTCTCGACGAACTGCATGCCGCCGTAGAAGAGCGCGGCGAGGATCAGCGACAGCAGCGGTCCGACGAAGGCGAGCACGAACTCGCGGCCCGGTGTCTCCGACTCCTTCTCGATCTCCGAGACGCCGCCGAAGAACTGCAGCTGGATGCGGCGCACCGGCAGTTTGAAGCGCAGCGCGGCGACGGTGTGGGCGAGTTCGTGGATGAGCACCGAGGCGTAGAAGGCGACCGCGAAGAAGAGCGAGACGAGGTACCTGACCCGGCCGAGTTCGGGGAGCACGGTGTCCAGCTGCCCGCCGAAGACCCAGGTGATCAGCGCGGCGACCAGGAACCAGCTGGGGGCGACGTAGATCGGAACGCCGAAGAACCGCCCCATCAGGATGCCGCCGCCGGGTTCCCGTGCGGACCTGCCGGAGCCCCCGTCGCCCTCCGGGTCCCGGGTGCGGGCGTTCTCCGCCGGCGGCCGACCGCTCTCGCTCACTGGTTCCTCTCGATCGACGCACGCCCCTGTGGTGATCGTGCGGCACGAGGGGCTTCACGACCATGCTATTGCCCTGCGCGCGGCGGCGAGGGTGCGGCCGCCCGGCGAGGCCGCCGCTGTCGGTGGCAGGCCATAGGGTCAGGTGCCATGGAGATCCCCGCGCAGAGCCCGCCACCGGACGCCGCAGCGCCGCCGCAGGGCGTGCCGCGGGCCGGTGCGACCCCCGCGGCGGCGGCCGGCACGGCAGGCGGCGGGCGGGCCACGCCGCCGCGGCCGCCGTCGTCGCTGTCCCCCTCGCGGGCGGCGGACTTCATGCGCTGCCCGCTGCTGTACCGGCTGCGGGTGATCGACCGGCTGCCGGAGAAGCCGAGCCAGGCGGCGACCCGCGGCACCGTGGTGCACGCCGTGCTGGAGCGGCTCTTCGACGCGCCGGCCGCCGACCGCACCGCCGCGCGCGCCCGGTCGATGGTCGCCGGCGAGTGGGAGCGGCTGCTGGCGGCCCGCCCCGAGCTGGCCGGGCTGTTCGCGGCGGCCGAGGGCGCGGCGGACCCGGCGGCGCTGGCCGCCTGGCTGGAGAGCGCCGAGCGGCTGGTGGACCGCTGGTTCACGCTGGAGGACCCGACCAGGCTGGAGCCCGCCGAGCGCGAGCTGTACGTGGAGACGGTCCTGGAGTCGGGGCTGACGCTGCGCGGGTACGTGGACCGGCTGGACGTCGCGCCGGTCGGCGGCGACCTGCGGGTGGTGGACTACAAGACCGGCAAGGCGCCGCGCCCGCAGTACGCGGACGAGCCGCTGTTCCAGATGAAGTTCTACGCGCTGGTGCTGTGGCGGCTGCGCGGCGTGGTCCCGCGCCGCCTGCAGCTGGTCTACCTGGGCAGCGGCGACGTGCTGACGTACGACCCCTCCGAGGCGGACCTGCTGGCCACCGAGCGCAAGCTGCTGGCGCTGTGGGAGGCGATCACCGAGGCGACCCGCAGCGGCGACTGGCGGCCGCGGCGCGGCCCGCTGTGCGGCTGGTGCGACCATCAGGCGGTCTGTCCCGAATTCGGTGGGACTCCCCCGCCGTATCCCCTGGCGGATGTCCCGGGGGCGCGGCCGGCCGTGGGCCAGAATGGCACGGTCTAGACCGTGCCTGGTGAAGGAGTACCCGTGGCGATCCGCGTCCTGCTGGTGGACGATCAGCCTCTGCTGCGCACCGGCTTCCGGATGATCCTGGAGGCCGAGCCGGAGCTGGCCGTGGTCGGCGAGGCCGGGGACGGTCAGCAGGCGCTGGACCAGGTGCGGGCGCTGCAGCCCGACGTGGTGCTGATGGACATCCGGATGCCGAGGATGGACGGGGTGGAGGCGACCCGGCAGATCACCGGGCCCGACCGCTCGGGACCCGCCAAGGTGCTGGTGCTGACCACCTTCGACCTCGACGAGTACGTGGTGGAGGCGCTGCGCGCGGGCGCCAGCGGCTTCCTACTCAAGGACGCCCCGGCCGCGGAGCTGGTGCAGGCCATCCGGGTGGTCGCCGCGGGCGAGGCGATGCTCGCGCCGAGCATCACCCGGCGGCTGCTGGACAAGTACGCGGGCCGGCTGCCGTCCGGCGAGGACGCAGTGCCGCAGCCGCTGCACGCGCTGACCGAGCGCGAGGTCGAGGTGCTCAAGCTGGTCGCCCGCGGCCTGTCGAACGCGGAGATCGCCGCCGAGCTGTTCGTCAGCGAGACCACCGTGAAGACCCACGTCGGCCATGTGCTGACCAAGCTGGCGCTGCGCGACCGGGTGCAGGCCGCGGTGTACGCGTACGAGAGCGGCCTGGTGCGGCCCGGCGCGGGCTGAGCGCGCGCCGGGCCGGCCGGGGTCGGTCAGTCGGTGGAAACGCCCCGGCCCAGCTCCCAGAACTGGGTGGTCGAGGAGGCGTTGAGCGCCCACTCGGTGCCGGTGATGTCGCTGCGCGCGGCGATGTACTGCTTGCCCTGCCACAGCGGCAGCACCGGCACGTCCGCGGCGATCACCTTCTGCGCCGTCTCGAAGTCCGGCACCGCGCTGCTGCGCTGGGTCTTCTGGCGGGTGGAGGGGATGATCTGGTCCCGGATCTCGCGGTTGACGTAGGCGAGGTTCAGGAAGTCGTCCTTGCCGAAGAACGGGGCGATGTAGTTGTCCGGGTCCGGGAAGTCGGGGAACCAGCCCATCCCGAACACCTGGTACCGGTGCGCCCGGTAGGCCGCCTTGTAGGCGTTCCAGTCGGCGACGCCCTGCAGGGTGACCCGGAACAGGCCGCCGGACTCCAGCTGGTCCTTGAGCAGCGTGAACTCCGGCGCGGTCGCCTCGCCGTAGTGCTGGGTGGTGTACGACAGCGTGATCGGCACGGGGGTGTCGAGGTGCGCCCCCGCCAGGTAGCCGCGGGCCTTGGCCAGGTCCGGCTGGTCGCCGTACGCGTCGTAGAAGGAGTTGGTGTGGCCGGTGATGCTCTGCGGGACCAGCGAGTAGAGCGGGGTGGTGGTGCGCTGGTAGACGTCCTTGGTCAGCGCCTGCCGGTCGACCAGGCTGGCGATGGCCTTGCGGACGGCCGGCTTGGCGATCGTCGGGTCGGCGGTGTTGAAGACGAGGTAGCGGATCTCGGTGCCGGGCGCCTCGGTGAGCTTGACGCCCTGGTCGGCGCCGAGCGACAGCTGGGCGACCTGGGCCGGTGACATCGTCCGGCTCATCACGTCGATCGCGCCGCTGGTGAGCGCGGACTGCATGGCCTTGGAGGAGGTGAAGAACCGCAGCTCGATCCTGCTGTTGCTCAGGTTGATGGTGCCCTTGTAGCGGGGGTTCCTGACGAAGACCGCGCTCTTGCCCGAGGTGAAGGACTTCAGCTCGTAGGGCCCCGAGCCGACCACGCCGTAGCCCTCGTGCACCTTGGTCGCGTCGTAGGCGCCGCTGTCCACGATGTCGGCCGCCGGGGTGGCGAGCTTGAACGGGAAGGTCGAGTCGGGGCCCGACAGGTGGAAGACGACGGTGGCGTCGTCCGGCGTCTCCACCTTGTCGATGTTGCTGAGCAGGCTGGACGGACCGTTGGGATCGTTGATCTTGATCATCCGGTCCACCGAGAACTTGACGTCCTGCGAGGTGATCCTGTCGCCGTTGGAGAAGGTCAGGCCGCTGCGCAGCGTGCAGCGGTACTGCTCGCCCTGGCTGTCGGTGAAGTGGCACTCCTGGGCCGCCTCGGGCTGCGGCTGGGTGCCGCTGCGCGGAAGGCGCAGCAGGGTCTGGTACGTGTTGTTGAAGATGTTCCAGCTGCCGATGTCGTACCCGGTCGCCGGGTCGAACGGCGCCGGGTTGTCCTTCGACATCTGGAACGTGTCCGTCGTACCGACCACGATGGCGCCGCCGCCGTCTCCGCTGCCGCCGCCGGACCCGCATCCGGCGAGCGACAGGGATGCCAGGCCTATCAGGGCCGGCAGAACGAGCAGCTTTCGATTCATCCTCGACGATCTCCCTCGTGTGTGCGGATCACCCCGTCACGCCACGCCCGAGCTCCCAGAACTGCGTGGTGGTCGAGGAGTTGAGAGCCCATTCCACACCGGTGATGTTGCTGCGGGAGACGATGTACTGCTTGCCCTGCCACAGCGGCAGCATCGGGACGTCCTGGGCGACGATCTGCTGTGCCTGGCCGAAGGCGTCGCTCGCGGTGCTGCGCTGCGCCATCCGGCGGGTCTCCGGCAGGAGCTGGTCCTGGATCTGCTTGCTCGCGTACGGCAGGTTCAGGAAGTTGTCCCGGTCGAAGAACGGTGCGATGTAGTTGTCCGGGTCCGGGAAGTCCGGCAGCCAACTGATCGCGAAGATCTGGTACTTGCGCTGTGAGGCGGCCTTCAGGAAGGCGCTCCACTCCTCGCTCTTGGCGGTGACGTCGAACAGGCCGCTCGCGTTGAGCTGCCTGGCGATCGCCTCCGCTTCCGGCTGGTTCATCGTGCCGCCGTTGTCGCGGCGGTAGTTGATGGTCAGCGGGATCTTGCTGGTGATGCCCGCGGCGTGCAGCTTCGTCTTGGCCGCCGCGACGTTCGGCGTCGGGTAGTCGGCGAAGAAGGAGTTGGTGTGGCCGGAGATGCCCTGCGGCACCACCGAGTACAGCGGGTCCGCGGTGCGCTTGTAGACGTCGCGGGTGATCGCCTGGCGGTCGACGACCTCGGCGATCGCCTGGCGCACCGCCTTCGTCCTCAGGTCCGAGGAGGAGGTGTTGAGGAACAGGTAGCGCGCCTCGCCGCCGGGCGACTCGGTCAGCTTGATGCTCGGGTCGCTGCTGGTCTGCAGCTGGTTGATCTGGTCCGGCGACAGCGTCCGCGACATCACGTCGATGGCGCCGGTCTTCAGCGCCGACTCCATCTTGTTGGAGTCCGCGAACATCCTCAGCTCGACCTTGCTGTTGTTGAGCTTGAGCAGGCCCTGGTAGTTCGAGTTCTTGTCGAACGTGCCGGACTGGAGGTTGCCCTGGGCGTCCTTGGTGGCGGAGCTGAGCGTGTACGGGCCGGAGCCGACCAGCTTGAAGCCGGTGTACGGCTTGGTCGGATCGTAGACCTTGCTGTCCAGGATCGCCGCGGCGGGTGTGGCGAGCTTGGCCGGGAAGGTCGCGTCCGGGGCCTTGAGCTGGAAGACGACGGTCTTCTCGTCCGGGGTGTTCACCGACTTCACGCCGGCTATCAGGGACGCGGGACCGGCGTTCCAGTTGATCTTCAGCATCCGGTCGATGGAGAACTTCACGTCCGCCGAGGTCAGCGAGTCGCCGTTGGAGAACTTCAGGCCGTCACGCATGGTGCACGTGTACGTCAGCCCGGTGGTGTCGTTGTAGTGGCAGTCGCTGGCCGCGTCCGGCGTCGGCGTGGTGCTGCCGCGCGGGTAGGTCAGCAGCATCTGGAACGTGTTGTAGAAGATGTTCCAGGTCGCGCTGTCGTAGGACGTCGCCGGGTCGAGCGGGGCGGGGTTGTCCTTGGTCAGCTCGATGCTGTCGGTGGTGCCGACGACGATGGGTTTGCCACTGTCGCTGCTCCCCCCGCCGGAGCCGCCGCACCCACTGATCAGGGGTGTCAGTACGCCCAGCAGGGCGGGCAGCACCAGAAGCTTGCGGTTCATCGTCGTTGTTCTCCTCTTGCCCTTGCACATGTGCCGGTCGTGCTCGCGGTGCGCGGAGCCGGCCGGCAGCCCAACTGGTCGCCCGCGCACCGAGATCCCAGGAGCGGGGAGCAGACCGGGAAAGCCGTCGCGTGCGGAAGCCGGGGCCCCTCGCGCGGGGTCACCGCAGGTATTCCAGCACACTCCGCGCGCACGCTCGGGCGACGATACCGAGATTGCGTGTGATCAGCACCAACGGGAGGCCAAAGTTCGCGTCACAGCGGCCTTCGCGGGCCGCGCGGACACACTCAGTGAATACGCGTGTTCACAGCGCGCAGAAAAGGGAGGGTCACGTCCTCCAGGGAGCGGACCACCATCACGCCGGGGGCGGGCGCGATCGGCGCCACCGAGGGCACCGCGATCACCTGGCAGCCGGCCGCCAGCGCCGAGGCGACGCCGGTGGGGGTGTCCTCGACCACGACGCAGTCCGCGGGGGCCGCGCCGAGCCGGGCCGCGGCGGTCAGATACGGCTCGGGGTCCGGCTTGGTGCGGCTCACCTCGTCGCCGGCCAGGGTGAAGGCGAAGTGCTCGGGGCCCAGCGAGCGGAGCATCGCGTCGATGGTGGTGCGGTAGGACGCGGAGACCAGCGCGGTCGGCGTCCCGTGCGCGGACAGCTCCGCGAGCAGCCGGCGGGCGCCGGGCATCAGCGGGGCGCCGCGGGCGATCAGCTGCTCGAAGCGGGTGTTGATCGCCAGGGTCAGCTCGGCGAGGGTGGCGGTGGTGCCGGTCACCGACATCAGGTGGCCGAGGCTGCGCGACATCGGGCCGCCGACGACGACCGAGCGGTGCACCTCGTCCAGCACGTGGCCGAGCTCCGCGAAGACCTCGGCCTCCGCGGTCCACCACAGCCCCTCGGTGTCCACCAGGGTGCCGTCCAGGTCCAGCAGCACGGCGTGCGGACCGGGCCGCTGGGTCGTCCGCGTGCCGGCGACGGGGATGCTGCTGGTCATACGCGCCACTCCTCGGCCTGGGGGACACAGAGGCCGGTCGCCGCGTCCCGTGTGCCACGGGGCGGCGACCGGCCTCTGCCGGACCGTCCATTCTACGTCGGCCGGGTTCGACACGCCGTACGGCGGGCGAAGAGCCGGTGACGGCCTCGTCAACGGGCGTTGAAGTACTTCGCCTCGGGGTGGTGGATGACGATCGCGTCGGTGGACTGCTCCGGGTGCAGCTGGAACTCCTCGGAGAGCTTCACGCCGATCCGCTCGGGCTCCAGCAGCGCGGCGATCTTCGCCCGGTCCTCCAGGTCGGGGCAGGCGCCGTAGCCCAGCGAGAAGCGCGCGCCGCGGTACTTCAGCGCGAACATGTCCTCCACGTCCGAGGGGTCCTCGCCGCCGAAGCCCAGCTCGCCGCGGACCCGCGCGTGCCAGTACTCGGCCAGCGCCTCGGCCAGCTGCACCGACAGGCCGTGCAGCTCCAGGTAGTCGCGGTAGGAGTCGGCGGCGAACAGCTCGCCGGCCGCCTCGGAGATCCGGCTGCCGACGGTGACGACCTGGAAGCCGACCACGTCGGTCTCGCCGGACTCCTCCGGCCGGAAGAAGTCCGCCAGGCACAGCCGGCGGCCGCGGCGCTGCCGGGGGAAGGAGAAGCGGGTGCGCTCGCTGCCGTCCTCGTGCAGCACGATCAGGTCGTCGCCCTTGGCCACGCACGGGAAGTAGCCGTAGACCACGGCCGCCTCCAGCAGGCCCTCGGACTGCAGCCGGGTGAGCAGCCCGCGCAGCCGCGGCCGCCCCTCGGACTCCACCAGATCCTCGTACGAGGGGCCGGTGGCGCGGGACTGCTTCAGGCCCCACTGGCCCTTGAAGAGGGCTCCCTCGTCGAGCCAGGAGGCGTAGTCGGCCAGCGGGATGCCCTTGACGACCCGGGTGCCCCAGAACGGCGGCTCGGGCACCGGGTTGTCCACGGCGACGTCGGACCGCACCTGGCCGAGGTCGGCCTCGGGCTCCTCCGGCTGCTCGCGCCGGGCCACCCGGCGTGCCTTCAGCTCGGGCAGCGCGGCGCCCGGCACCCCGCGCTTGATGCCGATCAGCGCGTCCATCAGCCGCAGTCCCTCGAAGGCGTCCCGGGCGTAGCGGACCTCGCCCGCGTAGATCTCGTGCAGGTCCTGCTCGACGTAGGCGCGGGTGAGGGCGGCGCCGCCGAGGATCACCGGGTACTCGGCGGACAGGCCGCGCTGGTTCAGCTCCTCCAGGTTCTCCTTCATGATCACCGTGGACTTGACCAGCAGCCCGGACATGCCGATGACGTCGGCGCGGTGCTCCTGGGCGGCTTCGAGGATCGCCGAGACCGGCTGCTTGATGCCGAGGTTGACCACGTTGTAGCCGTTGTTGGAGAGGATGATGTCGACCAGGTTCTTGCCGATGTCGTGCACGTCGCCGCGGACGGTGGCGAGCACGATGGTGCCCTTGCCGCCGCTCTCGTCGGACTTCTCCATGTGCGGTTCGAGGTGCGCCACGGCGGCCTTCATGACCTCGGCGGACTGCAGCACGAACGGAAGCTGCATCTGGCCGGAGCCGAACAGCTCGCCGACGACCTTCATCCCGGACAGCAGCGTGTCGTTGACGATGTCCAGCGCGGGCCGCTCGGTGAGCGCCTCGTCGAGGTCCGCGGTGAGGCCGTTCTTCTCGCCGTCGATGATCCGCCGCTGCAGCCGCTCCTCCAGCGGGAGCGCCATCAGCTCCTCGGCCCGGCCGGCCCGCACCGACTTGGTGTCGACGCCCTCGAACAGCTCCATCAGCCGTTGCAGCGGGTCGTAGCCCTCGCGGCGCCGGTCGTGCACCAGGTCGAGCGCGACCTGCCGCTGCTCCTCGGGGATGCGGGCGATCGGCAGGATCTTGGAGGCGTGCACGATGGCGGAGTCGAGGCCGGCCTTCACGCACTCGTCGAGGAAGACCGAGTTGAGCACCACGCGGGCGGCGGGGTTGAGGCCGAAGGAGATGTTCGACAGGCCCAGCGTGGTCTGCACGTCGGGGTGGCGGCGCTTGAGCTCGCGGATCGCCTCGATGGTGGCGACACCGTCCTTGCGGGACTCCTCCTGGCCGGTGCAGATGGTGAAGGTGAGGCAGTCGATGAGGATGTCGGACTCGGCGACGCCCCAGTTGCCGGTCAGGTCGGCGATCAGCCGCTCGGCGATCTCCACCTTCTTCTCCGGGGTGCGGGCCTGGCCCTCCTCGTCGATGGTGAGCGCGATGAGGGCCGCTCCGTGCTCGACGGCCAGCTGGGTGACGCGGGCGAAGCGGGACTCGGGGCCGTCGCCGTCCTCGTAGTTCACCGAGTTGAGCACCGCGCGGCCGCCGAGCTTCTCCAGCCCGGCGCGGAGCACCTCGACCTCGGTGGAGTCCAGCACGATCGGCAGCGTGGAGGCGGTGGCGAACCGCCCGGCGATCTCGGCCATGTCGGCGACGCCGTCCCGCCCGACGTAGTCCACGCACAGGTCCAACAGGTGGGCGCCCTCGCGGATCTGGTCCCGGGCCAGCTCGACGCAGTCCTCCCAGCGGCCCTCCAGCATCGCGTCGCGGAACTTCTTGGAGCCGTTGGCGTTGGTGCGCTCGCCGATCGCCAGGTACGAGGTGTCCTGCCGGAAGGGCACGGTCTGGTAGAGAGAGGCGGCGCCGGGCTCGGGGCGGGGGCTGCGCGGCACGATCTCCTGGCCGCCGACCCGCTCCACCAGCTGCCGCAGGTGCTCGGGCGTGCTGCCGCAGCAGCCGCCGACCAGCGACAGGCCGTACTCGCGGGCGAAGACCTCGTGCGCGTCGGCCAGTTCCGCCGGGGACAGCGGGTAGTGGGCGCCGTCCTTGGTGAGCACCGGCAGGCCGGCGTTGGGCATGCAGGCGAGCGGCGTACGGGAGTGCCGGGCCAAGTAGCGCAGGTGCTCGCTCATCTCGGCGGGGCCGGTCGAGCAGTTGAGGCCGATCAGGTCGATGCCGAGCGGTTCGAGCGCGGTGAGCGCGGCGCCGATCTCGGAGCCGAGCAGCATGGTTCCGGTGGTCTCGACGGCCACCTCGCAGATCAGCGGCAGGTTCACGCCGGCCGCCGCCATCGCCCGGCGCGAGCCGATCAGGGCGGCCTTGACCTGTAGCAGGTCCTGCATGGTCTCCACGATGAGGGCGTCGGCGCCGCCCTCGATGAGCCCGGCGGCGTTGGCCTCGTAGCCGTCGCGCAGGGTGCGGAAGGTGGTGTGGCCGAGGGTCGGCAGCTTGGTGCCGGGGCCGATCGAGCCGAGCACCCAGCGCGGCCGGCCGTCGGCGGCGAAGCCGTCGGCCACCTCGCGGGCCAGCCGGGCGCCGGCCACCGCCAGCTCGTGGATGCGGTCGGCGGCGTCGTACTCGGCCAGCGCGCTCTGGTTGGCGCCGAAGGTGTTGGTCTCCACGCAGTCCACGCCGGCCGCGAAGTACGCCTCGTGGACCGAGCGCACGATGTCGGGGCGGGTGAGGTTGAGGATCTCGTTGCAGCCCTCGAGCTGCTGGAAGTCGTCGAGCGTCGGGTCCTGTGCCTGGAGCATGGTGCCCATCGCCCCGTCGGCGACGACGACGCGGGAGGCGAGCGCCTCGCGCAGGGCGGCGGCCCGGGCGTTGCTCGCGGACGCGGCGAAGGCCGGGGCGGCCGGGGTGAACGAGGGGGACGGCGAGGCCATGGAGGTGCTCCCTGGGATGCGACGGCTGTCGGCTATGCGCGCTCGCAGCCCTGGCGCTGCCGGAGCCGGCCGAGGACGCACCCCGCCAGCCTAGCCGCCGGGGGCGCACCGCCTCGAAGGCATTCCGAGGAGCGGACGGGTGGTGCCACAATCGTCTCTGCGATGATGAAGGTCGACAATGTCGACCGGGGCACGGATAGATCCGGCCGCCGCCCTGCTGCCGCCCCCGTCCCTTGGAGTGCGCGAGATGCCAGGTCCCATCCAGTCACTCGAGCGGGCCGCCGCGATCCTGCGGCTGCTGGCGGGCGGGGAGCGCAGGCTGGGCCTGTCCGACGTGGCCTCCTCGCTCGGCCTGGCCAAGGGCACCGCGCACGGCATCCTGCGCACCCTGCAGCAGGAGGGCTTCGTCGAGCAGGACCCGGCGTCCGGCCGCTACCAGCTCGGCGCCGAGCTGCTGCGGCTCGGCAACAGCTACCTGGACGTGCACGAGCTGCGCGCCCGCGCCCTGGTGTGGACCGACGACCTGGCCAGGTCCAGCGGCGAGGCGGCGTACCTGGGGGTGCTGCACCAGCAGGGCGTGCTGATCGTGCACCACGTCTTCCGGCCGGACGACAGCCGGCAGGTGCTGGAGGTCGGGGCGATGCAGCCGCTGCACAGCACCGCGATGGGCAAGGTGCTCTCGGCCTTCGACCCGGTGGCGCACAACGAGGTGGCCGAGGGCGAGCGGGCCGCGCTGACCGCGCGCACGATCACCGCCGCGGCGGACTTCGAGACGGTGCTCGACCTGACCCGTGCCCGCGGCTGGGCGGCCGACCTGGAGGAGACCTGGGACGGCGTGGCCTCGGTGGCCGCGCCGGTCTACGACCGCAGGCGGATGCCGGTGGGCGCGGTCGGCGTCACCGGCGCGGTGGAGCGGGTCTGCGACGCCGACGGGATACGCGCGCGCCTGGTGGCGGCGGTGCGGGACTGCGCGCGGGCGGTCTCCCGCGACCTGGGCGCCGGACGGTTCTGAGCGCCGTGCCGCGCGCGGTTTCGCGCGGCTTGTCCGGCCGCCGCCGGGTCTCGTCGGTCACATGCCTCTTGACCAGCGGTCGTCATGGAGTAAAACTCGCGCACAGCGGTCGACATTGTCGAACACCGGCCGGGCCGGGAATGCCGCTATCGGACAATTGACAAAGGAGTCGCTGTGTCCCATGGCCACATCGTCGTCGGTGAGCTTTTCGGCACCGCCGTGCTCATCCTGATGGGCGGCGGCGTCTGCGCCGCCGTGACGCTGAAGAAATCGAAGGCCAAGGACGCCGGATGGGTGGCGATCGCCTTCGGCTGGGGCTTCGCGGTGATGGCCGGCGCGTACATCGCCAACGGCTACTCCGGAGGCCAGCTCAACCCGGCGGTGACGCTGGGCGTGGCCATCAAGACCGGCGTGTGGAGCACGGTGCCCTACTACCTGATAGGCCAGTTCGCCGGTGCGATCATCGGAGCGTTCCTGGTCTGGGTGGCCTACATGGGCCAGTTCACCGCGCACCTGACCGACCCCGAGGTGGTGTCGGGGCAGGAGGCCGACCCGGCGGGCCCGGCCACCGGCCGCAAGGCCCCCGGCGGCCCGGTGCTCGGCGTCTTCGCCACCGGCCCGGAGATCAGGAACCCGGTGCAGAACCTGCTCACCGAGATCATCGGCACGGCGGTGCTGGTGCTCTTCATCCTCACCCAGGGCATGACGAACGGCCTCGCCCTCAACGGCCTGGGCATCCTGCTGACCTCACTGCTGGTGGTCGGTGTCGGCCTGTCGCTCGGCGGCCCGACCGGCTACGCCATCAACCCGGCCCGCGACCTCGGCCCGCGCATCGTGCACAGCCTGCTGCCGCTGCCCGGCAAGGGCGGATCGGACTGGAGCTACGCCTGGATACCGGTGGTCGGCCCGCTGGCCGGCGCCGCCGTCGCGGGCGGCCTGTACAAGCTCGCCTTCACGTGACCCCGCCAGGACGCCAGGCCCCCCGCCACCCCGCGCAGACCCTTGAGGAGCACACCGTGACCGACCAGCACAGCGACGCTACCGGCCAGGAGCAGCGGACCAGCTCGCACGGCAGCGGCCCGTTCATCGCCGCCATCGACCAGGGCACCACCTCCAGCCGCTGCATCGTCTTCGACCGGGACGGCAGGATCGTCGCCGTCGACCAGAAGGAGCACGAGCAGATCTTCCCCAAGCCGGGCTGGGTGGAGCACGACGCCGCGGAGATCTGGACCAACGTCCAGGAGGTGGTGGCCGGCGCCGTCGGCAGGGCCGCGCAGGAGGTTCCCGGCTTCACGCCCTCCGACGTCAAGGCGATCGGCATCACCAACCAGCGCGAGACCACCCTGCTGTGGGACCGGCACACCGGCGAGCCGGTGCACAACGCGCTGGTCTGGCAGGACACCCGGACCGACGCGCTCTGCCGGGAGCTGGGCCGCAACGTCGGCCAGGACCGGTTCCGCCGCACGACCGGGCTGCCGCTCGCGTCGTACTTCGCCGGGCCGAAGATCCGCTGGCTGCTGGACAACGTCGAGGGCCTGCGCGAGCGCGCCGAGGCCGGCGACATCCTCTTCGGCACCATGGACTCCTGGGTGATCTGGAACCTCACCGGCGGCGTCGACGGCGGCGTGCACGTCACCGACGTCACCAACGCCTCGCGCACCCTGCTGATGGACCTGCGCACCCTGGACTGGGACGAGAAGATCCTCGCCTCGATCGGGGTGCCCGCCGCGGTGCTGCCGCAGATCCGGTCCTCCTCCGAGGTGTACGGCAGCACCAGCGTCGGCGGCCTGGTGGACGTGCCGGTGGCCGCCGCGCTCGGCGACCAGCAGGCGGCGCTGTTCGGCCAGACCTGCTTCACCAAGGGCGAGGCCAAGTCCACGTACGGCACCGGCACCTTCATGCTGATGAACACCGGCGAGACCCCGGTCAACTCGTACAACGGCCTGATCACCACCGTCGGCTACCGGATCGGCGAGGACGCGCCGGTCTACGCCCTGGAGGGCTCGATCGCGGTCACCGGGTCGCTGGTGCAGTGGATGCGCGACCAGATGGGGCTGATCAGCACCGCGGCCGAGATCGAGACGCTTGCCTCCTCGGTGGAGGACAACGGCGGCGCGTACTTCGTGCCGGCCTTCTCCGGCCTGTTCGCGCCCTACTGGCGCGACGACGCCCGCGGCGTGATCGCCGGCCTGACCCGCTACGTCACCAAGGCGCACATCGCCCGCGCGGTGCTGGAGGCCACGGCCTGGCAGACCCGGGAGATCGCCGACGCGATGACCAAGGACTCCGGCGTCGAGCTGACCGCGCTCAAGGTCGACGGCGGCATGACCTCCAACAACCTGCTGATGCAGACCCTGGCGGACTTCCTGGACGCACCGGTGGTGCGCCCGATGGTCGCCGAGACCACCTGCCTCGGCGCGGCCTACGCGGCCGGCCTCGCGGTCGGCTTCTGGCCGGACACCGACGCGCTGCGGGCGAACTGGCGGCGAGCCGCCGAGTGGACCCCGCGGATGGACGCGGCGCAGCGCGACCGCGAGTACAAGAGCTGGCTCAAGGCCGTCCAGGCGACCATGGGCTGGATCGACGACGAGGAGCACTGAGACACACCATGACCACCCTGCACAGCGTCCCCTCTCTCGGGACGCATCCGACCGCCGGAGCCAACCCCGGACGGGCGGAGACCCGTGACCTGCTCGGCCGCGCCACGTACGACCTGCTGGTGATCGGCGGCGGCATCCTCGGCATCACCACCGCCTGGCATGCCGCGCAGTCGGGACTGCGGGTGGCCATGGTGGACGCGGGCGACTTCGCCGGAGCGACCTCCTCGGCCTCCTCCAAGCTGCTGCACGGCGGGCTGCGCTACCTGCAGACCGGCGCGGTCAAGCTGGTCGCCGAGAACCACGTCGAGCGGCGCGCCGTCTCCAGGGACGTCGCGCCGCACCTGGCGAAGCCGCTCACCTTCTACCTGCCGGTGTACAAGGGCGGCCCGCACGGCGCCGCCAAGCTCGGCGCGGGTGTCTTCGCCTACTCGGCGCTGTCCGCCTTCCGCGACGGCGTCGGCCACGTCATCAGCCCGGCCAGGGCCGCCCGCGACGTACCGGAGCTGCGCACCGAGGACCTGCGCGCGGTCGCCGTCTACGAGGACGGGCAGATGAACGACTCCCGGATGGCGCTGATGACCGTCCGGGCCGCGGTGGAGGCCGGCGCGACCGTGCTCAACCACGCCGAGGTGACCGGGCTGCGCTTCACCGCGGGCCGGGTGACCGGCGCGGAGCTGCGCGACCGCACCGACGGCGCGGAGTTCGGCGTCAACGCCCGGCTGGTGCTCAACGCCACCGGCCCCTGGGTGGACCGGCTGCGCCTGATGGAGGACCCGGCCGCCGCGCCGTCGATCCGGCTGTCCAAGGGCGCCCACCTGGTGCTGAAGCCCACCGCGCCGTGGCGGGCGGCGCTCGCCACCCCGATCGACAAGTACCGGATCACCTTCGCGCTGCCCTGGGAGGACATGCTGCTGCTCGGCACCACCGACGAGGTGTACGAGGGCGACCCGGCGGACGTGCGGGTCACCGAGGCGGACATCAGCCAGATCCTCGACGAGGCGTCCCTCTCGGTCCGCGACCGGCAGCTGTCCAGGGACCTGGTCACGTACTCCTTCGCCGGGCTGCGGGTGCTGCCCGGGGGGCCGGGCGACACGGCCACCGCCAAGCGGGAGACCGTGGTCACCGAGGGCGCCGGCGGCATGCTGTCGGTGGCCGGCGGCAAGTGGACCACCTTCCGGCACATCGGGCGCACCGTGATGAACAAGCTGGCGGCCCTCCCCGGCCATCCGCTGGCCGACGACATGGAGCCGATGAACCGGCTGCCGCGGCACGCGCCGCTGCCCGGCTTCGCCAGCCCCGACGCGGTCGCCCACCGGCTGCTCGTCGACGGCACCGCCCCGGGGCCGCGGATGGCCGCGGACACCGCGCGCCACCTGGCCGGCCACTACGGCTCGCTCGCCTTCGACATCGCCCGGCTGGCCAACGAGGACCCGCGCCTCGCCGAGCGCGTCCACCCGGACGCGCCGGAGATCTGGGCGCAGGTCGTCTACGCGCGCGACCACGAGTGGGCCGAGGAGGTCGACGACGTGCTGCGCCGCCGCACCACCCTCACCGTGCGCGGCCTGGACACGCCGCAGGTCCGCACGGAGGTGGCCAGGCTGCTGGCCGACCGCGGCTGAGCCGCTGCGCGGCGCGCACAAGGTCGGGGGCCAGCGCCCCCGACAGCCTCGGACCCGCCCACCCGGGGGCCGCCCCCGGCGGGCGCCGGAACCGGCACCGGGTGCCTGGCGCCACGACGCCGGGCGCCGGGCCGCCGTCGGGCGTGGTCGGCCACCGGGCGCCGGCCACGCGCCGACCAGGCGGGCTGACGCCGCGACGTCCGGTGGTCCCGCCGGTCCCCGCAGCCGCCGGGGGGCTTACGGCAGCACGTCCGGCGTCAGGCCGGGCGGGGTGATGAGGGCGTCCAGTTCGCGGAAGAGAGCGGTCGGGGGCGGGGTTCCGTGGCGGGTGAGGAGGGTCTGCCAGTGGGCGCGGCCGGCCTGCCACAGCGCGCGGGCGTAGCCGGCCACGGGGTCGCCCGGCGAGGTGGGCCAGCCGGCGGCGGCGACCGTGGCGGCGGGGAGTTCGGCCTCGGCGGCGCGCGAGGGGGTGAGCCAGTGGGCGGTGCTGTGCTCGGCGAGCCGGGCCATCCACAGCAGATGGCGTGCGGCGTGGCCGAGCGCGTCCTGGGCCCGCAGGTGCTCGCCGCGGGCGGCGACGTGGAGGGCGAGGACCAGCCAGTTGGCGAACCGGCCGCAGAGGTCGGCGGTCCGCTCCGGGTCCGCGGGGATGTCCGGCCGATCGGGCAGCGCGGCCAGCACCGGTGCGAGCAGGCCCCGCCGGTCCACCACGACCATGCGCTCGACGGCCGCGCCGCGGGCGGGCCACTGGGCGACCGACCCGATGTCGCCGGCGCCGGCGAAGTGGAACTCGCCGCGTACCGGCCCGGGGAAGAAGGCCACGTGCGTGCCGAACTCGTTGCGCACCACGAGGTTCACCGGGGCGACCGCCGCGCACCAGGCGGCCGGGTCGACCTCGGCGAGCCGCTCGGACCGGAAGAACAGCCAGAACTCGACGTCGCTGTACGCGTCACCCTCGCCCGCGGCGAACGAGCCGTACATCAGGGCTGCTTCGACGCCCTCGTCGGCGCGGCACATCTGCCGCACCCGGTCGATGAGTTCGTGTTGGATCATGCGGCCCAGTATGGGTCGCGGCCGCAGAACGCGACAGCGCCCCGGGAGCCGGGCCGCCGCGGGGGAACGCGGGCACGGCTGGGCCGTGGGCGGCGGCTGGCGCATAATGAACAGAAGACATCGGAGGTCTGGCGCGGGCGCCTGGGACCTGAAGCACGGGGAGGGCGCACACATGGCGGTCACCGACGAGGCCATCGAGAAGATCAAGGAGATGATCGTCTCCGGCTCGCTGCGGCCCGGCGACCGGCTGCCGAAGGAGAGCGAGCTGGCAGCCGAACTGGGCCTTTCCCGCAACTCGTTGCGCGAGGCGGTCCGCGCGCTGTCGCTGATCAGGATCCTGGACGTACGCCAGGGCGACGGCACCTATGTCACCAGCCTCGACCCCCAACTGCTGCTGGAGGCACTCAGCTTCGTGGTGGACTTCCACCGCGACGACACCGTGCTGGAGTTCCTCGCGGTGCGGCGGATCCTGGAGCCGGCGGCCACCGCGATGGCCGCCGTCCGGATCTCGGAGGAGGAGCTGGACTCCCTGACGGGCAAGCTCGACGCGCTCGGCCCCGCCCCCTCGGTGGAGGAACTCGTCGCGTCCGACCTGGAGTTCCACCGCGGGATCGTGCAGGGCAGCGGCAACTCGGTGCTCTGCTCGCTGCTCGACGGCCTGTCCGGGCCGACCACCCGGGCGCGGGTGTGGCGCGGCCTCACCCAGGAGGACGCGATCAGCCGCACCCTGCACGAGCACCGGGCGATCCTGGCCGCGCTGCGCGACCGGGACGCGGAGGCCGCCAGGTCCTGGGCGACCGTGCACGTCGCCAGCGTCGAGCAGTGGCTCCGCTCCACGCTGTGACGCCCGGCCGCCGTCGCCTGCCGTACGGCGACGGCAGCCGGCGCGGACCGGCGGCCGGCTCAGGCGAGCCCGTACCAGTGGGCGGCGGTGCCGCCGAGGACGGCGGCCCGGCCGGCCGGGTCGAGCGACGCGATCGCCTGCTCGGCGAGGGCGTAGACGTCGGCGTAGCCTCCGGCGAGCGTGCAGACCGGCCAGTCGGAGCCGTACATCAGCCGGTCGGGCCCGAAGGCGGCCAGCAGGTGCCGGGCGGCCGGCAGCACGTCCTGCGGCCGCCAGCCCTCCCAGTCCGCCTCGGTGACGAGCCCGGAGAGCTTGCAGGCCACGTTGGGCAGCTCGGCGAGCGCCGCGACCTGCCCGGCCCAGGGCTCCCACTCCCCCGACGCCAGCGGCGGCTTCCCGCCGTGGTCGAGCACGAACCGCACCTCGGGCAGCGCCCGCACGGTCCGCACTGCGGCGTCCAGTTGGGCAGGGGTGACCAGCAGGTCGTAGACCAGGCCCGCCGCGGCGACCGCGCGCAGCCCGGCGTGGACGTCCGAGCGGGTCAGCCACGCCGGGTCGGCCTCGTCCTGCACCTGGTGGCGGATGCCGACCAGCGGGCCGGCGGACGGCTCCGCGAGTGAGGCCAGCACCTCGGGCAGCGCCGGGTCGGTGAGGTCGGCCCAGCCGACGACACCGGCGATCAGGCCCTGCGAGCGTGCCGCGACGTCGAGCAGTTCGCGGGTCTCCTCCAGCGAGGAGCTGGACTGGACGACGACGGTCGCTTCGACGGAGTGCGCGGCCAGCAGCGGCCGCAGCTCGTCCAGCCGGAAGGTGCGGTCGATGGGGTGCAGCGCCTCGCCGACCAGCCAGGGCTGCGGCCGGCGCGCCAGGTCCCACAGGTGGTGGTGGGCGTCGATGCGCACCGCCTCACTCCCCCGCGCCGGATGCGGGCCGGGGCCCGGCGCCGCCGTGCGCGGCCGGGCGCCCGGTGAGCGGCAGCGGTACGTCCTCGTCCAGCAGGCCGCGTTCGACGAGCGCGGGCCACAGCTCGTCGGGGATGTCGTGGTCGAACATCGCGGCGTTGTCCCGCACTTCGGCCGCGCTCGCGGCGCCCACCAGCGCGCAGGCCACGCTCGGGTGCGCGAAGGGGAAGCGCAGCGCAGCGGCCCGCAGCGGCACCCCGAACTCGGCGCAGACCGCAGCCATGTCGAGCGCTCGCCGCAGCAACTCCGGTGGGGCGGCAGCGTAGTTGTACGGGGCACCCGGTCTGGGGTCGGCCAGCAGGCCGGAGTTGTAGACACCGCCGACCACCACCTGGGTGCCGCGCCGCTCGCACTGCGGCAGCAGGTCGTCCAGCGCGGTGCGCTCCAGCAGCGTCCAGCGGCCCGCGCAGAGCACCACGTCGACGTCGAGGTCCGCCACCAGCCGGGCCATCACCCCGCTGTAGTTCATGCCGAAGCCGATCGCCTTGACCACGCCCTGGTCGCGCAGCTCGGCCAGCGCGGGAAAGCCCTCGGCGTACACCTCGCGCAGATGGTCCTCGACGTCGTGCAGGTACACGATGTCGACGGCGTCCACGCCGAGCCGCTCCAGGGAGCCCTCCAGCGTGGCGCGGATGCCGTCGGCGGTGAAGTCCCAGACCCTGGCCCGGTCCGGGGAGTCGGTGAAGCCCTGCCCGTCCGGCGTCTCGCCCGGCGCCAGGTCCCGCAGTCTGCGGCCCACCTTGGTGGACAGCAGGTACGTGTCCCGGTCGCGGCCCGCCAGCGCCCGGCCGAGCCGCTCCTCGGAGCGGCCGAGACCGTAGTGCGGCGCGGTGTCGAGATACGTGGGCGCGCCGCCGGACGCGTCGAACGCCGCAGCCACGGTCGCCTCGGCGTCCTCCTCGCTGACGGCGTGGTAGAGATTGGCCAGCGGCGCGCAGCCGAGGCCGAGGCGTGGCAGTGCCGGTACGGGCATGGGCTTTCCGTCTCTCCTTGTTCGGGCCCGGTCCTGTTGCGGCTCAGTCCTGTTTCTCGCCGCTGGCGAATCGGGAGATGATCAGGGCGACGATGATGATGGCACCGTAGAGGAACTTGTCCCACAGCGGCGGGACTCCGCCGAGGGTGGTCACGTTCACCACCAGTTGCAGCGTCAGGACGCCGGTCAGCGCCCCGAAGAGGGTGCCGCGGCCGCCGTTGAGGCTGACGCCGCCGATCACGGTGGCGGCGAAGACCTGGAAGATCCAGCCGTCGCCCTGGGTCGAGGAGATCGCCCCGTAGTGGCCGACGTAGAGCACGCCGGCGAAGGCGGCGAGCAGGCTGCCGACGGCCAGCACGATCCAGGTGATCCGGTCCACCCGGATGCCGGCCGCGCGGGCCGCCTCCGAGTTGCCGCCGATCGCGTACAAGGCGCGGCCGTGCCGCAGGTAGCCGAGCGCGAGGCCGCCCACAGCGAAGAGCACCAGGCAGATCCAGACGGCGGCGGGCGCGCCGATCCAGGAGGCGCCGCCGAGGTAGGAGAAGGACCTGGGCACCTCGACGATGGACTTGCCCTGGGAGATGCCGTCCTGCAGGCCGCGCAGCATGGTGAGCATGCCGAGGGTGGCGATGAAGCCGTTGACCCGCAGTTTGAGGATCATGAAGCCGTTGAAGCCGCCGATCAGCAGCCCGACCAGCAGGCACAGCGGCACCGAGGTCCAGCCGGGCAGCAGGCCGATGCCGTGGTAGGTGGCGGAGCCGCTGCTCGGCATGACCAGCCACATGGCGATCACCGGAGCCACCCCGATGGTGGACTCCAGCGACAGGTCCATCCGGCCGCAGATGAGGATCATCGCCTCGCCGAGCACCAGCAGGCTCAGCTCGCTCACCTGCTGGAGCACGCCGATGAGGTTGTCGGAGGTCAGGAAGGCCGGCGAGACGATGAAGCCGATGACGCCCAGCACCAGGATGACCGGGATCAGCGACAGGTCGCGGTAGCGGGACAGGTGCAGGCGCGGCGCACCGGACGGCGCCCGGTCCGGCGCGGCCACGTCGGCGGCGGTCAGCTGGCTGGTGTCGCTCATTCCTCGGCTCCCTTGTCGCCGCCCGAGGGCAGCCCCTCCATCGCCGAGACCAGGTCCCGGTCGGTCCATCCGCTGTCGAACTCGGCGATCACCCGTCCGTGGAACAGCGCGATCACCCGGTCGCAGACCCGCAGGTCGTCCAGTTCGTCGGAGACGATGACCGCCGCGTCCCCGCGCTCGGCGACGCTCCTGACGACGCCGAGCAGCGAGTCCTTGGACTTCACGTCCACGCCCGCGGTGGGCCTGATGGCCACCAGCACCCGCGGGTCGCGGGCCAGTGCCCGTGCGATGACGACCTTCTGCTGGTTGCCGCCGGACAGGTCGGAGACCGGCTGGCCGGGCCCCGAGGTCTTGATGTCCAGCGAGCTGATCATGCGCCGGGCGAACTCCCGGGTCCGCGACGGCAGGACGGTGCCGTACGGGCCCAGCTGGTCGGTCACGGAGAGGGTGGCGTTCTCCGCGACGCTGCGGCCGAGCACCAGGCCCTGCCGGTGCCGGTCCTCCGGGACGTACCCGATGCCGGCGCCGAGCGCGTGCGGCACGCTGCCGGGACGCACCGGCCGGCCGGCGACCAGCGTACGGCCGGCGGTGGCCCTGCGCAGGCCGACCAGCGTCTCGCCGAGGGCGGTGGCGCCGCTGGCGGTCGCGCCGGCCAGGCCGAGCACCTCGCCCGGGCGGACCGCGAAGTCCACCGGGTCGAAGGCCCCTTCGAGGCCCAGGCCGTCGGCCCGCAGCACCGCCTCGGGCTCGGGCCCGGCCTCGGCGCCCTGCCGCCCGGCGGTGTCCCGCGCCGCGGACGTCGCGTGCCAGGCGGCGGTGTGCGAGGCGGCCTCACCGGTCATGGCCTCCACGAGTTCCGCCTTGCCCAGCTCCGCGACGGTCGCGGTCAGCACATGGCGGGCGTCGCGGTAGACCGTGACGGTGCTGCACAGGTCGTAGACCTCCTGCAGGTGGTGCGAGATGAACAGGAAGGCGACGCCTTGCCGTTGCAGGTCGCGCAGCCGGGTGAAGAGCCGGTCGATGCCGGCCGCGTCGAGCTGGGCGGTGGGCTCGTCGAGGATGATGAAGCGGGCGCCGAAGGACAGGGCGCGTGCGATCTCGACGAACTGGCCCTGCTCCACGGTCAGATCGCCGGCCCGCGCGGCCGGGTCGACCTCGACGCCGTACTCCGCCAGCAGGTCGCGCGCGCGGGCGCGCAGCGCCGACCAGCGGACCCGGCCCGAGCCGAGGCGGTTGAGGAACAGGTTCTCCGCCACCGTCAGGTCGGGCACGACCATGGACTTCTGGTAGACGCAGGCCACCTTGGACTGCCAGGCGGCGGTGTCCCCGGCCGCCGGGGCGGGCTCGCCCTGGAACGAGACCCGCCCGGCGTCCGGCACGTGCAGCCCGGTGAGCACCGAGACCAGGGTGGACTTGCCCGCGCCGTTGCGGCCGACGAGCGCGTGCGAGTCGCCGGCTTCGACGGTGATGCCCACCCGGTCGAGGGCGAGGGTGGGCCCGAACCGCTTGACGACGCCCTCCGCCTGCACGGCGGGCGGCGGGGCGGGCCCGTCGGGGGTGGGAGTGGTCGGGTCGGTCATGGCAGGTCAGCTCTTCCCGAGCTGGTTCGCCCACAGGTCGGGGTCGTCCACGTTGTCCTTGGTGACCAGCGGCGCGGGCAGCTGGTCCTCCAGGCCGTTGGGGATGGTGATGATGTTCGAGCCGTGGTCGGTCGGGCCGGCCTCGAAGGTCTTCCCGGCGAGTGCCGCCTTGGCGTAGTACAGCGCGTACTTGGCGTACAGGTCGGCGGGCTGGGAGATGGTGGCGTCGATCTGCCCGGCCTTGATCGCCTTGAACTCCTCGGGGATGCCGTCGTTGGAGATGATCGTGATGTGGCCGGCCGTGCCGGGCGGCTTGAGCAGGTGCTTCTGCTGGAGCAGCGCCAGGGTCGGCTGCAGGAAGACGCCGCCGGCCTGCATGTAGATGCCGTTGACGTCGGGGTCGGAGGCCAGCGTGGTCTGCAGCTTGGCCGAGGCGACGTCGCCCTTCCAGTCGGTGGCGAGCGCGATCACCTTGACCGCCGGGAACCTGGCCTTCATGCAGGACGCGAACGCCTCGGAGCGATCGCGGCCGTTGATGGAGTCCAGCGCGCCCTCGAACTCGACGACCTTGCCCTTGCCCTTGAGCTGCGCGCCCAGGTACTCGCACGCCTTCTGCCCGTACGCCTTGTTGTCGGCGCGCACCACCATGTACACCTGCCCCTTGTCCGGGCGGGTGTCGACGCTGATCACCGGGATGTGCTTCTTGGCCATCTGCTCCAGCGTGGAGGCGATCGCGCCGGTGTCCTGCGGCGCCATCACGATGGCCTTCGCCCCCTGGTTGGCGAAGTTCTGCACGTTGGCGACGAGCTTGCCGATGTCGTTCTGCGAGTTGGTGCGGGGCAGCGCGGAGACGTCGCCGGCCTTGACGCCCTTCTCTATGTAGCTGTTGTACGAGTTCCAGAAGTCGCTGTCGGAGCGCGGCAGGTCGATGCCGACCTTGCCTGAGGTGCCGGCCTTGCTGTCGCTGCCTCTGTTGCAGCCGGCGAGCGCGGTGACCGCGAGCAGTGCGGCGCAGGCGGCCACGGTCGTCGTGCGCAGTCTCATCGTGAGTCCTGCCCTTCGGGTGGGGCGGTTCGGGACGTGGAGGTGGTGCGGCTCGTGCGGTGGTGCGGCTCGTGCGGTGGTGCGGGCTCAGTGAGCGGTGGGGCGGTGGGCGGTGGGCGGTGGGGCGGTGGGCGCGGCGCGGGCTCAGGTGGCGGCGGGGCGCAGGCGCAGTCCCTGCATGCCGCCGTCGACGGCGAGCGCGGTGCCGGTGACGCCGGCCGCGGCCGGGCCGGCGAGGTAGGCGATCGCCGCGGCGACCTCGTCCGCGCTGACCAGCCGGCCGATCGGCTGGCGCGCGTCGAGCGCGGCCCGCTCCGCGGCCGGGTCCTCGGCCTGGGCGAGCAGCCGGCCGATCCACGGGGTGTCCGCGGTACCGGGGTTGACGCAGTTGACCCGCACGCCCTCGCGCACGTGGTCGGCGGCCATCGCCAGGGTCAGCGAGAGCACCGCGCCCTTGCTCGCGCTGTACAGCGCGCGCTGGGGCAGTCCCGCGGTCGCGGCGATGGAGCAGGTGTGGGTGATCGAGGCGCAGCCGGGCCGCCGGACGGCGGCCTCGCGCAGGTACGGCAGCGCGGCGCGGGCGGTGCGGACCATGCCGAGCACGTTGACGTCCAGCACCCGGTGCCACTCGTCGTCGGGGTTGTCCTCGACCGTGCCGATGGCGCCGATCCCGGCGTTGCTCACCAGGACGTCCAGCCCGCCGAGGTGCTGCGCGGCCCGGTCCACCGCGGCCCTGACGCCGGCGTCGGAGGTGACGTCGGCGGTGACCGGGAAGGTGCCCTCGGGGGCGCCCGCGGTCTCCCGGTCGAGCACCGCCACGCGGGCGCCGCGCGCGGCGAGCAGCCTCGCGGTCGCCGCGCCGATCCCGGAGGCGCCGCCGGTGACGAGGGCGCTGAGACCGGCGAAGTCCTGCGGGGACTGCGGCGGCTGCGGGAACCGGGCGGCGCTCTGAGGCGTGGTGGTCATCGGGTCAGCTCCTGTCGTGCGGTCCACACCGGGCCGTCGGGGTAGCGGTACTCGGCAAGGGATGCGGGGACCATACGGGCGGAGAAGCCGGGCGCGTCAGGGGCGCGGTACCGGCCGTTCTCCATGACCACGGGATCGGTGAAGTGCTCGTGCAGGTGCGGGACGTACTCGATGACCCGGTCGTCCCAGGTCCCGGAGACGGCCACGAAGTCGAACATCGACAGGTGCTGCACGAGTTCGCAGAGCCCGACGCCGCCGGCGTGCGGGCAGACCGGGACGCCGAACTTCGCGGCGAGCAGCAGGATCGCGAGATTCTCGTTGACGCCGGCCACGCGGGCCGCGTCGATCTGCACGTAGTCCACCGCGCCGGCCTGCAGCAGCTGCTTGAACACCACGCGGTTGGCGACGTGTTCGCCGGTGGCGACCGGGACCGGCTGGCCGGCCCTGACCGCCGCGTGCGCCAGCACGTCGTCGGGGCTGGTGGGCTCCTCGATCCAGTGCGGCCGGTACGGCGCGAGCGCCCGCATCCAGTCGACCGCCTCGGCCACGTCCCAGCGCTGGTTGGCGTCGACGGCGATGCGCACGCCGGGCCCGACCGCCTCGCGGGCCAGCCGCATCCTGCGCAGGTCGTCGTCGAGGTCGGCGCCGACCTTCAGCTTGATCTGGCCGAATCCGGCCGCGACGGCCTCCTTGGCCAGCCGGGTCAGCTTCTCGTCGCTGTACCCGAGCCAGCCGGGCTCGGTGGTGTACGCCGGGTAGCCCTCGCGGCGCAGCAGCGCGGCGCGTTCGGCGCGGCCGGGCTCCGCGCGGCGCAGGATCTCCAGCGCCTCGTCGCGGGTCAGCGCGTCGCTGAGGTAGCGGAAGTCGACCAGATCCGCGAGTTCTTCCGGCGTCATGCCGGCCAGCAGCTCCCACACCGGCAGTCCGGCCCGGCGCGCCGCCAGGTCCCAGGCGGCGTTGACCACCGCGCCGGCCGCCATGTGCATCACGCCCTTCTCCGGGCCGAGCCAGCGCAGCTGGGAGTCGTGGGTGAGCAGCCGGTAGAAGCCGCCGAGGTCGCCCGTGACGCTGTCCAGCGTGCGGCCGACCACGTAGGGTCGCAGGGCCCTGATGGCGGCGGCGACCACGTCGTTCCCGCGGCCGATGGTGAAACACAGGCCGTACCCGGCCAGGCCGCCGGGTGCGTCGGTGCGGAGCACCACGTACGCGGCGGAGTAGTCGGGGTCGGGGTTCATGGCGTCCGAGCCGTCGAGCTGCTCCGAGGTCGGAAAGCGGATGTCGAAGACGTCGACCTCGGTGATGGTCGGACTCATGCACACTCCCGTCGCAAGACATCGGATCTTTTTTCGGTGATCCGATGTATAGCCGCGCAGGCTCGGATCCGTCCAGGGGGAAGTCAGAACTTTGTGGATTACAGATCGGATGTCTCGCGGAGTTCGTCCCCGAATGTCCCGGCGCCTGTCCGACCGCCTCTCCCGGTGGCGGACCGGCTTGCCCGCCCGCCGCATGTCCGGGCGATGGCTGCTGCGCTGCCTGCGACGTGCGACGACGGCCGCCACCGTGCTCAGCGTGCTGGCCGTCGCGGCCGCCGCCACGGGCCTGCGGGCGCAGTACGCGGGCGACCCGGCGGCCGCCGGGCGCAGCCGCGGGCATGACGCGGTGTGGCTCGGCCACGCCTGGATCGACGGCCGGCGCGACGCGGCCGACCTGGAGCACTTGCGCTCCGAGGTGGCCGGCACCGGCCTGCGCGACCTGTACGTGCACGCCGGGCCGCTGGCGGACGACGGCACCCTCGACCCCTCTCTCTACCCGCGCGCCGCGCGGTTCCTCGCCGACGTCCACCGGGTGCTGCCCGGCGTCCGGGTGCAGGCCTGGCTGGGCGACCTGGTCGCCGGCGGGGGCAGGCCCGGCATGCGGCTCGCCGACCCCTCGGTGCGGCGCAGCGTGCGGGCGTCGTGCGCGCAGATCCTCGACGCCGGCTTCGAGGGCGTCGACCTCGACCTGGAGCCGATCCCCTCGGGGAACGGCGACTACCTGACCCTGCTGGACTCCCTGCACGACCTGACCGAGGGCCGCGGGGTGCCGCTGTCCGCCGCGGTGCCGCAGATCGACCCGCTGCCCGGCCTGCACACCGTGGCGTTCCTGCCGTTCAGCCACCCCAAGTGGTGGTCCCAGGCGTACTTCGGCCAGGTCGCGCGGCGGGTCGACCAGGTGGCGGTGATGGCGTACGACACCGCGATGCCCACCACCGCGCTCTTCGGCGGCTACGTGGCCCAGCAGACCGCCCTGGCGCTGCGGGTCACCCCGGCGACCACCGAGCTGCTGATCGGCCTGCCGGCCTTCCACACCGGCAACATGGGCCACCACGCCTACGCCGAGACCATGGCGGCCGCGGTGCGCGGCGCGAAGGTGTCGCTGGCGCGTCACGACCCGCACCGGCGCTCCTTCGGCCTGGCGCTGTACGTCGACTTCGGCGGTACCGCCCGGGGCGGCGTCAGCATGGGAGCCACGCCGGACGACTGGGCCGCCTATCGCCGGGGTTGGGGCACGGCGGGCGGTACGCCGTAGGCTTGGTGCCGCACGTCAGGCAGCAGGAGAGCAGCCGGACACGGGGACGGCGACGCCCGCCCCCTCCGGCCGGAAGGAGGCGCTGGGTGATCGAGCTCGAGGGGGTGCCCGAGCTGATCGACCCGGTCATGGTGGCCGCGTTCGAGGGCTGGAACGACGCGGGGGACGCGGCCTCCACCGCGGTCGGCCACATGGACCGGGAGTTCAAGGGCGAGGTCTTCGCGGCGCTCGACGCCGAGGACTACTACGACTTCCAGGTCAACCGGCCCACGGTGTGGATGGACGGCGGAGCACGCAAGATCACCTGGCCGACGACCCGGCTGTCGGTGGTCCGCGTCACGTCGCCCAGGCCCCGCGACCTGGTGCTGGTCCGCGGCATCGAGCCCAGCATGCGCTGGCGCTCGTTCTGCAACGAGATCCTGGGCTTCGCCCACGAGCTGGGCGTGGAGATGGTGGTGGTGCTCGGGGCGCTGCTCGGCGACACCCCGCACACCCGCCCGGTGCCGGTCACCGGCGTCACCTCGGACGCCGACCTGGCCACCGCGCTCCACCTGGAGGAGTCCCGGTACGAGGGACCGACCGGCATCGTCGGCATCCTCCAGGAGGCGTGCACGCACGCGGGCATCCCGGCCGTCAGCCTGTGGGCCGCGGTCCCGCACTACGTGTCGCAGCCGCCCAACCCCAAGGCCACGCTGGCGCTGCTCAACCGCCTGGAGGACCTGCTCGACCTGCGCATTCCGCAGGGCGAGCTGCCCGAGGACGCGCGCGCCTGGCAGGTCGGCGTCGACCAGCTGGCCGCCGAGGACAGCGAGGTCGCGGAGTACGTGCAGACGCTGGAGGAGGCCCGCGACACCGCGGAGCTGCCCGAGGCGTCCGGCGAGGCGATCGCCAAGGAGTTCGAGCGGTACCTTCGCCGCCGCGACCCCTCGCACGGCGACTACGCCACCAGCGAGGGCGGCGACGGGGTCCCTCCGATCCGCGACCACTCGCCCGCGCCGCGGGACGACGCCGGCGCGGCCGACCCGAGCCCGCCGGACGCCGCGGCGGCCGGGGACGCGGGAACGGCCGGGGGCACCGGAGCGGGCGGGGATGACGCGACCGGCGACGAGCCGGGCGACACGGCCGGCGAGGGGAACGGCGCCGACGAGGAGACCGGGGACGACGACGGCATGAAGTGACGCCGCACGTCGGACGTGACAAGGGGGCGCCCACGCCGGTGGGCGCCCCCTTGTCACGTCCCGCCGACAATCCTGCCCTTTGCACGATATTGCGGCCCGAAGGACAGAATGCCGCCCGAGAGAATACGGCGGGAGAGAGCCAGAAGAACGCCTAGATGCATGGCGCAATGACGCCACGTCCGCTTTGTTGCTATCAAACCCGAACTATCGGTGACCCGGATCACATGGCTGGAGCGGCCGACGCCGCCCCGGCCGGAATCCCCTCGACCAGGCGCACTACCGGCAGTACGATGGCTCGCAGCACCGACAACGTCGTCTTCTCGTGGGGGGGAGCATGACTTCTGTTCTGCACATCGATGACACGGATGTCCGGATTCTCATGCTGATGCGCGCCGGATTCTCCGATGCGACCATCAGCAGAAAACTTTCGCGTGGCCACCGCACAATTCAGCGGCGAATAGGCCAGATGATGGACCGGTTCGGCGTTTCCGGCCGATTCGCCCTTGGTGTGCGAGTCGCAGAACTCAACCTTCTCGCATCGGTGGAAATCGCCGATTCCGGCATCGGAATGAGCGGCTCCGCGTCCGCCCGGCCGCTGTGACCGGCGCCCCCCGGCCGCGGCCGGGGGGACACCAGGGACGCCGGGCCTGCGCGGAACGCTCAGCTCAGAGCGCGACGCCGAGCAGCGCGTCGACCGCGCGGGAGACCAGGCCGGGCGCGCCGGTGTCGGCGCCGCCCTCGGCGGTCTGCGCCGCCGCCCAGCGGTCCACCGCCGCCAGCGCCCGGGGCGCGTCCAGGTCGTCGGCGAGCGCCTCGCGGATCTCCTCGACCAGCGACTCGGCCGGCCGGCCGTCGGGCCGGGAGACCGCCGCGCGCCAGCGGTCGAGGCGCCGCACCGCCTCGGCGAGCACCGCGTCGGTCCACTCCCAGTCCGCACGGTAGTGGTGGGCGAGCAGCGCGAGCCGGATCGCCGCCGGGTCGGTGCCCTCGCGGCGCAGCGTGGAGACGAAGACCAGGTTGCCCTTGGACTTCGACATCTTCTCGCCGTGCAGCCCGACCATCCCCGCGTGCACGTACGCCTTCGCGTACGGGTAGCCGCCGGTGAGCACCTGGGCGTGCGAGGCGCCCATCTCGTGGTGCGGGAAGGCCAGGTCGGAGCCGCCGCCCTGGACGTCGAAGCCCATCCCGAGGTGGTCCAGCGCGATGGCGACGCACTCGATGTGCCAGCCGGGGCGGCCCGCGCCGAGCGACCCGCCGTCCCAGCTCGGCTCGCCCTCGCGGGCGGCCAGCCAGAGCATCGGGTCCAGCGGGTTCTTCTTGCCCGGCCGGTCGGGGTCGCCGCCGCGCTCGGCGGACAGCAGCCGCATGGCGGCCGCGTCCAGTCCTGAGACCTTGCCGAAGTCCGGATCGGACTCGACGGCGAAGTAGACGTCGCCGTCCAGCTCGTAGGCGGCGCCCGCCGCGCGCAGCCGCTCGACGAGCGGCACGATGCCCGGTATGGCCTCGACCGCGCCGATGTAGTGCGCCGGCGGCAGCATCCGCAGCGCGGTCATGTCCTCGCGGAAGAGCGCGGTCTCGCGCTCGGCGAGCGCGGTCCAGTCCTCGCCGGTCTCGACGGCCCGCTGGAGCAGCGGGTCGTCCACGTCGGTGACGTTCTGCACGTAGTGCACCTGGCGCTTCGTGTCGAGCCACACCCGCTGGACCAGGTCGAACGCGTTGTACGTGGCCGCGTGACCGATGTGGGTGGCGTCGTAGGGGGTGATCCCGCAGACGTAGATGCGGGCGACGGGCCCCGGCTCGACGGTGACGGGACCGCCGGTCGAGGTGTCGTGGAGACGGAGAGCGCGTCCGGCGCCGGGAAGGGCGGGGACGTCGGAAGCTGGCCAGGCATGCATGAGACGAGGTTAACCGGGCGGCTCGCCGGCAACACGGCGGGGAGCAGCGACGACGCCGCGCCGGGGGCCCGCGGGGCCCCGGCGGAGCCGTTCAGACCGGCGGCCAGGGGATCGACGGCCAGCGTCCGCCGGGGGCGGGATGGGTGCCGGTCTCGCGCAGCAGCGCGACGCGTGCGCGCAGCGCCTCGGTCTCCGCCGCGGTCAGCAGCGCGGCGAGCCGCTCGCCCAGCTCCCCGTCGAGCGCGCCGGCCAGCGTCTCCAGCACCGGCAGCGCCTCGGCCGGCAGCGGCTCGCCCGCCCAGCCCCACAGCAGGGTGCGCAGCTTGTCCTCGGTGTGGAAGGTGACCCCGTGGTCGATGCCGTAGATCCGCCCCCCGGCGGCCGGCAGCAGGTGGCCGCCCTTGCGGTCGGCGTTGTTGATGACCGCGTCCAGCACCGCCATGCGGCGCAGGCGTATGTCGTCGGCGTGCACCAGCAACGCGGTGCGGCCCTCCTCGACCTCCGCCTCGACCACGGCCTTCCAGCCCGCGGCCGGCTCCAGGTCCTCGGAGAGCGCGAGCAGCGCGCCGCCCTCGGCGTCCTGGCCGGCGGCCGGCTCGATCCACAGCTGGACCATGCCCTCGCCGTACGGCCCGTCCCGCAGCACGGTGGGCGGCACCAGACCCCAGCCGGTGGCCTCGGAGACCAGGTACGCGGCGACCTCGCGCTGGGCGAGGGTGCCGTCCGGGAAGTCCCACAGCGGGCGCTCGCCGGCCACCGGCTTGTACACGCAGGCGACGGTGCGGCCCTGGTACGCGCATCCGCAGTAGAGCACCGCGTTGGAGGCGTCCCGCACCCGTCCGCGCACGGTCAGCTCGCCGTGCAGCAGCGCCTCGGTGTCCACCGGGGTCAGGCCGACCTCCGGTACCCGTTCTGACGCGGGCATACGTGTCCTTCCGGGTCCAGGGGCAGACTGCACAGCGGGCAGGGCGGGCGGCCGGCGGAGACGACGTCGAGGGCGCGCTTGGCGAAGGAGCGGGCCTGGGCGCCGGAGAGCAGCACGCGCAGCAGCGGCGGGCCGTTCTCGTCGTCCTGGAGCATCTGCTCCTCGGTGGCCTCGAGCTCCTCGTCGTCCTCGGCGGCGATCTCGACCAGCGCCTGGGCCTCGATGACCATGCGGTCGTGGGCGCCGTCCCACGCCAGCGCCATGGTGCCGACCCGGAACTCCTCCTCGACCGGCACGTCCAGCGGCGCGGTGTCCGCCATCTCGGCGGGTGCGACGGCCGGCACCGGCGCGTTGCCGCCGCTGCGCCGTACGACCTCGTCCAGCAGTTCGTCGATCCGCTCGGCGAGCGCGGCCACCTGGGTCTTCTCCAGCGCGACGCTGGTGGTCCGGCCCTTGACGGTGGCCTGCAGGAAGAACGTCCGCTGGCCGGGCTGGCCGACGGTCCCGGCGACGAATCGGTCGGGGTGTTCGTAGAAGAAGACCTGACGGGGCACGCCTTGCTCCGTTTGCTTGTCTGAACGTCTGTTGTCCGGCCGCCGTGCTGCCGGGTGTACGTGGGGCGGGAGGTACGTGGGGCGGAGTGTGCGGGCGGGGCGTCAGCGCTCGTCCCGCCGGTCACCCACCCTACTGCGGAAGCCGATCACGGGGTGCCGGTGGACCCTCCCACCACGGCGTCCTCGCTCGCCGCGGGGCCCGGTCGCGGCGCCGGGGCGAGCCCGCTGAGGTCGCCGGTGTCACCCAGTTTGAGCAGGAAGGGGCGGTGCGGGGTGTAGTGGATCGCGGTGACCGAGCAGGGGTCGGCGGCGATCCGCTGGAACAGGTCGAGGTGCAGCCCGAGGGCGTCCGCGACCAGCGACTTGATGATGTCGCCGTGCGAACAGACCACGTACAGCGCCTCGGGGCCGTGCTCGGCCTCGATCCTGGCGTTCCAGTCGCGCACGGCGTCCACCGCGCGGGCCTGCATCGCGCGCAGGCTCTCACCCTCCTCGCCGGGGAACACCGCGGCGGACGGGTGCCGCTGGACGGTCGCCCACAGCGGCTCCTCGGCGAGTTCGGAGAGTTTGCGGCCGGTCCAGTCGCCGTAGTGGCACTCACCGAGGCGTTCCTCGGTGTGCAGCGTCAGCTCGGGGCGGGTGTCGAGGAGCGGTTTGACGGTCTCGGCGCAGCGCTGCAGCGGGCTGCAGACGACGGCGGCGAGCGGCAGGCCGACCAGCCGGGCGGCGAGCGCGGTGGCTTGGGCCCGGCCGGTGTCGTCGAGTACGACGCCAGGGCTCCAGCCGGCCAGCACGCCTTCGGCGTTGGCGGTCGAACGGCCGTGCCGGACAAGGATCACGGTGGGCATGTCCGCCACCGTAACCCTTCTCGGCCGCGGCCGTTGTGCTGGGTGACGGCCGTGGCGGGGAAGATCCCCCCGAGCCCCCACCACGGCCGCGGAATTCCGGCCCTTCGCGGCATCCCCTGCCCCCGGGGCACTCCTCGCCGTCCGACCTCCTGGATAGGGTGCAGGTGCCCGTTCTCCGCCGACTGCCGGGCGCCGTGCGCCGGTGGCCGCGGCGGGGAGCGGACGACAGGTGCCAGCGGCCGAGGGGCGCTGGGAGTCGGTATCGCGAAGCGGGTGGAGATGTTCGGCAAGGCGACCAGGACCCGTCCGCACACCGCACCCGGATCGGGGACGGCGGGCGCGGACTGGTCGGCCCACCGCCGGCTGGAGGACGCCGCGGCGGTGTACTTCCTGCACGCGGACGTGGCGCTGGACGCGATCGAGGGCGTGCTCGGCCGCCGCCGGGTGCGGGGCTTCACCCTGGAGCGGGTGGTGGACCTGACCGAGGCGGGCACCTCGGTGTGGCAGGAGGCGGCGGTCTGCGACGGGCGGCGGCTGATCCTGTGGCACAGCGAGGAGTTGGCCGACGAGGCCGCCCCCGGCGGCACCGTGCTGGACTCCTCGGTGCAGGTGCTGCCGCTGGACTCGATCGCCCACGTCGGCATGCGCACCCTGGTGGGGCGCGACGAGCGGGGCCGGCGGATCGACCGCGGCGTCTTCCTGGTGCTGGCCACCTCGATGCCGCACGAGGTGAGCGCGGTCCAGGCCGAGCCGGGCACACCGCCGGCGGCGACCTCGGCGAAGGTGCGGCCGGAGGCGTTCCGCTTCAGCAAGTCGCTGGACGACGGCGGGCCGGGGCAGATAGCCCGGCTGATCGACTTCGGCCGGCTGCTGGGGCGCATCGTCCCCAGCGGCTGACCGGCCGGACCCGGCAGCCGCACGGCCGCACAGCTGCCGGGCTGCCGGGCTGCCGGGCCGACAGACCCTAGGCCAGGCCCGCGATCTCCAGCGCGCGCACCCCGGCGCGCAGGCCCGCGACGCGCTCGTCCAGGGAGAATCCCGCGGGGGCCAGCGTGAGGGTGGTGACGCCCGCCTCGGCGTACTCCCGCATCCGGTCGGCGATCCGCTCGACGGGGCCGAGCAGGCTGGTGGAGTCGATGAGGTCCTGCGGGACGGCGGCCGCCGCCGCGTCCTTCTCCCCCGCCAGGTACGCGTCCTGGATCCGCGCGGCTTCCTTCTCGTAGCCCATGCGCTGCGCGAGCTGGTTGTAGAAGTTCTGCTTGCGGCTGCCCATGCCGCCGACGTAGAGGGCGGTGTAGGGGCGGAACAGGTCGGCGAGCGCGGCCACGTCGTCGCCGAGCGCCAGCGGCAGCGTCGGGCACACGTCGAAGCCGTCCAGGCTGAGCCCGGCCTTCTCGCGGCCGGCACGGATGTGCCGCAGCGCGGTGTCCTCCAGGTGCGCGGCGGACGGGAAGATGAGCAGCGCGCCGTCGGCGATCTCGCCGGTCTGCTCCAGGTTCTTCGGGCCGATCGCCGCGATGTACAGCGGGATGTGCTCGCGCTGCGGATGCACCGTCAGCTTGATCGGCTTGCCGGGGCCGTCCGGCAGCGGCAGCGTCCAGTGCTCGCCCTGGTACGACAGGCGCTCGCGGGTCATCGCCCGGCGGACGATCTCGACGTACTCGCGGGTGCGCGACAGCGGCTTGTCGAACCTGACGCCGTACCAGCCCTCGGAGACCTGCGGCCCCGACACGCCGAGGCCGAGCCGGAAGCGGCCGCCGGAGAGCGAGTCCAGGGTCGCGGCGGTCATCGCGGTCATCGCCGGGGTGCGCGCCGGGATCTGGAAGATGGCCGAACCGACGTCGATCCGCTCGGTCTGCGCGGCGACCCAGGACAGCACCGTCGGAGCGTCCGAGCCGTACGCCTCGGCGGCCCAGCAGACGTCGTAGCCCAGCCGGTCCGCCTCCTGCGCGACGGCCAGGTTGTCCGTGTCCATCCCGGCTCCCCAGTAGCCGAGGTTGATCCCGAGCCGCATGCCGCTCCCCTTTTACTGGTGAGTAACGTCGTTGTCCCTCAGGACTGTAGCGCTCCCGCACGGCGATCACGCCTGTCGGGTACGTCACTGCTGCCCATGAGGCCGGTGCGGGCGCTAGCCTCAGCGGTCATGGAGCAAAGGCACCTCGGCCGGACCGGGCTGCGCGTGTCCCGGTTCGGGCTGGGCACCCTGACCTGGGGGCGCAACACCGGCGAACGCGACGCCGCCGACCAGTTGAAGGCTTTCTGGGACGCGGGCGGCACGCTCGTCGACACGGCCGACGTCTACGCCGACGGAGGCGCCGAGTACCTGCTCGGCCGGCTGGTCGAGGACCTGGTGCCCCGCTCCGATCTGGTCATCGCCACCAAGGCGGGCAGCGTGCCCGATCCGGACCGCAGGTTCGACTGCTCCCGGGGGCACCTGCTGTCCGCCCTCGACGCCTCCCTCCAGCGGCTCGGCACCGACTACGTCGACCTGTGGCAGGTGCACGCCTACGACCCCGGCACCCCGCTGGAGGAGACCCTCCAGGCACTGGACATCGCCGTCAGCTCGGGACGGGCCCGCTACGTGGGGGTGTCCAACTTCTGCGGCTGGCAGCTCGCCAAGGCCGCGGCCTGGCAGCTCGCCGCCCCGGGCAGGACCGCGCTGGCCAGCACGCAGATGGAGTACTCCCTGCTGCAGCGCGGCGTGGAGCGCGAGGTGCTGCCCGCCGCGGCCGACCTCGGCCTCGGCCTGCTGCCGTCCTCGCCGCTGGGCCGCGGCGTGCTCACCGGGAAGTACCGCCACGGCACGCCGTCGGACTCGCGCGGCGGCTCGCAGGACATGGCCGCCTTCGTGGCGCCGTACCTGGACGAGACGGCACGGCTGATCGTGGACGCGCTGGCCATAGCCGCCGACGGCCTGGCGGTCTCACCGCTGCACGTCGCGCTGGCGTGGGTGCGGGACCGGCCGGGCGTCACCGCGCCGATCCTCGGCGCGCGCAACGCCGCGCAGCTCACGGCGGCGTTGTCAGTGGAGGCGCTTAGTCTGCCCGAAGAGATCAATCTGGCGCTGGACGACGTCTCGGCGCCACTGCACCGCTACCCGGACCACGACTGGAGCACGCTCTGAGTCCGGTCCGGCCGCTCCACGGAAGGCTTTCGCTGTGACCACCGACAAGAACGCCGCTTCCGGCGAGGCGCCGGGCGAGGGCGCCGCGTCCCCGTCCGCGGCTCCCCCCGCCCGCCCGGGCACCGCGGACCTCTCGGCGCTCGCGGCGGCCGTCCGGTCCATCGAGCGCGGCGAGAACCCCTCCGCCCCGGCCCCGCGCGGCGACGCCGCCGCGGCCCGGCGCAAGCGCCGGGAGGCGATGGCGGCCGAGGCCGAGGCGCTCCAGGCGGCGGAGGCGGCCGGGGCGGCTGCCGCCGTGCCGGGGACGGACGCGCGCGCCGAGGCGGGCGCGGCCCCGGAATCGGAGAGCGCGGCGGCCGCGGATCGCCCTGCGGGTGAGTCGCCGCAGGCGGCACCGGACCCCGGCGCGGAGGCGGACGGCGCCGGCGCCGTGGAGGGGCCGCCGGAGGCGGCCTCCGCACCGGCGGCGCCACCGGCTCCGGGCGGCCGGCCCGCGCGCGCGGCGGGGAGCGGTGGCCGCCGGGGCGGGGCGGTGGCGCGGCGGGCGGCGCTCGACGCGCGGGCCGTGGACGCCGCGCGCGAGGTGCTGGTCGCGGGCGGCGCACCGGCGGACCTCGCAGAGGAGGCCGTGCGGACGCTCGGCGAAGGCGCGGCCGACGCGCTGCGGGACGACCCCTGGGCGGTGCTGGGGCTGGAGGGCGTGCGGGTGGAGCACGCCGACGCCTTCGCACGGGCCGCGCTCGGCCCCGGCTGCCGGCCGGACGACGAACGCAGGGCCCGCGCCCTGGTGGCGCACATGATGGAGCTGGCCGCCGAGCGCGGCCACACCGCGCTCGCCGCCGAGGCGCTCAAGGCCGCGCTCGCCCAGCAGGCGGTGCCCGACCCGGCCGCCGCCGTGGCGGCCGCGGTGGAGGACGGCGGGGTGCTGGTCTTCCGCGACGACCGGGACGGCTCGCCGCTGCCGTCGCCCTCCGCCGCGGACGGCGGTGAGGGCGACGAGGACGAGGACGGCCCGGAGGTGCCGCTGCTGCTGGGCCTCGACCGCTACGCCCTGGCCGAGGAGAGCCTCGCCGACGGGCTGGTGCGGCTGCTGCGGTCCTTCGAACCGGACGACGGCGCGGCCGCGTGGGAGAAGGCCGCCGCGGACGCCCCCTCCCCCTCCGCGGCCGAGCTGGTCCGCGCCGTCGCGGGCAGCGGACTCGTGCTGCACACCGGAGGTGAGGCGGCTCGCGCCGAGCCCGCCGCCCTGGTGGCCGCCGCCCGCGCCACGGGCCTGCGGGCGTACGCCGCCGCGTACACCGAGGACGGCAGGCGGCGGCTGGCCCGCGCGCTGGACGGCGCGGCGGGCGAGGACGCCGCCGTGACCGTGGAGGACCTGCTGGAGGGCGTCAGGGGGCCCGGCCGCAGCCCGGACGGCAGTCTCGCGCTCGACCTGCTGGCCGTGCTGGACGCACCGCAGCTGTCCGTGGTGGAGGCCACCGACCTGGTGGAGGCCCTGCCGGACGGCGCCCGGCTGGTGCTCAGCGGCGACCCGTACGCGCTGTGGTCGGCCGGCCCCGGCCGGGTCTTCGCCGACCTGCTGGCCGCCAGGGCCTGCCCGCGGGTCACCTCCCGCACCCCCGACTCCGGTCCGATCGGCGAGCTGGTCTCCTGCGTCGGCGAGGGCGAACTCGCCACGGTGGACGCGCCGGACAAGGAGGTCGTGGTCGTCCCGGTGCGCGACCCGCGCGAGGCGGTGCACCGCGCGGTCCAGCTCGTCGCGGACTCGGTGCCGCGGGCGATCGGCGTGCCCGCCGAGCACACCCAGGTGATCGTGCCGGCGCACGGCGGTCCGGTGGGCACCCGCGCGCTCAACTCCGCGCTCAAGGAACGGCTCAACCCCGGCCCCGGGCGGTTCGCCGGATTCGATCCCGGCGACCGGGTCGTGCACGTGCCGCGCCCCGGCCGTACGCTCCCCGGCACCGTCGTCGGCGCCGACGAGCGGGGCCTGCGGCTGGACTGCGGGGACGAACCGGTGCTGGTGCCACGGGAGGAGGTGGCGGGAACGGTGCGGCACGGCTGGGCGGTCACCGGCCACCAGGCGGCCGGGATGCGCTGGCCCGCCGTGGTCGTCGTGGTGCCGGGCGACGCGGGGGCGCTGCTCAGCCGTTCGTGGGTGTACACCGCGTTCGGCCGCGGCGAGCGCCATCTGTCGGTGGTGCAGGGCGGCGACCAGGCGCTGGCCCAGGCCGTCGCAGGACCGGCGGCGAAGGAGCGCACGACCAGGCTGGTCTCGGTGCTGCGGGAGCTGACCGCGGACGGCTGACGCGGCCGCGCGGGAGGTCGGAGGCCGCCCGGGGGCCGAGGAGGGTCCGGGGGCCGAGGAGACGGTGCCGGAGGCCGGTGAGGGTGCCGGCGGGGCGGGCTGGAGCGCCCGCCCCGGCTTCCGTCCGTCAGTCCGGGTCCAGCACGCTCAGCTCGTCGTCGAAGACCGCGCTCACGTCGAACCTGCACACCAGCAGCTGCGGGTCGGCCTGGTCGAAGGGTGCTTCCAGCCACTCCCCCGGTTCCGCCGGCTCGGCCGCCGCGACCCACAGGGTGGAGTCCCCTTCCTCCAGCCCGAACTCCTTGTGCCGCTGGGCGATCTCGTCCGGCTCGTACTCGCCGAAGATCACCCCCAGCGCCGCGTTGACGGTCTCAGCGGCACTCGGATCGTCCTCGCCGGCCCGCCGGGCCTGGGCGAAGAGTCGTTCCGGCTCGACGATGGTGTAGTCGCGCCGGATCAGCACGCTGACCGCCTCCGGCTCCGCGGGGCCCGCGTACTCCGGCAGTCCGTCGCCGGCCGGCACCTCGAAGGGGGTGACCTCGTCGTAGGTGTCGTACAGCAACTCGTCATACGCCTCGGCGGACGAGGCCAGCGCCTCGAACGCCGCGAAGACGGCGGGATCGTTCTCCCCCGTACGGTTCTCGATCGCTTCGAGGTGGAGGTCGAGCGCGGCCTTGACCGCCTCGACTGCGGCACGGACCTCGGCCGCCGCGGGCTGCACGTCATCAGACATGAGGGGAACGCTATCCGCACCGGGGCGTTGCCCGCACAATAGATAGCGATGCCGGAATACGAATTCAGAGAGATGTACGTGCCGCGTGGGGTCTCGCGCAAGGAAGCGGCACGCTTGCTGACCGAGGAAGCCGAGTACAGGCACTGGGAGCTGGACCGCGTGCGCCTCTACGCGGACGGCAGCCGGCGGGTGCGGCTGCGGCGGCGGATCATCCGCCAGGCCCGGGCCACCTGGTGAGGTGCCGCGCGAACGCGGCGTGACCGCGGGGTCGCCCCCGCGGTCACCCCGCGCGTCGGTCGCGTCCCGGCTCAGCGCCGGGCGGCGCCCGCACGCCGGTACAGCACCGCGCCGCCGAGCAGCAGTGCGCCCGCGGCGGCCGCCGCCCCGCCGATGCCGTTCGCGCCGGTGTGCGCGAGCGTGGCGGTGGTCGGCGTGCCCGCCGGGTGCGAGACCGGCGTCCCGCTGCCGGGGGTGTGCGTCCCCGGGGTGCCGGGGTTTCCGGGGGTGACCGGGTTGCCCGGGGTCCCGGGGGTGCCCGGGGTGCCGGGCGTACCCGGGGTGCCGGGCGTACCTGGGGTGCCCGGCATACCCGGATTCCCGGGGGTGCCCGGGGTCCCCGGCGTTCCGGGCATGCCCGGCGTGCCAGGGTTTCCGGGGGTGCCCGGGGTCCCGGGGATGCCCGGGGTGCCGGGCGAACCGGGGATGCCCGGCGAACCGGGGTTGCCCGGGATGCCGGGGCTGCCCGGGTGGTGGGGGCCCTCGATGTTCGCGCAGGTGTTGCCGAACGCCGGGTTCAGGAGGGCGACGACGTCCACGGAGTTGCCGCAGGCGTTGACCGGGACGTCCACGGGGGCCTGGACGGAGTTGCCCGCGCCGACGCCCGGGGAGCCCTTGGCGGCGCCGCCGGCGGTCGCGCCGCCGCCCGTGCCGTGGCCGCCGGAGGAGACGTTCGCGCACGCGTTGCCGAACACCGGGTTCAGCACGCCCACGACGTCGATCGTGTTGCCGCACGCGTTGACCGGCACATGCACCGGGACCTGCACGGCGTTTCCGGCCACCACGCCGGGCGAACCGGCGGCCGCTCCCGCGGCCGAGGCGTCGGCGTAGGCGATCCCGCCGGTCGCCGCGAGCACTCCGCTCGTGGCGACCGCGGTGAGCAGGCCCTTCTTCGCGACCTGTCGCATGTTTCTTCCCTGCTTTCGATCCGACCGGAGCTGCCGCCACCTGATGCGGGTCCCCGGAAAAGGAGAGCGGCCCCGGGGCGCGGCTCAGCGCCCGGGGGCCGTCCCGGCCCGGCCGTTCGACGGCCGGCGGGGGGGTTACGCAGACGCGTTGATGCAGGTGTTGCCGAAAGCGGGGTTGAGCAGACCGACCACGTTCACGGTGTTGCCGCACAGGTTCACGGGAACGTGCACGGGGATCTGGATCAGGTTGCCCGACAGCACGCCCGGGGACTGGACGGCGGCACCCTGCGCGCCGGAGTCGGCGACGGCGAAGCCCGCGCCCGCGAGCACGAGACCGCCGGTGGCAGCCGCGACAGCGGCGACCTTCTTGATCATTTCTTCCTCCTCATGGGACAAAAGTGGTCCCAGCCGCGGACCACACCCGTCGTAACGACGGCACGGAGGAAGAGCTACGAACGCAGTCGATCATTCACCCGTACCGGCGAAATACCGTGCCGGTACGGGTACATACGGACGAACGGCGCGTATCCGCCCGCTCAGCTGTTGTCGATGAAGCGGTCGAGGACGCGGACGCCGAAGCGCAGGCCGTCCACCGGCACCCGCTCGTCCACGCCGTGGAACATGCCGGCGAAGTCCAGCTCCGGCGGCAGCTGCAGCGGGGCGAACCCGAAGCAGCGGATGCCCAGGTCGTCGAAGGACTTGGCGTCGGTGCCGCCGGAGAGCATGTACGGCACGGCGCGGGCGATCGGGTCCTCGGCCTTGAGGGCGGACTGCATCGCCTCCACCAGGGAGCCGTCGAAGCCGGTCTCCAGCGCCTTGTCGGAGTGCAGCGTCTCGCGCTTGACCCGCGGGCCGAGCACGGTGTCCAGCTCGGCGAGGAACTCCTCCTCGTAGCCGGGCAGGAAGCGCCCGTCGACGTGGGCGGTGGCCTGGCCGGGGATCACGTTGACCTTGTAGCCGGCGCCGAGCATGGTCGGCGCGGCGGTGTTGCGCAGCGTCGTGCCGATCATCCGGGCGACGCCGCCGAGCTTGGCGAGCGTGGTCTCCATGTCCTCCGGGTCCAGCTCGACACCGAAGGCGTCGGAGAGTTCGTCGAGGAAGCCGCGCACGGACTTGGTGACCCGGACCGGGAACTCGTGCCGTCCGAGTCGGGCGACCGCCTCGCACAGCTCGGTGATCGCGTTGTCCTTGTTGGTCATCGAGCCGTGGCCCGCGGTGCCGTCCACGGTCAGGCGCATCCAGTGCATGCCTTTCTCCGCGGTCTCGATCAGGTAGAGGCGGAGGTTCTCGTTGACGGTGAAGGAGAACCCGCCGACCTCGCCGATCGCCTCGGTGACGCCGTCGAAGAGGCCGCGGTGGTTGTCGACCAGGTGCCGGGCGCCGAAGACGCCGCCGGCCTCCTCGTCGGCGAGGAAGGCCAGCACGATGTCGCGCGGGGGCTTGCGGCCGGTGCGCAGCCGGTCGCGGACGACCGCCAGCGTCATCGCGTCCATGTCCTTCATGTCGACCGCGCCGCGACCCCAGACGCATCCGTCGGCGACCTCGCCGGAGAAGGGGTGGCGGGTCCAGTCGTCGGCGTTGGCCGGCACCACGTCGAGGTGGCCGTGGATGAGCAGCGCGGGCCGCGACCGGTCCTCGCCCTCGATCCGGGCCACGGTGGACGCCCGCCCCTGGCGGGACTCGAAGATCTCGGGCGCCAGTCCCACCTCGGCCAGCTTCTCCGCGACGTACTCGGCCGCGGCCCGCTCCCCCGGACCGGAGTGGTCGCCGTAGTTGCTGGTGTCGATCCGGATCAGTTCGCTGCAGAGGTCGACGACCTCGTCCTCGCCCGTGACCGTCCCGTTCTTCGACTCGCTCACCCTGGCTCCTCGTGTTGTCCCCGCTCGGGAATCCCTCCCCCCATCCTCCCCCCGGACCCCGCCGGGACCCAAGGGCCGCCTGCCGCGGGCGGTGATCGGGCAGGCGTGGATCTTTGCTATGGTTTACCTCGTCGCCACGGCCCCGACAGGCCGCGGAGACCTACCCGGTCCGGGTGGCGGAATGGCAGACGCGCTAGCTTGAGGTGCTAGTGCCCTTTACAGGGCGTGGGGGTTCAAGTCCCCCCTCGGACACACATCCACACACGCGACACCCTCGCCCGTATGTCGGGGCGAGAAGCCTTCATCGCGGCGGCCTTCACCGCGAGGAGCCTTCACGGCGCGGAGCGCCGTTCAGTCCTCGCCCTGCATGAGCACCGCGAGGATGTTGCCCGCGGGGTCCTTGAACCAGGCGATGTCGGGGCCCATGCCGGCGGCGATTCCCCGCATGATGCCCTTCGCGTCCTGTGGCGGGCCGTTCTCGTACCGCTCGAACCGGACACCCCTGCGCGTCAGTTCGTCGACCGCCGCGTCGATGTCCTCGACGACGAAGTCGAGCGTGGTGTAGCCGGCCGGCCGGTGGGCCTCGCCTTTCGGGTAGAGCCAGGCCTCGGTGCCGCCGGGGAGCCGCAGGCTGGCGCCTCCCTTGCCGTCGACCACGGCGAGTCCCAGCACACCGCCGTAGAACTCCTTCGCCGCGGCCAGGTCGTCGACGGAGAATCCGCTGAATGCCCTTACCGGTGTGAACACGCGTTCCCCTCACTCTTCCTTGCGTACGTTATGCCCTGTATGCACCGTGAATCACGATAGGCCACGCAATACCCGCGTGAGGGTAGTGCGGCAGCGACCCGTTCGCTTCTTCGAGATTGCCCTCTCGTGCGGCCGCCTTCGGCTCGCGCCGCCCGACAGCGAGCACCACGCGGCACCCGGAGACGGGCGCCGCGTTCTTGCGGCGGCAGGGGCGGGCGGCCGCGCATTCTTCTGGCGGCGGCACGGCGGGGGCGCGCCGGACCGAACCGGTCGGCCGGATTTAGATGTCATGTACGCGCATTTCTATTCGGCGCCGGGCACGTATGCCGGCCACTTCCGGCGAGAGCATTCCAGGAGATGTCCTGCGGGCGCGATGCGCCGAGTATGGAAAGAAGTCGGCAGGGGCCGCGCATGCGCCCGGAAAATGAGGAAGCGTTATTCGCCGGGGGCGGGGGAAAGACCACCGGCCGACCGGGACGGACACCGGTCGGCCGGGACGTGGGGCGGTCGCCGGTTCGGCGGCGGCCGCGCGAGCCGCGAGGTTCCCGGGGGGACTCGGGAACCTCGCGGTCCTCAGGGCGCGGAGCGGCCGGGCGGGGAGGTGGGACGGCTCAGCGCCCGGTGCTGCCGGGGGCCGGCAGCATCTGGTGGGCGGGGCTGTTCTGATAGGCGGCGAGTCGCCAGTCGCCGCCGAGTTTGACCACTACCCACGAGGCGTGGATCGTCTGCGCGTCCGATATCTCGGTCTCACCGGGCGCCAGCACTCCGCCCTGGGTGAGGAGGATTCCGGATTCGGGGCTGAGGAATCTGATGCCCAGGGGCCGGCCGGTCACCCGGGTGCCCTGGTAGGGCCCGGCGAAGGCGTCGGTCAGATACCCCCGGATCTCCTCCCGGCCCAGTTTGATCAGACCCGGCAGGATCATGGTGCCGTCTTCGACGAAGAGATCGGCGAAGCCGTCCGCGTCGTTGCGCGCCCAGGCGGCGATCACCTGCTGGGTCAAGGCCGCGACCGCTGCCTGGTCCGCCGCGGACGGACCCGCGGCGGCTTGCTCGACTGTGCTCCCGGACATGTCGTTTCCTTCCTTGTATGCGAAAACGTCCGATGTCGGTCTGCGAGGTCGGTGCTGGTGACACCTCGGCATCAGACGCTAGCCCGCAGGTCAGCGGCCGGTCTTTTCCGAGGTTGCCCACTTTTCGGGCGCAGCGGACTGTGCCGCCCTCGCGCCCCTCGCGCCCCTCGCACCCCTCGGGCGCTCCGGTCCCCGCCCCGGGACCCGGGCTCGGCCCAGTGGTCCCGTGCGGTGACGCCCTGCGCGGCTCCTGGCGTGGGTACGGGCATCGCATTCCGGACGCCGCCGCGAGCATGTCGGCCGGGTGACCGTCCGGCCGATTCAGCTGTCGCCGTCACAGCGTCGCATTTGATCTCGCGGCCGAACTACTTGGATGTTGCGGATATCGCCGCACCGCGGCGGGAGTTCGACTCCGATTTTGCGTACGCGCCGGTCGATTATCGTACGGAGTCGTGGCGTTCGGAGTTCTGCGGAGCGGTCTCGCCGCGCCGCCCGCGGGATTTCGATTTCCTCCGGCGGCAGGCGACTTCCGTGAACTCCCGCGTCCCGGCCGGGCGCTGACCGCTCCCGCCGGGCGCCCGCCCGCCACCGAGCCGGCGCCGCCGAACCGCCGCCGAACCGCTGCGGCGTCGGCCGCCGCACAGGCCGTCGAACCGGCCGTCGCATCGGCCGCCACAACGGCCGAAAACAGTCGGCACAGAGCAAGATGCAAGAAGTGGCCGCGTCGTCGAGCACTCCAGGATGTGCAACGCCGCCCCCACCGGGGCGTGTCACCCACAGGTGCGACACGGGGGCGAATCATGGGCACCGGGCTCGACGACGTCCGCGCGATGACGCGCGGCGTCCGGATTCCCGCACCGGTGCCGGCCGCCGCCTCGCGGACCACGGCGAGGACCTGTTGACGCCCGACGGCACGGCAGTGCGCTGACGGCTGTTCATTCACGCATTCGCTCGCGTCCTGCCCTCGACCACACACGCACGACCTGCTCCGCTCTGCTCTGCCCCTTCCCCACACCATGGCCAAGGAGGCACAAGGGTGACTCATCTCGACACCGCCCAAACGCCGGTGATCACCGCCCAGCCCACGTCCACGTTCGTCACCGGAGTCTTTCCCCGCCGGCGGTATCTGCTGCTGGCGCTCAGCCTGATCGCCGGCCTGGTGATCGCGTACCTGTGGTCCGCGAACCTGGTCGACGACGACATCGGCTTCAACTCGGCCGACAAGATCCTCGGCCGCGACGCCAAGGACACCCCGATCAGCAGCGTCGCCTCGGGTGTGGTCTTCGCGTTCGTCTCCGGCATGGCCGGCTCCTTCACCGCCTGCAACATCGCCGCCTTCGGTGCGGTCGGGCCGCTGGTCGGCCAGCAGGACTCGCGCCGCGTGCGGCTGCTGCAGACGCTCCGTCCGCTCGGCTGGCTCGCGGTCGGCATGATCACCGTGTCGGCCGTCTACGGTGCGATCGTCGGCCTGGTCGGCAAGCGCATGCCGCAGTTCTCCACCGCGAGCGGCACCGGCATCTCGCCGCGGATCGAGCAGGCCATGGTGGCCTTCGGCATCGTCGGACTGGCGATGGTGGTGCTCGGCCTGGCGTCCGCGGGCATCATCAAGGACCCGCTGGCCGGGCTCTCCCGCCGGTTCGCCAACGCTCCGTTGATCGTCATGGGCGCGCTCATCGGCGGGTTCCTGATCGGCCGGCCCTACCCGCTGTTCCACAACCTGTTCGTGCACGCGGCGAAGACCCACAACCCGTTCTACGGCGCGCTCGCGTTCGCCCTGCAGTCGGTGGGCAACATCGTGGTGATGGGCCTGCTGTTCCTGCTGCTGTCCTACGGGACGGCCGGCCGGGTTCCGCGCTGGCTGGGCGCGCGTCCGGGGCGGATCGCCACGGTGACCGCGTCGGCCTTCCTCGTCGCCGGCGCGTTCACGCTGGCGTACTGGGAGCTGCGCATCCTCGGCCGCTTCGGCTACATGTGGTTCCCGACCGCGCCCTGGAACACCTGATGCACGGCTGACCGACGGTCAGACGGCTCCGCCAGGACGGCGGGGTGGGCGCCCGGCGCCCGCCCCGCCGTTCGCGTTCCCGAGCCGCGGAGGCGTCGGGGCGCAGGCCCACCGGGCCGGGTCAGCTCCCGTCGGGGCCGGGCTCCTCGGCTGCGGGGGCGGCAGGGCCGGCCCCCTCGGCGCCGGGCGGGTCCGACCTGCGCTCCCGGGCCCGCTTCATGGTCATCGCGGCCTCCCCCGGGTCCTCGCCCGCACCCACCAGCAGGCCGCAGACCTGCGCCTCGAAGCAGACGTCGGCGTTGTACGGGTCGATGAGGTAACCGCCGAGCTCCAGCGCGACCAGGCCGTGCAGCGCGATCCACATCTGGTGCGCGACGAGTTGGGAGTCGCCGGGCCTGAAGCGGCCGCCGACCATGCACCGCTCGATCGCCCGCACCAGGATGCTCAGGGTGTACCGGCCGTGCTGGCGGTCGTCGTCGGTGAGCGCGAAGCCGCCCAGCTGGGAGCCGCCGAACATGACGCCGTACAGGTGGCGGTGCTCCTGCGCGTTGCGCCGGTAGGCCCAGCCGAGCGCGACCACGTCCTCGACGCAGTCCGCGGTCTCGCCGACCTCGGTCATCCGCTGGTTGAGCAGCCGGAAGCCCTCTCCGACCATCGCCCTGACCAGGTCCTCCTTGCCGCCGAAGCGGGTGTAGACGGCCATGGTCGACGTACCCACCGCAGCGGCCAGCCGGCGGGTGGACAGGGCCTTGGGCCCCTCCTCCGCCAACAGCTTGGCAGCGGCCTCTATCAGGTGCGCGCTCAGTTCTGGGTCGATCTGACGTGGGCTCACGCTTGACATGATTCCACGACACTGCGAACCTGTACAACAACAGCGTTATATAACAGCGATATGCGAGGACGGGCAGCGATGCTTGACTACGACACGCACAGCACGTCGCACCTCCTGTCCCGGCCGTACCAGCCGGTCGCGGACGAGGTCACGGTCACCGCTCCCGCGGTCACCGGCACCCTCCCGCGCGAGCTCGACGGCAGATTCCTCCGTATCGGGCCCAACGCGCTGGGCGGCCACGACCCCGCCGTCGACCACGGCTGCGCCGGCGACGCGATGGTGCACGGAGTGCGCCTGCACGACGGACGGGCGCAGTGGTACCGCAACCGGTGGCTGCGCACCGACCGGGTGACCGCGGCGCTCGGCGAACTCCCCACCCCCGGACCCCGGTACGGGCTGTCCGACAACGCCAACGCCGGGCTCATCCAGCACGCGGGCCGCACCCTGGCCCTCGGCGACGCGGGCGTGCTGCCGCACCGGCTCGGCCCCGAACTGCAGACGGTCGACCGCTACGACTTCGGCGGCACGCTGCCCGACGGCTTCAGCGCCCGCCCGGTCCAGGACCCGCTGACCGGCGAGCTGCACGCGGTGGCGTACTACCACGAGCTGACCCACGTCAGCTATGTGACCGTCGACGCCTTCGGCAAGGTGCGCAGGGCCGAGCCGATCGCGGTCAAGGGCACCCCGATGATGCACGCGCTCTCCCTGACGGACCGTCACGCGGTGCTGTACGACCTGCCGGTGACCTACAGCGCGGCCGACGCGGCGGCCGGCTCCCGGGTGCCGTACCGATGGGACGACGGCCACGGCGCGCGCCTCGGCGTGCTGCCGCGCGAGGGCCGCGACGCGGACGTGCTCTGGATGGACATCGACCCGTGCTTCGTCTTCCACCCGGTCAACGCCTACGAGCGCGGCCGCGAGATCGTGGTGGACGTGATCCGGCACGAGCGGGCCTTCGACCGCGACCCGCTGCACCCCTCGGAGTCGGCGCCCGCGATGTGGCGCTGGACGATCGACCGGGTCGGCGGCTCGGTCAGCGAACGCCAACTCTTCGACGGCGTCGAGGAGTTCCCGTGCATCGACGAGCGCTGGTCCGGCACCCGGCACCGCTGGGTCTGGACGGTGGGCATGGCGGACGGCAGCGTCGGCGCGCTCGGCGGCCGCTCGCTGGTCCGGCACGACATGACCACCCTGCGCACCGACGTGCACGATCTCGGCCCCGGCCGGGAGGGCGGCGCCCCGGTGTTCGTGCCGCGCGGCCCGAGCGCGCCGGAGGGCGACGGCTGGCTGCTGACGCTGGTGTACGACGCCGCGACCGACCGCAGCGAGTTGGTGGTCGTCGACACCGCGGACTTCACCGGCCCCCCGGTCGCCGTCGTCCACCTGCCGGTCCGGGTGCCGCACGGCCTCGCGTCGGTGTGGAGCGCCGGCTCCTGACGCCGCGCGGCGGTTCGCGGAGCGCACGTCGTGAAGCGCGTCACGAACAGCACGCAATGCACAGGATGCGCCCACGGTCCCGCACTCCGGGAGAAGCCCCGGAAACCCGTGCGAACGACACTCGTAACAGAGCCCGAACCCCTGATGTGTGGGAGGAATTCTCATGCTGGTGTGTGTGACGGGCGGGACCGGCTTCGTCGGCTCGCACACGGTGGCGGCGCTCCTGCGGGAGGGCTGCCGAGTACGCCTTCTGGTACGGGACAAGTCGGCTGTCGGGCGGGCGCTGGCGCCCCACGGCATCGACCCCGACCAGGTGGAGACCGCCGTAGGCGACGTACGCGACCGGGCCTCGGTCCTCGCCGCGCTGCGCGGCGCCGACGCGGTGCTGCACGCGGCGTCGGTCTACTCCTTCGACGTCCGGCGCGCCGCGGAGATGCGCGAGGTCAACCGGCTCGGCACCGAGGTGGTGCTCGGCGCGGCCCGCGAGGCCGGCGTCAGCCGGATCGTGCACGTCTCCAGCATCGTCTCGCTCTACCCGCCGCCCGGCGGGCTGCTCACCGTCGACACCCCGGTCGGCCGGCCCAAGGACGTCTACATGGCGACCAAGGCCGAGGCCGAGGAGGTCGCCCGCCGGCACCAGGCCGAGGGCGCACCGGTCACGATCGTCTATCCGCCGGCGCTGTTCGGCCCGGACGACCCGCACCTGGGCGACCAGGTGTCCCGGGTGCGCGACGTGCTGCGCGGCCTGATGCCGATCTGGCCGCTGGGCGGCTACCCGATCGGCGACGTCCGCGACGCCGCGGCCCTGCACACCGCGCTGCTCACCGGCCCGCCCGCCGCCGAGCGCTACTTCGCCCCCCACCACAACGTGTCCACCCGCCAGTACGTCGCCACCCTGCGGCAGGCCACCGGCCGCCGGCTGCCCACCGTGTTCCTGCCCGGACGGGCGATGCTGCCGGTCGGCAGGCTGGCCGACCTCGCCCAGCGGGTGTGGCCCTGGCACATCCCGGCCGAGTACGGAGCGGTGTACACCTGCGCGGTCGACGCCCGGATCGCGGACGACGCCCCCACGTACGGCATCGCACCGCGGCCGGTCCTGGAGACGATGACCGACACCGTCGAGTGGCTGCGGGCGAGCGGGCGGCTGACAGCCCGGCAGGCCGGACGCCCGCGTCGGGAGTGACGCGGGCGTCCGGCCTGCAGGGTGGAGCGCGGGCGCGGGCGCGGCCTTCGCCGGCGGTACCGCGCCTGATCCGGGTTGCGCACGTTCAGTGGGCGACCTGCGCCAGCGCGGTGAGCGCGCCGCCGTCGAGGCCGGGGAGCGCGAGCAGGATCGGGAGGTCGAAGGGGCCGAGCGGGCGCAGCTGCAGGTCCGAGGCGTAGGCCCGGCCGCCGCGGGCGGTCACCGGCCAGGCCGAGCCGACCAGTCGCGGCCGGCGCAGCCGGGGGCGGGGGTCGAGCTCGTCGTCGATCGCGACCGCCGCCGCCCGCACGAACCACTGGCCGTCGGGGAGTTCGAGCCGGAAGGGCCCCGGTTTCTCCAGGACGTCGCAGGCCTGGGGAACGCCTTCGACGACCGGCGTGTTGAACGCCGCGACGTAGATGCGCATCCGCAGGTCGCTCTCGGGGGCGTGTAAATCCCCCGTGACGGTGGACAGTTTCTGTCCCTGGCAGGCCGCGCTGCTCGGTTCGATCGGCGGCATCCCGCAGTCGGCGAGAATCCGGTAGCGGGCCGGCGAGGTGCCGACGCTGCGGGTGAAACGACTGGTGAACGTGCCGAGGCTGTTGTATCCGACCCGGTACGAGATGTCAGTGACGCTGGCCGCCGACTCCAGGAGGTGGCGCTTGGCCATGTACAGCCGTATGGCGCTCAGGAAACGGCCCGGTGAGATTCCGGTGACATCACGGAATAGTCGTGAGTAGTAGAACTTGCTGAAGATCGCCTCGTCGGCCAGCTCTTCCAGCGTCAGTGGATCATGGTACCGATTCCACATGATGCCGATTGTCCTCTTGATCGCTTTCTCTGCCGCCAACTCCATCCGAATTCCCCCGTCTTGGATGTGTTCCGCCTGCTTGAGATCGCATGTGCTCGCGCAAAATGCAGGTAACCTACCCGGTCTTTGATGGGCATATCCAGGTCGTGTACGGCCCGGTGTTTCATCGCTCGCCGATCATCCACGAGCCCGCCTCACGAGCGGCCGCCATGCTCGCCCAGGCGGTGGTCTCGATCAGGCTCTGGTCCGTGGGTGCGGTGGTGCGGTAGGCGTCCAGGACGCCGTCGTCGATCTGGTAGGAGGCGAAGGCGGTGAGCAGCGTGAGCCGCCCCGCCGCGCGGTCGTCGGGCGCCAGCCCGGCGACGTCCTCCTCCACCCAGGACCTGCTGATCCCGGGCGGCCTTCCGTCCCAGCCCTTGAGCCGGGTCAGTACGAGTTCCCGCACGTCAGAGGGGACCGAACGCTCGCCCGCCGCATCGATCGCGGCGGCTGCCCGGGAGAACGCGGCGGCCAGCACCGGGTTGCCCCCGGTCCACGACATGTCGGCCGGCAGTGGCGCCTCGGGCAGCAGGTCCATGCTCGTGCCGGGCGTCACGGAGTCGCGGTCGGCCGAGCGCTGGAGCCAGTTGAGGACCGGCGTGACGACCTTGAGCGCCTGCACGGGCGCCTTCGGGGGCAGGGGTGCCTCGCCCAGGAAGACATTCACCATTCGATTGAGATAGTGCAGCAGCACGGCCGACGCGACCAGTTCGGGAGCGTGGTCCTCCGGGAATGGCAGTGGATTCTGATCGGACGCCCCCCTGATCGCGTGAACCTCGGCCCACCGGCGCACGTCGACCGCCTCGGAACCAGCACCGAGGGCGTCCAGCATCGCGCCGTGCATCGTCACACAATAAGGGCAGCTGTTGTTTCGCGAAATACCGTCTGCCACTGCCTCTTTTTCCGACCGCGCGGCGAGGCCGGGAGCGACCAGGGTTTCCCGCAACATGAGCCACACGGCTGACAGGGTGAGCGGGCTGGGGGCGTGCAGGGCGACCGGGGGGGCGAGCACGCCGAAATCGCGCTCCACCTCCCGGTAAACCCGCGACACGGTGGGTTCTGGGGTGTCGAAGGGCACGGAGGCGACTCGTCGGATCTGGACGAGCGACCGCGATCGCAGCCGGACCCGGACCATCGTCGCAAGCATGACGTCCTCTCTGGTGGGAGTCGGGGCGCGCCCGCCGTCCCCGACGGGCGGTGGGCGGCGGGGCGTGGCGCCCCGCCGCCGGGCGGACGACGGACGGTCAGCGGGCGAGCGCGGCCGCCACCTTGGCGGTGCCGCGACGGCCGCTGGTCTCACCGGCCGGACCGGGCGCGCCGTAGCGGACGTCGACGCCGCGTTCCTGCAGCGCCTTGACGATGCCCGGCACCGCGCGCTCGGCGAGCGCGGCGATGGTCATCGCGGGGTTCACCGTGAGGCCGGTGGGCACCGCGGAGCCGTCGGTCACGAAGATGCCGGGGTGGCCGCGCAGTTCGTGCCGGTCGTCCAGGGCCGAGGTCGCCGGGTCGTCGCCGATCCGGCAGGACGCGAGCGGGTGCACGGTGTACGCGCCGACGACGTCGTTGGTCCAGGGCATCACCCGGGCCAGGCCGTCGCGTTCGAGGATCTTCTTGATCGAGGCGTCGGCGAGGTTCCAGCCGCGCCAGGTGTTCTCGGTGGGCCGGTACTTCAGGGTGCCGAAGCCCAGCATCTGCTGGGAGATGCGGTCGGCGCTGCCGACCGCGGGCGGCGCGCCGAAGACGCCCTCGTTGTCGTCCTCGGACATGATGAAGATGGTCAGCCAGGACCGCCACTGCTCGACCAGCTTCTTCTTCTCCGCGCCGAACCAGGTCGGCCCGGTCGCGTCCGGCACCTGCGCGAGGATGGTGCCGAGGCCCGGCGGGAAGTACAGCTGCTCCAGCGAGTAGCGCTCGAACTCCGGCCGCGAGCCGTCCAGGTAGTCCCAGGACGCCACGGTGGGGCCCTTGCCGATCTGGTTGGAGGCGTACGGCAGCTCCTCCGCGGTGGACAGGCCCAGCAGCTCGCGGACCTTGTCCTCGTCGAGCAGCGCGGTGTTCAGCCGCTCGCCGTTGCCGGAGAAGTAGCGGCCGACGCCGTGCGGCATGGTGCCGAGGTTCTTCTCCGAGCGCTGCAGGATGACCGGGGTGGCCGGGGCGCCCGCCGCGACGACGACGATCTTCGCGTCGATGGTGCCGCTCTCCAGCACCATCCGGTAGTCGACGTCGTGCACCCGGTTCCAGCTGACCCGGTAGCTGCCGTCCTCCAGCCGGGAGATCTCCTGCACCTCGTGCAGCGGGCGGATCTCCGCGCCGGCCGCGATCGCGGCCGGCAGGTAGTTGAGCAGCAGCGAGCGCTTGGCGTCGAACTTGCAGCCGGACATCATCCAGTTGCAGTTCGTGCACAGCTCGTCGTCGACGGCCGCGGGCAGCGGGTTGGCGGTGTGCCCCGCCGCGTTGCACGCGGCGGCCCACAGACCGCCCGCGTAGGTCGCGGTGTTCCAGTCGCCCAGGGTCACCGGCAGCGCCTCGGCAACCCGGTCGTACCAGGGGTCGAGGACGTCGCGGTTGATGGCGGACGGCCACAGGCGGTGCCCGAGGCTGCCCTGCCGCTCGAAGATGAACCGCGGCGCGCGCGGCATCGCGGCGAAGTACACCACGGAGCCGCCGCCGACGCAGTTGCCGCCGAGCGTGCTCATCCCGTCCCCGATGGTGAACTCGAAGGCGCGGGTGGTGGAGGAGCCGAACTTGAAGTCGTGGTCGAAGTCGTCGGCCTCCAGCCACGGCCCGCGCTCCAGCACGGTGACCCGGGCGCCGCCGGCGGCCAGGTGGTAGGCGGTGATCGCGCCGCCGAAGCCGCTGCCGATGACCAGTACGTCGGTGCTCTCGCTCGCGGTCACGCCAGGCTCCCGGTGATCGGGTCGGTGTCGGGGTGCAGCCGCGCCAGCGGCTTGCCGTACGAGGAGTTGGGGAAGCGCCAGATCCCGTCCGCGTCCGGCGGCCGGTAGGCGATCGTCAGCAGGCCGGGCTGGCCGCTGTTGATCGCGTCGACGGTGTGCATGTGGGCGTTGGTGTCGAAGGCCATGTTGCAGAACATCGCCAGACCGGCCCACAGCTGCTTCTCGGGGTGCTCGGGGTCGAGCAGCTCGGAGAGCAGGGCGATCCGGTCGGGCGACTCCAGCGCGACGAAGGGCGGCACCGAGTCGTCGACCGGCAGCCCCTTGTCGTCGCGGTACTTCACCGCGTGCGCGTCGAGCGCGGCCGCGAGGCCGTCCATCATCGGTTCCATGCCGCCCGCGTCGGTCTCCAGCAGCGGAATGGCGCCGGCCGTCACCGCGCCGCCGCCTTCGGCCACTCCCGCAATGGCCCGGTCGTCGGGAGTGCGTTTCGCACCGGGCACGATGGTGTCCGCGAACGCTTCAAGGGTGGCGGTTCTCGCTACTTTGCCCGCTGCAATCTCCGGTGTCACCGCAATTCCTCTCGTCTGCACGGCAGAAAACGTTCCATGCACTTTCACCAGCCCGCCCGACCCGGCTGAGCGCCGCAAAGAACGGCGTGAAAATAACGCTGTCATCAATTAAGGACCGAACAGAGCGGGCCGTACCGAGCGGGGCGGCGGGCGGCCGGCCGGCCACCGGTCGAGAGCGCCGCGGGACCGCTCCGGCACCGAGAGATACGGGAGCCGAACCTTCCGCCCCCGGGGCGCCGCACGGCCGTCGCCGGCTGCGTCCCCGGCCAAGGTCATGATCGGCTTCCCCCCTCGTCGCGGCCCTGCTCCGCGAGCATGTTCGATCCGCGCGTCATGGAGGCCATCCTTCGGCCCAGCCAAGATCCGCCGCATCTTCCGTATTGCGGTCTCTCCACGGCGCGGGAGCCGTCCTGATCGGCGCCACCCCGCCCCACCAGGGCACAAAAGCAAGCACAGAGAAGACTCCGAGTTCCCCCACCACCAGAATCAATCACCAGATCAACCGGCCTTCGACGCCTGCCCTTATAGGCAAATGACGATGCCGCCCGCCGGCCGGGCCGATTCACCGTCGGATCCGGAAGACGGCGGCGCGGTTCCGCTCTATCGCGCCGCGGTTCAGCCATGCCTTGAAGCGCCTCATTCAATAGCACTCGCAACGGCCAGCAGAAAGGAATGAAACGTGACTGCAATGCAGGACGTGCACTCCGACCTCGCGACGGAGGCGGCCGAACTCGACACGCTGCTCGCCGATCTGAACCACGAGCAGTGGACGACGCAGACGCCGGCGCCCGGCTGGACGGTCGCCCACCAGATCGCCCACCTGGCCTTCATCGCCGGGATGGCGCGGCTGGCCGCCACCGATGCCGAGACCTTCGAGGCGGTCGCCACCGAGGGCCGCAAGGACTTCCAGGGTGCGGTGGACGCGAAGCTGGCCGAGTACCTCGCGGACACGATTCCGGCCGTCTACAAGCGCTGGCAGGACGAGCAGCGGGCCGCCGACGAGGCGCTCGCCGCGCTGCCGAAGGACGGCGTGGTGCCGTGGCTGGTCAACCCGCTGCCGGTCGGCGTGCTCGCCGCGGCCGGGCTGATGGAGCTCTACGCGCACGGCCAGGACATCCGTGACGCCCTGGGCGTCAGCCGCACGCCCAGCGACCGGATCGGCCACCTGGCCTTCTTCGGCACCCGCACCCGCGACTTCGGCTACCTGGCACGGAGCATCGAGCCGCCGAAAGAGGAGTTCCGGTTCGAGCTGACCGCGCCCTCGGGCATCGTCTGGGCCTTCGGTCCCGAGGACGCCGAGCAGCGGATCAGCGGTCCCGCCGAGGACTACTGCCTGCTGATCACCCGCCGCCGCCACCGCGACGACCTGGCGCTCACCGCGACCGGCTCGGAGGCCGAGCGGTACCTCGACATCGCCCAGGCGTACCGCGGCCCGGCCGGCGAGGGCCGCAAACCCGGGCAGTTCGCCACCAGCTGACCCGCCAGGGGCCGATCCCCAGCCCCGGCGGGTCCACCAGACAAGTCGGCACGCGCCGGCCTTCCAGCAGCACTTCCGGAATTCCACCCGGTCCACGGATGAGGAGATCCTGATGGAACCACGACAGCGCTTCCGCCGACTCGTGCCAGGAGTCGCGACGCTGCTCGTCGCCACGGCACTGTTCTTCGGCGTCAACGCGGCCGCCGCCAGACCGAGCGGCAGCGACGTCGCCGGTGACTACAAGTTCCAGGAAATGCCCATCGCCATGCCGGCGGGCTACAACGACCAGAAGATGAACACGGTCCGCAAGGTCAACCCGGCGTACTGGAAGATCCGCACCTGGGTCTCCTCGGTCGGCGCGAGCGTCGCGATGAACGACCTGACCGGTCACGGCATCTCCGACAGCCTGTGCATCGTCGACACCCGCACCAACGACGTGGTGGTCACCTACGCGCCCACCGCGCGGGCGCAGGACCGGTTCACCCCGTTCGTGCTGAACGCGGCGCCGGTGCCGGTCGACGACACGATGGCGCCGACCAACTGCACGCCCGGCGACTACAACGGCGACGGCCGGATGGACATCCTGGTCAGCTACTGGGGCCGCACGCCGATCCTGTTCCTCGCCAAGGCGAGCGCCACGACCGTCTCCAACGCCGCGTACGTGCCGCAGGAGCTGGTGCCCGCCGCCTCGCCCGACGGCAAGTACCACGGGCCGCGCTGGAACACCGACGCCATCTACGTCGGCGACCTCGACGGTGACGGCCACCCGGACGTGGTCGTGGGCAACTACTTCCCGGACTCCGACGTCCTGGACACGCACGGGCTGAAGAACGTCGTCATGAACGACTCGCTGTCCAGTGCGAAGAACGCCGGCGGCGACCACGTGCTGCGCTTCGTCAAGAGCACCACGGGCGACAAGCCGACCGCGGCCTACGTCGAGGACAGCAAGGCGATCAACTTCCAGATCGCGACCGGCTGGACGCTGGCGGTCTCCGGCGCCGACCTCACCGGTGACGGGCTGCCCGAGCTGTACGTCGCCAACGACTTCGGCCACGACCACCTGCTCTACAACCAGTCCACGCCCGGCAAGATCCGGCTGACCGAGGCCACCGGCACCCGGTCCGCGACGACCCCGAAGTCCTTCGTGCTGGGCAAGGGCTCCTTCAAGGGGATGGGCGTCGACTTCGGCGACCTGAACCACAACGGCAACTTCGACCTGATGGTCAGCAACATCGACGAGCCCTGGGGCCTGGTGGAGAGCAACTTCCTCTTCGTCAACAAGGCCAAGGACGAGGCCGACATGAAGAGGCAGCTGGCCGACGGCAAGGCGCCGTTCGAGCAGAAGGCGCAGCAGTACGGCGTCGCCTGGACCGGCTGGTGCTGGGACGTGAAGTTCGGCGACTTCCTCAACAGCGGCAACCTGGACATCATCCAGACCGACGGCTTCGTCAAGGGCAAGATCGACCGGTGGCCGTGGCTGCAGGAGATGGCCATGACCAACGACGACCTGCTGTCCAACCCGGCGATGTGGCCGAACGTCGGCCCCGGTGACGACGTGGCGGGCGACAACCAGCTCGCCTTCTACGCCGCCACCAAGGACAACAAGTTCGCGAACATCAGCAAGTCGCTCGGCCTCGCCGTGCCCACGCCGACACGTGCGATCGCGACCGCCGACACCACCGGCACCGGCGCGCTGGACTTCGCCGTCGCCCGCCAGTGGGGCCCGCCGGTCTTCTACGCCAACAAGGCCAAGCAGGGCGACTACCTGAACCTCAAGCTCTACCGCCCGTCGGCCGACATGGCCGTCGCCGGCAAGGGTCTCGCCGGCATGGGCTCGCCCGCCTACGACGCGACGGTCACGGTCACCAACAAGGAGGGCACCCAGGTGTCCCGCCTCGACGGCGGCGGCGGCCACGGCGGCTACCGCAGCTTCGACGTCCAGTTCGGCCTCGGCATGTACATGGGCACGAGCAACGTCAAGATCCAGTGGCGCGACGCCAGCGGCACCGAGCACACCCAGACCCTGAACCTCGCCACCGGCCAGCACAGCATCGAGCTGACCGACCACGCCCAGGTCATGGACCACGGCGATCAGAAGATGGAGATGACGAGCTGATGACCGACACAGTCCTGCACCAGCCCGTGGGCGGTACACCCGCCGAGTCCAACGCCGCGGGGGCGGCACCGCCGAAGGCGAAGCGGGAGAAGAACCGGGACCCCCGCTACCTGGCGCTGCGGAACTTCGCGATCAGCATCTCCATCTTCAACACCTTCGGGTACACCCTCCTCGGCTTCGAGCAGCCCTGGCTGTGGCCGTTCATCGCGGTGGCCTCCGGCTACACGATCGAGATCACCTTCGAGCTGATCAGCTCGTGGGCCCAGCAGCGCCCGCCGCGCTTCATGGGCAACGGCATGCGCGGCCTCTACGAGTTCCTGCTGCCGGCGCACATCACCTCGCTCGCGGTGAACATGCTGCTGTACGCCAACAACCAGCTGCTGCCGGTGATCTTCGGCGTCTTCGTCGGCGTCGCCGGCAAGCACGCGCTGCAGGCGCCGGTCAACGGCCGGATGCGGCACTTCATGAACCCGTCGAACTTCGGCATCACGCTGTCGCTGCTGGTCTTCGGCAACTGGCTGAGCATCGCCCCGCCGTACGAGTTCACCGAGCGGGCGAACACCTTCTGGCGTGTGATGATCCCGATCGTCATCGCCACCGCGGGCACCGTCATCAACGGCGTCCTCACCAAGCGGGTCATGCTGATCATGGGCTGGATGGGCGGCTTCCTGATCGAGGGCGCCATCCGCCACGGCATCTGGCACGTGGCGCTCTTCTCGGCCTGGGGGCCGATGACCGGTGTCGCCTTCGTGCTCTTCACCAACTACATGATCACCGACCCGGGAACCACACCATCCAAGGGCCGTAACCAGTTCATCTTCGGCGCGGGTGTCGCCACGATGTACGCGGTTCTCATGGAGTTCAACGTCGTCTACACCCTGTTCTTCGCCACCAGCCTGGTCTGCCTGATCCGCGGACTCATGTGGTGGGGGATCCACTTCTACAGGAAGTCCCAGGCCAAGAAGACGGTCGCCGCACCCGTGGCGTCCGGTGACAACGTGGGGGCGGTGGCCGCGTGAGCAAGCAGGGAACACGGATCGCGGTGGTGGGCATAGCCTGCCGCTATCCGGACGCAGACGGACCCGAGGAGCTGTGGCGGAACGTGCTCGCCGGCCGCCGCGCCTTCCGGCGGCTGCCGGACGTGCGGATGCGCCGCGAGGACTACTACTCCCCCGACCCGGAGGCTCCGGACCGCTTCTACACCCAGAAGGCGGCGGTCCTGGAGGGCTACTCCTTCGACCGGGTGAAGCACCGGATCGCGGGCAGCACCTACCGCTCCACCGACCTCACCCACTGGCTGGCGCTGGAGACCGCCGCCCGCGCGCTGGAGGACGCCGGCTTCCCCGAGGGGAACGGCCTGGCCGACTTCAACACCGGCGTGGTCATCGGCAACTCGCTGACCGGCGAGTTCAGCCGGGCCAACATCATGCGGCTGCGCTGGCCGTACGTGCGCCGCACCGTCGGCGCCGCGCTGCGCGAGCAGGGCTGGGACGACGGTCAGCTCGCGGAGTTCATGGAGGAGCTGGAGGAGCGCTACAAGAGCCCCTTCCCGGCGATCGACGAGGACTCGCTGGCCGGCGGCCTGGCCAACACCATCGCAGGACGCGTCTGCAACCACTTCGACTTCAAGGGCGGCGGCTACACCGTCGACGGCGCGTGCTCGTCGTCCCTGCTGTCGGTGGCCACCGGGTGCAATGCCCTGTCCAGCGGCCAGCTGGACGTGGCGATCGTCGGCGGCGTCGACCTGAGCATCGACCCGTTCGAGGTGATCGGCTTCGCCAAGACCGGCGCCCTCGCCAAGGGCGAGATGAAGGTCTACGACAAGGGCTCCAACGGCTTCTGGCCCGGCGAGGGCTGCGGCATGCTCGTCCTGATGCGGGACGAGGACGCCAAGGCGCGCGGCCTGTTCCGGTACGCCACCATCGCCGGCTGGGGCTACTCCTCGGACGGCAAGGGCGGCATCACCCGGCCCGAGGCCAGCGGTCACCGACTGGCCATCCAGCGGGCGTACGCCGCCGCCGGGTTCGGCTTCGACACCGTGCGCTACATCGAGGGCCACGGCACCGGCACCGCGGTCGGCGACGAGACCGAGCTGCGGGCGTTCACCGAGGAGCGGAACGCGGCCGGCGGCGTCGAGGCCGCGATCAGCACGGTGAAGGGCAACTTCGGCCACACCAAGGCCGCCGCGGGCGTGGCCGGCCTGATCAAGGCGATCCTGGCGGTACGCCACCAGGTGATCCCGCCGGCCACCAGCCACGTCGAGGACCACCCGGTGCTCACCGCGCAGGACAAGGCGCTGCGGGTCCCGGACAAGGCGGAGCTGTGGCCGCAGGGCGCGCCGATCCGGGCGGGCATCTCGTCCATGGGCTTCGGCGGCATCAACGCCCACCTGGTGGTGGAGCACGCCGACGGCGCGCCTCGCGAGAAGATCGGCAAGGTCACCCGCCGGCTCGTCAGGTCCCGCCAGGATGCGGAGGTCCTGCTGCTTGACGCGGCGAGCACCGGTGACCTGCGCGGCCAGGTCGCGCACCTGGCGGAGTTCTGCCAGCAGCTGTCGTTCGCCGAGCTCGGCGACCTGGCGGCCACGCTGCAGAAGGAGCTGGGCGGCCGCAAGGTCCGCGCCGCGGTGGTGGCCCGCAGCCCCGAGGAGGCCGCGCAGCGCTTCGACCGGCTGCTGACCCTGCTCGACGGCGGCGCGCGCTCCGCACTGGACTCCAGGGAGGGCATCTTCCTCGGCAGCCGCCGCAAGGCGCCGAAGATCGGCCTGCTCTTCCCGGGCCAGGGCGCCGGACGGCGCTCCGACGGCGGTGCGATCCGCCGCCGGTTCGAGTCCGTCGAGGAGCTGTACGAGAGCAGCGACCTGCCGCAGGGCGGCGACCAGGTGGACACCGCCGTGGCCCAGCCGCGGATCGCCACCGGCTCGGTCGCGGGCCTGCGGGTGCTCGACGGGCTGGGCATCACCGCGATCGGCGCGGTCGGGCACAGCCTCGGCGAGCTGACCGCGCTGCACTGGGCCGGCGGGATGGACGAGGCGACGCTGCTGCGTACCGCCGCCGTCCGGGGCGCCGCGATGAGCGCCGAGAGCGACAGCGACGGCACCATGGCGGGCATCGCCGCGCCGCCGGAGGACGTCGTGCCGCTGCTGTCCGGGGAGCCGGTGGTCATCGCCGGTTACAACGGGCCGCGGCAGACGGTGATCTCCGGTCCGGTGGCCGCGATCGCCCGGGTCAGCCGCAAGGCGGCCGGCGCGGGGCTCGACGTGTCCAGGATCGCGGTCTCGCACGCCTTCCACTCGCAGGCCGTCGCCCCGGCGGCCGCCGCGCTGCGCGGCCACCTGGACGGCGAGACGTTCGGGCCGCTGGAGCGCACCGTGGCCTCCACGGTGACCGGCGGCGTGCTGCCCGCCGACACCGACCTGCGGGAGCTGCTGGAGCAGCAGGTCCTCAAGCCGGTGCGGTTCGCCGAGGCGCTGGAGGAGCTGGCCACGGACGTCGACCTGCTGCTCGAGGTCGGCCCCGGGCGGATCCTGCGCGGGCTCGCCGGGGAGATCTGCCCCGACATCCCGACGGTCTCGCTGGAGACCGACAGCCCGTCGCTGCAGGGCACCCTGCAGGCGGTGGCGGCGGCGTACGCGCTCGGCGCGCCGGTGCGCACCGAGGCGCTGTTCGCCGACCGGTTCACCCGGCCGCTGCCGCTGGACAAGGAGTTCAGCTTCCTGGCCAGCCCCGCGGAGTCGGCGCCCGAGGGCGACTTCCTCGCCGCGGCGACGTCGGCGCCGGCCCGCAAGCAGGTCGCCGCCGAGCCGGCGCCGGAGCAGGCCACGGCCGGCTCCCAGACCGGTGAGAGCACCCTGGAGATGCTGCTGCGGCTCGCCGCGGAGCGCGCCGAACTCCCGCTGGAGGCGGTGCGTCCCGAGAGCAACGCGATCGACGAGCTGCACCTCAGCTCGATCACGGTCGGCCAGATCCTCGCCCAGACCTCGCGTGAGATGGGGGTGACCGCGCCGCTGGCGACCTCCGCCATGGCCACGTCCACCCTCGCGGAACTCGCCGCGATGCTGGACGAGCTGGCCGCGACGGAGACGGCGCAGGACAGCGCCGTGCAGCTGACCGCTCCGGGCGTGGGCCCGTGGGTGCGGGCGTTCGCGGTGGACCGGGTCCCCGCGGCCGTCGGGCCCGCGCTGGGTTCCGCCTCCGGCAGCTGGCAGCTGTTCGCCTCCGAGCGGCACCCGCTCGCGGAGCCGCTGCTGGCGGAGCTGAGCCGGGCGCAGCTCGGCGACGGCGTGCTGCTGGCGCTGCCGGAGGACACCGACGAGGAGCACACGCCGCTGATGCTCTCCGCGGTGCGCGCGGTCCTGGCCACGCCCGGCGCGCGGTTCGTGACGGTGGGCTCCCGGCGGGGCGCGGCCGGACTGGCCAAGACCCTGCACCTGGAGAACCCCGGTGTGGCGACGACCATCGTCTCGCTGCCGCTGGCCGGCGACCTGTCGCCGGAACGGCTGCGGCAGGTGTCGGCGGACGTCGTCGCGGACGTGGCGGGCACCGTCGGCTTCAGCGAGGTGTTCTACGACGGTGCCGGTGAGCGTCATGTGCCGGTGCTGCGCCCGCTGCCGCCGGTCAACGAGACCGGGCCGCTGCCGCTGGACAGCACGGACGTGCTGCTCGTCACCGGCGGCGGCAAGGGCATCACCGCGGAGTGCGCCCTGTCGCTGGCCCAGGACACCGGCGCGGCGCTCGCGCTGCTGGGCCGCTCCGACCCGGCGCGCGACCCGGAACTGGCCATGAACCTGGAGCGGATGCGGGCGGCCGGGGTCTCCTTCGAGTACCTGCGGGCCGACGTGACCAACGCGGACGAGGTCAAGGCCGCGGTCGGCGCGGCCCGTGAGGCGCTCGGCCCGATCACCGCGGTGCTGCACGGCTCCGGCCGCAACGAGCCGCAGGGGCTGGCGAGCCTGGACGAGTCCTCGTTCCGGCGCACCCTGGCCCCGAAGATCGCCGGGCTGGAGGCGGTGCTCGCCGCCACCGACCCTGCCGAGCTGAAGCTGCTGGTGACCTTCGCCAGCATCATCGGCCGGGCCGGCCTGCGCGGCGAGGGCGACTACGCCACCGCCAACGACTGGCTGACCGATCTGACCCACCGGCTGCAGGAGCGCTACCCCGACACCCGCTGCCTGGCCCTGGAGTGGTCGGTGTGGTCGGGCGCCGGCATGGGCGAGCGGCTCGGCGTGCTGGAGTCGCTGATGCGCGACGGCATCGCGCCGATCTCGCCGGCCGACGGCATCGCGGTGCTCAACCAGCTGCTCGCCGACCCGCACGCGCCGACCTCGGTCGTCGTGATGGGCCGGGCCGAGGGGCTGCCGACGCTGACGCTGCCGGAGCGGGAGCTGCCGCTCCTGCGCTTCCTGGAGCGGGTCCAGGTGCACTACCCCGGGGTCGAACTCGTGGTGGACGCGCACCTGACCGCGCAGGACGACCCGTACCTGGCCGACCACCTGCTCGACGGGGACCTGCTCTTCCCCGCCGTGCTGGGCATGGAGGCCATGGTGCAGACGGCCGGCGCACTGACCGGCAGGAAGGAGGCGCCGAGCCTGCGCGACGTGGAGTTCCTGCGGCCGATCGTGGTGCCCGTCGAGGGCAGCACGACGATCAGGATCGCCGCGCTCGCCGACGACGAGCAGACCGTGCGGGTGGTCATCCGCAGCAGCGAGACCGGCTTCCAGGCGGACCACTTCAGCGCCGTGCTGGACTACACGGCGCGTCCGGAGGGACCGTCGGCCGACGTGGAGACCACGCCGGTGCTGCCGCTCGACCCGATGGCCGAGCTGTACGGTCCTGTGCTCTTCCAGGGCGGCAGGTTCCAGCGGCTGTCGGGCTACCGGCAGTTGCAGGCCAAGGGGTGTGTGGCGGAGATCTCCAACGTCGCGCGGGCCCCGTGGTTCGGCTCCTTCCACCCCGGTGAGCTGGTGCTCGCCGACCCCGGCACCCGGGACGCGATGATGCACTCGCTGCAGTGCTGCGTGCCGGACGCCACCCTGCTGCCGGCCGGCATCGAGCGGCTGGAACTGGCCGACCCGACGGCCGCGGGGCAGCTGGAGCAGGTCGTGCTGCACGCCACCGAGCGTTCGCGGGACGGCGACACGTACCTGTACGACCTCGACATCCGTGACTCCGACGGCGCTCTGCTCGAGCGCTGGGTGGGGCTGCGGCTGCAGGCGGTCCGCAAGCAGGACGGCTCGGGGCCGTGGGTTCCCACGCTGCTCGGCCCGTTCCTGCAGCGCCGCTCGGAGTGGCTGCTGCCGCAGGAGCTGCGGATCGGGGTCCGCGAGGACGGCGACGAGCCGGCCGAGGGTGTCGCGGCGCGCCGCCGGCACGCCGCGGCGGCCGTCGGCACCGCGCTGGGCTCCGCGGTGGAGGTGCGCTACCGGCCGGACGGCAAGCCGGAGACCGACAGCGCGCAGATCTCCGTCTCGCACGGGGCCGGGGTGACCCTGGCGGTCGCCGGGCCGCTGCCCGCCGGGTGCGACGTGGAGCCGGTCAAGGAGCGCTCGGAGGAGGACTGGACGGGTCTGCTGGGCGCCGACGGCGCCGCGCTGGCCGGTCTGCTCGCGACGGAGAGCGGTGAATCGCGGGACATCGCCGCCACCCGGGTGTGGGGCGCGATCGAGTGCCTGCGCAAGACCGGGCACGCCCGGGTCGACCTGGTCGCCGCGGGCGGCGCACGGGACGACCGCTGGGTGCTGCTGCGGTCGGGAGACGCCACCGTCGCCACGTTCGTCACCTCGCTGCGGTCGGTCGACGACCCGGTGGTGTTCGCGTTGTGTGTGGAAGGGAGTGTGTGATGCCCCAGGCCTACTACGAGATCCGGCACCTCGTCGGATTCGAGGAGACCAACCTGGTCGGCAACGTCTACTACGTCAACTACCTGCGGTGGCAGGGCCGGTGCCGTGAGATGTTCCTGCTGGAGAAGGCGCCGGCGGTGCTGGCGGACATCCGGGACGACCTCAAGCTCTTCACCCTGAAGTGCGAGTGCGAGTTCCTGGCGGAGATCACCGCCTTCGACGAGCTGTCGATCCGGATGCGCCTGGAGGACCTGACGCAGACCCAGATCGGCTTCGCCTTCGACTACGTACGGGTCAGGGAGGGCGGCGCGGAGGACCTCGTCGCCCGCGGCCGGCAGCGGGTGGCGTGCATGCGCGGCCCGAACAGCGACACCCGGCCCTCCAAGGTGCCGGAGGCGCTGGTCGCCGCGCTCGCCCCGTACGCCACCGGCGCCGCCGCGGCGGCGGCGGGCAACGGGCGGTCGGAGGCCCTGGCCGCCGCCCACACGGGGAGCTGATCGCATGACCAGTGCTGACGAGTTCGTCAGTGCGGCGCCGGCCGGGGGTTCGCCCCTGGCCGGCGGGGCCGAGGAGATCGAGCACGACCGGGACACCCTGAGGACGGTCTTCGGGACCTTCGCCACCGGCATCACCGTGGTGACGGCGAGCGGTGACACCCCGATGGGGATGACCGCGAACTCCTTCACCTCGGTGTCGCTCAGTCCGCCCTTGGCGCTGGTGTGCGTGGAGCGCAAGGCGGCGATCCACGACGCGATCCTCGCCGAGGGCGTGTTCGCGGTCTCGGTGCTCTCCTCGGACCAGGAGCACGTGGCGAAGTACTTCGCCAGCCACTCCCGGCCCCGCGGCGAGCAGGAGTTCTCCGCGGTCGACTCGTCCCCCGGGCCGTGCACCGGCGCACCCGTCCTGGCGGGCGCGCTGGCCTGGGTGGAGTGCCGGCTGACCGCCGTGTACGACGGCGGCGACCACTCCATCTTCCTCGGCTCGGTCCTCGACCTGGGCCACGGCACCGGAAGCGAGGCGCTGCTCTACCACGGCGGCCGCTTCCACCGCATCCTGCCGCACGCCGCCTGACGGGCGCGGCGAGGACCACAAAGGACGGGTGGGCCTGACCGGGAATCCCGGTCAGGCCCACCCGTTGTGGTGTGTGCGGCGGTCAGCCGGCGGCCTTCACCGTCATCGGCAGCCCGCCGCGGATCCGCAGCGTCAGCATCGGCTCGCCGAAGGCCTCGAAGTGCGGGCCCGCGGACAGCCGCAGATCCCGCGCCACCGTCGCCAGCACGACGGTCGCCTCCATCATGCCCAGCGTGTTGCCGACGCAGAACCGCGGTCCCGCGCCGAACGGGATGTACGCGTACCGCGCCCGCCCCGAGGCGCGGCCCGGCGCGAACCGCTCGGGGTCGAACCGGTCCGGGTCCTCCCAGAAGTCCGGGTGCCGCTGCAGGGTGTACGGGCAGATCAGCACGTCCGCGCCGGCCGGCACGTGGTAGCCGCCGATCTCGTCCTCCTCCTGCGCGATCCTGGGCAGCAGCCACACCGCCGGGTACAACCGCATGACCTCTTCGAGGACCTGCGTGGTGTACGTGAGCTTGTGCAGGTCGGCCAGCGACATCGGGCCGTCGCCGAGCACCTCGACGGCCTCCTTGTGCAGCCGCTCGGCGACCTCGGGGTGCTTGTCGACCAGGTAGAACGCCCAGCTGAGGGTGGAGGCGGTGGTCTCGTGGCCGGCCAGCAGCAGCGTCATCAGGTCGTCGCGCATGCTGCCCAGCGCGCGGACCCGGTCGGTCTCCCGCTCGGTGGACTGGATGAGCCGGGACACCACGTCGTCGCCGTCGGGCGTGGGGTGCGCGCGCCGCTCGGCGCTGAGCCGCGCGACGACGTCCATGAGGTTCCTGCGCGCCTTGCGGAAGCGGTTCTGCATCGGCAGCGGCGTCCAGGTGGGCACCGCGTTGAGCGTCATCATCTCGAACATGGCCTGGTTCTGCACGGCCTCGAAGTCCTCGCCGAGCGACTCGTACTCGCTCAGGTCGGCGGCGAGCAGGGTGCGGCCGAGCACCCCGAGGGTCAGGTCCGTCATCAGCGAGCGGACGTCCACCGGGCCCTGCCCGATGTGCGTGCGGAGCCGCTTGACCAGGTTGTCGGCCTCGTCGGCGACGGCGCCGAGCTGTGCGTTGATCCGCTTGGCGTTGAAGACCGGCTGGATCGTCTTGCGCTGGGACTTCCAGCGGTCGCCCTCACTGGTCAGCAGGCCGTCGCCGATCACCTTGCGGGCGTGCTGCAGGCCGATGCCCTTGTGGAAGTTGAGCGGGTTGTCGGCCAGCACGTACTTGGCGTGGTCGGGGTGGTTGAAGAGGTACAGCGTCTTGGGTCCGAGGGGGATGCGGGTGGCGTCGCCGTAGAGCTTGGCGGCCTCCGCGATCACCTCGATCCGGTTCTTGTTCATCCGCCAGAGCAGCGACAGCGCGTGCTGCCGGCCGGGGCCCGGCGGCCTGAGTCCCTTGCGGGGCGGACCGCTGGTGAGAGTGCTCACCGCTGGCCTCCCTTGCCGGCCTGGCCGGATTCCTCAACGGTGTCCAGGTCCACCGGCACCAGCTGCCGGGCGATGGTGGTGCGCCACACCTCGTAGGACGGCACCTCCTCCTTGTCGTAGGGCGGCGTCGGCCTGGAGGCCGCGCTGACCGCGGCGGCCTGCTGGCCGGGCACCCCGGTGAGGATCTTGGCCGCGAGGTCGCTGTGCGGGACGAGGGTCCCGGACTCCACCCGCGCGGTCACGGCGAACGTGCTGGCCTGCGCGACCTGCGCCAGGTGGACGCCGGCGCGCTCCTTGAACTGCAGGATCTCCTGCTCGGTGACGCCGCCCGCGTAGGTGATCGCGAGCCCGGCGCCGCTCCACAGGTCGCCGTGGCGGTCCTCGGGGAACGCGTCGATCATGTCGCCGACCAGGTCCGGGTCGGTGCCCGCGACGAACCACATGGCCCGCCCGATGCCCTGGTCGATGCAGCGGTCGGCGTACCAGCGCGGGCCGTCGGACGGCCAGGGGAACGCCGCCTCGCGGTACTGCTGGTGCACGTACTTCTTGGTCTTGAAGTAGGCCTGGTGGAAGCCGTATCCGTCCAGCACCAGCCAGCGCAGCAGCGGGTCCTTGACGTCGACCAGCGGCCAGCGGAACCGCGGCAGCCTGGCCATCGCCCAGCCCACGCCGACGTACACCATGTAGATGTGGTCGCCACCGCGGCCCTGCACGAACCGCTCGACGAAGTCGTGGCGGCCGCCGGGCAGGCCGTCGCGCATGGCGAAGCCCATCCCCGCGCCCTCGTAGGCGAAGCCGCGGAAGCGGTCAGGGAGCTGCTCCAGGTTCTCCTCCGCCTCGGCCGGCACGCCGCACTCCACGGCGTATGCGTACCCGCGCAGGAACATCTTGCCGACCGTTTCGAGCAGTTCGGTCGACTCCGGGGTCTTCTCGTTGAATCCGCGGACGGCACTGGATGTCTGAGAATCCGCCGGAGTCAATATGCGCCGCCTCAAGCTGCGCAGTGCACTGGTCACGTTCGCCTCCTCCTCGGTGGCACAAGGGAAACAATTCCCCACATAATGGTCCCAGTTGAAGCCGCCCGGACACTACTCCCAAATTGCCGAGCAGAGGACAAGGGCGTGATTGAGTTTCCAATTACCCTGCCGCTAGCCTGAGTTCCATGGTACCCACGGGAAATACGAATACGGCAAGGCCGAATCACTCGGTTGCCGTACTGGCCACGGTGTTCGTGGCCGTGTTCGTGTCCAATGTCGACCTCTTCGTCGTGAACGTGGCGCTCCCGGACGTCGGACGGGATTTCCACGGCGCCTCGCTCGGCTCGCTGTCCTGGATCCTCAACGCGTACGCCATCGTCTTCGCCTCGCTGCTGGTGGTCGCGGGCCGGCTCGCCGACCGGCACGGCCAGCGGTCCGGATTCCTGCTGGGCCTCGGCCTGTTCACCGTCGGCTCCGCGCTGTGCGCCGCCGCGGGCAACGTGCCGGTGCTGGTCGCCGCACGGGTCGCCCAGGCGGCCGGCGCGGCGGTCCTGCTGCCGACCTCGCTCGCGCTGATGCTCGCCGTCACCCCGGCGGCCAAGCGGCCCGCGATGGTGCGGGCGTGGAGCGCGGTCGGCGCGGTCGCCGCGGCCCTCGGCCCGGTGCTCGGCGGCCTGCTCGTGCAGGCCAGCTGGCGCTGGGTGTTCGTCATCAACGTGCCGATCGGCGTCCTGGCGCTGGCGGTCGGCTTCCGGGTGCTGCCCCGGCTCAAGCCCGACGCCTCCGGCCCCGGCCCCGACCTGCTCGGCGCCGCACTGCTCACCTTCGCCGTCGGCGCGCTCTCCCTCGGCCTGGTGCAGGGCAACGACTGGGGCTGGAGCAGCGGGCGGGTGGTCGGCAGCTTCGCGGCCACGGGCGTGCTGCTGGTGGCCTTCCTGGCGCAGTCCCGGCGCCACCCGGCGCCGATGGTGGAGATGGCGATCCTGCGCATCTCCCGGTTCAGCACCGCGAGTCTGGCGACCCTGCTGTTCGCGCTGGCCTTCGCCGGCATGATCCTGTCCTCCGCGCTGTGGCTGCAGAACGTCTGGGGCTACTCGGCGCTGCGCACCGGCCTGGCGATGGCGCCGGGACCGCTGATGGTGCCGCCGCTGGCGGCCGCCTCCGGGGCGCTGATCAAACGGTTCGGCGCCGGCCCGGTCTCCGCGGTGGGCAACCTCGTCTTCGGCTCCGGGGTGCTGTACTGGTCGCTGAACGCCGGCGCCGCCCACCACTACGCGAGCGACCTGCTGCCCGGCTTCCTGATCGGCGGCGTCGGCGTCGGGCTGACGCTGCCCACGCTGACCGCCGCGGGAGCGATCGCCCTGCCGCCGCAGCGCTTCGCCACCGGCTCCGGCATCCTCACCATGGCCCGCCAACTCGGCTCGGTGCTGGGCGTCGCGGTCCTCGTCGGCATCCTCGGCACGCCCCACTCGGTGAGCGCCACGGTCGACGGCTACCACCACGGATGGCAGGGCCTGGCGGCGGCGAGCGTGCTGGCGGCGGGCGCTGCGCTGGCGGTACGCCGGCCGCAGCCGGTCGGCGACGGCGGGATCGCACAGGACTCCGCGTCACTCGTCAAGCAGTGACCTGACGATCATCAGCGACAGGCCGGCGAAGAACTCCTGCAGTTCGTGTTCGGGGGCGCCGGCCGCGCGGGCCGCCTCCGTCCACAGGGAGGCGAAATGGCGGCGGGCCACCTCGGCGAAACCGGGGTCGCCCGCCGCCGCGCACAGGGCGAGTTCGAAACGCATCAGGTCACGGCGCGCAGCGGACGGCTTCGCGAACGCCTCGGCGAACTCGCCGGCCGAATGCGTGGCGCATTCTCGACCCACCTCGCGGAAAAGTCGGCACAATTCGAGAAGAGCCCACTCCGCGGTCTCCTCGAACAGCTTGCGCTTGGTCTTGAACAGCCGGAAGAGATAGGGCTGGGACACGCCGACCCGGTCGGCTATCGCCACGGTGGACGTGGCCTCGTAGCCCCGCTGGCCGAATTCGACGAGCGCGGCGCGCACCACCAGTGCGCGCCGCTCATCCGCCTTCACCGCGCGGTCAGTCCGCGACCGGCGCGGCCGCCCCGGCGAAGTGCGCGCGAATCGCCTGCCGCCACAGCTCGTACGCGGGCACCCCCGTGCCGTCGAGCGCGGCGTCCTCGGTGCGGTCGGCCAGCTCCACCGTCTCCTTGACGCCCAGACCGCCGGTCAGCGCCTCGCCGGACGCGGCGCTGTGCGCGGGCATGTGCCCCGCGTAGTCGCGTGCCTTGACCGCGAAGGTCGCGCCGAGCGCCAGCTCGGGACCGAACTCGCCGGCGAGCTTGACCAGTCCGGCCAGCTCCGCGGGGCCCGCGCCGCCGGCGAAGGTCGCGGCCAGGCCGACACCGCTCCACAGGTCGCGCTTGCGGTGCTCGGCGAAGCCCTCCACCCGCGCCGCGACGGCCGGGCAGTCGGCGCCGTGGATGAACCACAGCGCCCGGCCGATGCCCTGGTCGACGGCGCGCAGGAAGTAGTCGGGGTCGCCGGCCCACGCGTAGGGAGCCGGCACGAACTGCTGGTCGACCCAGCGCTTGACGTCGAAGTAGGCCCGGTCGAAACCGTAGCCGTCGACCGCCAGCCAGCTCATGGTCGGGAAGTACGGGGACCCGCTCAGGTCGGGCAGCACCTTTCGCCACATGCGGCGCGGCAAACGGGCCATCGCGAAGCCGATGCCGATGTAGGTCAGGAAGATGTGCCGCTGGCCCGGCCCGAGCAGGAACTCCCGGGTACGCGCCCCGTGCATGACGTCGCGGATGGTGAGTGCCATCGTCGCGCCCTCGTAGGCGAAGCCGCGCATGACGGGCTCCACCAGGGCGAGCCGGCGTTCGATCTCCCACTGGTCGCGGGAGTCGATGGCCCACTCGAATCCGCAGATCACCGACTGGGGAATGGATTCCAGTGCCTCGGTGACCGCGGACGGCTCGACAGGGAAGCCCCGCCGGACGAACGTCACGTCCTCCAGCGACGGCGCCATCGCGAGGCGCCGCAGCGAACCGAACACAGTCGACATCGGTCTCCTCCAGAGGGTTGCCCGGGTTGCCTCCCCATCGTCGTGATCGGGGCGGCCTCACCACCTCTTCCGGATTGCCGAGTCCGGCCGGGCGTCGGCGGGTTGACTCCGGCGGGTCACCGCGATTCCACTGGACCCCTGCCGATCCTCCGGAGGACCCGCATGACCAGCCACGCCGGGCGGCCCCTGCCGCGCAGCACGCCGTCCGCCGAGGGCGTCGACGCCGACGGCGTCCTCGCCCTCCTCGACGCGCTGGAGGCCGCGCCCGGCGTCGAACCGCACAGCCTGATGATCCTGCGCCACGGCCGGCTGATCGCCGAGGGCTGGTGGGCGCCGTACGCACCCGCCCGGCCGCAGCTGGTCTACTCGCTGAGCAAGAGCTTCACCACGACCGCCGCCGGCCTGGCCGTCGGCGACGGCCTGGTCGACCTGGACGCCCCGGTGCTGCGCTACTTCCCCGAGCTGGACGGCGAGGTCACCGATCCGCGCAGCCGGGCGCTCCTGGTCCGGCATGTGGCGGCGATGGCCAGCGGGCACGTGGCCGATACCTTCGAGCGGGCGCTCGCGGTGGACCGGGAGAACCTGGTGCGCGGCTTCCTGCTGCTGCCGCCGGACCGCGAGCCGGGCACCGTCTTCGCGTACAACCAGCCCGCCACGTACACCCTCGCCGCGATCGTGCAGCGGGTGACCGGGCAGCGGCTCACCGACTGGCTGCGGTCCCGGCTGTACGGCCCGCTGGGCATCGCCGAGGCGCACTGGGAGCAGTTCCCGCCCGGCCGCGACCTGGCGTTCAGCGGGCTCTACACCACCACGGACGCGGTGGCCAGGCTCGGGCAGCTGTACCTGCGGGACGGCGTCTGGGAGGGGCGGCGCCTGCTGCCCGCCTCCTGGGTGGCCGAGGCGACCCGCCCGCAGGTCTCGAACGCCGACGACGCCTCCCGCGATGCCGCGCCGGACTGGCAGCAGGGCTACGGCTTCCAGTTCTGGATGTCCCGGCACGGCTACCGCGGCGACGGCGCGTACGGGCAGTACATGCTGGTGCTGCCCGAGCAGGACGCGGTGGTCGCGCTCGCCTCGGAGACGAAGGGCATGCAGGAGGTGCTCGACCTGGTGTGGCGGCACCTGCTGCCCGCGTTCGGCGCCGCCGCCCCGGAGGGCGTGGCGGCCGCGGCGGACGAGCGGCTGCGGCTGCGCCTCGCCGCCCTCCAGGTGCCGCCGCTGTCCGCCAGCCCCGCGCCGCCCGGCGACGCCGCGGCCTGGTCGGCGGCGGAGTTCACCCGCGCGGGCGGGGACGCCGACCCCGACCGGCCCAAGCTGACCGGCGCGGCCGTCACCGCCGACGCAGCGGGCGGCGGCTGGACGCTGACCCTGACGGAGGCCGGGCGGCAGCTGGACCTGCGGTTCGGCGGGGCCGGCTGGAGCGTCGACGAGGGCGGCGGGGAGCGGCCCGCCACGGCGGTGAGCGCGGGGTGGACCGATCAGGACACCCTGGTCGCCGACATCGCGTTCCTGGAGACGCCGCACCACCTGGTCGTCACCTGCTCGCGCGCCACCGGGACGCTCACCGCCCGCTGGAGCAACCCCCCGCTGCGGCGCGGCCGGCTGCTCACGCACCACGCGCCCCGGCCCTGACGTCCGGCCCCGGCCCGCGGGCCGGTCGTCAGCCGGCGGCCGTTCGCGATACGTTGCGCCCCGGGCGGCGCGGACGATCCGCCGGCGGGCGGAGGGCAGCGGGCATGGCGCAGAACGGTCGGCCGACCCCGGGCGCGGACGACGGCGCCCGAGCGGGCGGCGGCGCGGACCCACCGGCCGCGCAGCCGCCGGCCAGGGCGGCGAGAACACCCGCCGGGGCGTCCGGCAGTCCCACGCTCGCGGAGATCGCCCGGCAGGCCGGCGTCTCCGTGCCGACCGTCTCCAAGGTGCTGCACGGCCGCTCCGATGTGGCGGCCAGGACCCGGGCCAAGGTGCAGCGGCTGCTGGAGCAGCACGGCTACCTCGCCCGGCGCCGGCCCACGCCCACCGCGCTCGCCCCCGGCGGCCTGATCGACTTCGTCATCAACGAGCTGGACGGCCCCTGGGCGGTCGCGCTGATCCGCGGCGCGGAGGACGCGCTGCACGAGGTCGGCATGGGCATGGTCGTCTCGGCGGCGCGCGGCCGCGAGCGGCACGCCGCGCGCTGGCTCGACTCGCTGGCCGGCCGCGGCACCCGCGGTGCGATCCTCGTGGTGCCCGAGCTGACCGACGGCGAGCACGAGGAGCTGCGGCGGCTCGGCATCCCCTACGCCCTGATCGCGCCGGTCGAGGAGCCGCCGCCCGGGGTGCCGTGGGTCGGCGCGACGAACTGGCCCGGCGGCCTGGCCGCGACCCGGCATCTGGTCCGGCTGGGCCACCGCAGGATCGCGGTCATCGGCGGGCCGCCGCACCGGCTGTCGTCCCGCGCCCGGGTGGACGGCTACCGGTCCGCGCTCGACGAGGCCGGCCTGCCCTTCGACCCCGCGCTCGTCCGCTACGGGGACTTCACCCACGAACCCGCCCACCGCCACGCCCTCGACCTGCTGCGGCTGCCCGAGCCGCCCACCGCGATCTTCGCCGGCAGCGACCAGCAGGCGCTCAGCACCTACCGCGCCGCGGCGGCCCTCGGGCTGCGCGTGCCGCACGACCTCAGCGTCGTCGGCTTCGACGACCTCGACTTCGCGGACTGGGTCACGCCGCGGCTGACCACCGTCCGCACTCCGCTGCCGGAGATGGCCGGGCTCGCCGCCCGTATGGTCCTGCGGATGCTGGCGGGCGAGCGCCCGGAGAGCACGCGCGTGGAGGTCGCGAGCGAGCTGGTCGTGCGCGACAGCACGTGTGCGCCGCGCTGAGCCGCGGCCCACTGCCGCCCCGGCGGGGGCGGTCCCGGCGGGGTCGCCGCCCCGGCGGGGTCCCGCGCCGCTGGGGACCGGGCTCGCGCCCGGGACGCCTCACCAGGGGGACGGTGCGTAGTCCTTCAGGAAGCAGCCGAAGAGGTCCTCGCCGCTCTCGCCGCGGACGATCGGGTCGTAGACGCGTGCCGCGCCGTCGACGAGGTCGAGCGGGGCGTGGAAGCCCTCCGCGGCGAGCCTGACCTTGTCGGGGTGCGGGCGCTCGTCGGTGATCCACCCGGTGTCGACCGCGGTCATCAGGATGCCGTCGGTCTCGAGCATCTCCTGCGCGCTGGTGCGGGTGAGCATGTTCAGCGCGGCCTTGGCCATGTTGGTGTGCGGGTGGCCGGGGCCCTTGTAGCCGCGGCTGAACTGCCCCTCCATGGCGGAGACGTTGACGACGTACTTGCGGCGTGCGGCCGCCGCGGCCATCGCCGGGCGCAACCTGCTGACCAGGACGAACGGCGCCGTCACATTGCACAGCTGCACTTCGAGCAGCTCGATCGGGTCGACCTCGCCGACCGTCTGCACCCAGGTGTTGCTGGGGTCGAGGTCGGGGACGAGGCCGCCGGCGTCGATGGCGGTGCCCGCCTCGATCCTGGCGAGCGACGCGGACCCGCTGACCAGCGCCAGCTCCGTGACGTCCTGCGCGGTGAGCGCCTCGCGGCGCGGCGACGGCAGGGCGGCGGCCGTCTGCGCGCCCGACCCGAACGCCCCGAACACCTCGGACGCGGGCAGCTCCCCGGCCGGCAGCGGCGCCGCCTCGGCGGCGATCAGTTCGCTGTACGCCCGCGGCGAGCGCCGCACGGTCTGCGCGGCGTTGTTGATCAGGATGTCGAGCGGTCCCTCGGCGGCCACGGAGTCGGCCAGCGCCACCACCTGCGCCGGGTCCCGCAGGTCTATCCCGACGATCTTCAGCCGGTGGATCCAGTCCGCGCTGTCCGGCATCGCCTTGAAGCGCCGGATCGCGTCGTTCGGGAAGCGCGTGGTCACGGTGGTGTGCGCGCCGTCACGCAGCAGCCGCAGCGCGATGTACATGCCGATCTTGGCGCGGCCGCCGGTGAGCAGCGCACGCCGCCCGGTGAGGTCGGTGCGGGCGTCGCGCCTGGCCCGGTTCTCGGCCGCGCAGGACGGGCACAGCTGGTGGTAGAAGGCGTCCACCTCGGTGTACCGGGTCTTGCACACGTAGCAGGAGCGGGGCCGCTGGAGAATGCCGGCGATCTCCGTGCTGACCGTGGCGGTGAGCTGGATGCCGAGCGTCTCGTCGTCGATGCGGTCGGCGGCGCCGGTCGCGGTGGCCTCGGTGACGGCCTTGTCGTTGGCGGTCTTGGCCGCACGCCGCTCCTGGCGGCGGCGCTGCTTCACGGTCCGGTAGATCCCGGCGGTCGCGCGGCGCACCGCGATGGCGTCCGGGTGGTCGACCGGCAGCAGGTCCAGCTCGGCCAGCACGGACAGGCAGACGGCCAGCCGGTCGGGGTCCACGCCGGGACCGGCCTCGGCGCCGGCACCCGCGGCGAGGTCCGCCGCGGGTGCCGCCTGCTCGTCCAGGCCGTCGTCGAGGCCCGGATCGAGGCCCTGGTCGAGGCCGGGATCGAGGCCCGCGGCGACCTCGGGATCGAGGCCGTCCGTGGTGGAGGCATCCGCCGCCGCGGGGTCGTGAAAGTCCTGCGTCGTCGCCGTCATGCCGTTGCTGCTCTCTTCGTCGCGCCCCCGGGTATCGCGCCGACTTTACGTTTCAGCGGTCGGCTCCTCCAAACCCGGCCGGTGCGGTCGGGGTCCGCACACCCGGGCCCGGCACGCTCAGCGCCCGGTCGGTGTGCGGCCCGAGGCCGAGCTGCTCGGCGAGCCGCAGGTCGTCCACGGTGTCGACGTCCAGCCGGACGCTGGGCGCGTGCACGCCCGCGAGCTCCTGGGCGCCGCCGAGCCGGTGGTTGCGCTGCGAGGGCCCCTCGAAGGCCGGGCGCAGCGGCTGCCCGGCCGCCGCGGTCAGCACGGTGGTGCCGCGGCCCGTGTGGTCGGCCAGGAAGGCCCGCGGGTGGCGGGCCGCCGAGGTCAGCACCCGGTCCAGCTCCGCGGGGCGCAGCGCGGGCAGGTCGGCCGCCAGCACGGCGACCGGGGCGGCCGGGGCGAGCGCGCGGGCGTAGGAGGCGCCGTGCAGGGCGGCGGCGTTCAGGCCGGACCGCGGCCGGTCGGCCAGCGGGAGCGCACCGCTGGCCGCCGCCCGCGCGGCGGCCAGCGGCTCGTCGGTCACCACGACCACCAGCCCCACGGTGGCCGCGGCCAGCACGGCGTCCAGCGTGTCCGCGTAGAACGCCCCGGCCAGCGCCGCCCGCCGGGTCCCGGCCCACAGCGCCAGCCGGGACTTGCCCACCGCGAACGGCTTGACCGGCAGCACCACGGTCCACGGCACGCTCATGACCCGCC